>NZ_JAKLTP010000003.1:0-279506 GCF_022012365.1 Acinetobacter sp. SM34 | reverse complement strand
GGCTCTGAAACCCCATAACTCGTAGCAATGTGAAATAAGGTTCGGTATTCCCGCCAATAGCTCAGACAGAGCAGAACCTGATCCTCCACACTTAACTTGGGTGGTCTGCCTTTAGCTGGAACATGCTTCTGCAATTGCTCAACCATTAAATAAAAGGTTGACCATGAGATGCCCGTATATCGCTTAAACTGTTTTTCAGAAAGCTTCTTTGAATCAATGTATTTCATCCGCAGATTATGCACGAATGCTAAGAAAATTAGAGTACAAATATCAATCAAAAAGGTGCTCGTTTTTTGATTTATGAAAGAGATCTATTTACCTATTATCCAAACCTGTCTGAATTATTCTTATTTTGATTATTCCAATCCAAAATTTTATGTGGGTTATAATGTGGGACAAAAGCACAGGTAAGAAAAAAGCCCTTGCAAATACAAGGGCTTAATTCGAAATTTGGCGGAAGCGGTGAGATTCGAACTCACGGAGGACTCGCACCCTCGTCGGTTTTCAAGACCGGTGCATTAAACCGCTCTGCCACGCTTCCATGTGCGCCATAATACGGATGTTTTTAAAAGCTGACAAGTAAAAATTACAACTAAACCATTCAAATGAATATTGTTTCACCAAATCAACTTAAAACATCATAATTTGGCTGCCAATTCAGCACCCTCGCGGATTGCACGCTTGGCATCAAGCTCTGCTGCCAGTTTGGCACCGCCAATAATATGGTAATTCGCCAAGGTATGTTCACCGTCATTCGGCATAATATCCTTCACTGACTCTTGTCCTGCACACACCACCACGGTATCAACACGTAACAGTTGGTCATAACCATTGGTTTCTATCCATAAGCCTTCATTGCTAATAGACTTATATTGCACGCCGCGTAACATCTTCACTGCATGTTTTTTCAATTGAGCACGATGCACCCAACCTGTGGTTTTGCCTAACCCAATCCCCAGCGGTGTGGTTTTACGTTGCAATAAATAGATCTCACGGACAGGATGAGCCACTTCAGCAGCTTGCATTCCTCCTTCAGAAATATAATTTGGATTTGGGTCAATGCCCCACTCCCGCTGCCAGTCCGCCAATGGTTGCGGCTGTGGCTGATGTTCAGGTTTTAATAAAAATTCCGATACATCAAAACCAATCCCCCCCGCACCAATCACTGCAACACGATCCCCCACTGGAGCACCGCGAAGTACTTCTGCATAAGACAATACTTGTGGTGCATCACTGCCTTCAATTTTTAATGCACGCGGAACAACTCCAGTCGCAACCACGACCTCATCAAAACCTTCACGTTCCAGTTGTTCACGGTTCACTCTGGTATTTAACCGAAGCTCCAATCCAGTTTTTTCAATTTGAACTTTAAAATAACGAATGGTTTCGTGGAATTCTTCTTTGCCCGGAACCACTTTGGCCAGATTAAATTGCCCGCCCACTTCTTTAGAGGCTTCAAATAAAGTGACTTTATGGCCGCGACTTGCCGCAACTGTTGCAGCAGACATGCCTGCTACGCCACCACCAACAACAGCAATTTTTTTCGGTGTTTTGGTTTTTAAATAGACCAGTTCTGTTTCATAGGCAGCCCGCGGGTTCACCAAACAGGTTGCTCGTTTATTTTTAAAGGTGTGATCCAAACAAGCCTGGTTACAGGCAATACAGGTATTAATTTCATCAACACGATTGGTTGCGGTCTTGCTGACCCAGAATGCATCTGCCAACAATGGTCGGGCCATTTGCACCATATCGGCTTTTCCAGCAGCCAAAATGGCTTCGGCTGTTTCAGGCATGTTAATGCGGTTAGATGCAATCACAGGAATGGCGACATGCTTTTTCACTTCGGCCGTGTAATCAGCAAATGCTGCACGCGGTACCGAAGTCACAATGGTCGGAATACGTGCTTCATGCCAACCTATACCGGTATTCAGCAAGGTTACACCTGCTTGTTCCAGCGCTTGGGCAACCGTAATCACTTCCTGCATGGTATTGCCATCATGCACCAAATCTAGTAGCGACAAACGGAAGCAGATAATGAAGTTTTCGCCAATTTTTTTCCGAATAGCTTTTACAATTTCCACTGCAAAACGCATCCGGCTTTGAATGTCTCCACCCCAGCGATCAGCACGTTGATTGACATGACGGCTTAAAAACTGATTCAGCAAATAACCTTCAGAGCCCATGATTTCCACACCATCATAGCCGGCTTTTTTGGCAATACTAGCGGTATGTGCATAATCATTGATGGTTTCGAGAATCTGTTTTTCACTCATCTGACGCGGTTTAAACGGTGAAATTGGTGACTTGATTGGGCTGGCAGAAACCACAAAAGGCTGATAACCATAACGACCAGAATGCAAAATCTGCATTAAAATTTTTGCACCATGCTTATGTACAGCATGCGTCACCAAACGATGCGGTGCAACATCCGCCAAATGATTCATGGTGCCGCCTGCAGGAAGCAGCCAACCCTGACGGTTCGGCGAAATCCCTCCGGTAATAATCAGGCCTACGCCACCTTTTGCACGTTCACCAAAATATGCGGCTAATTTAGGATAATTATAAAAACGGTCTTCCAGACCGGTATGCATGGAACCCATCACGACACGGTTTTTAATGGTCGTAAAGCCTAAATGTAGCGGTTTTAAAATATTTGCATAGCTAGTTGTCATAATGGGTCCTTAATATATTGGCTCTGCAACTTGTTGCATATTACTTTACCTATTTTTATCATTTTGTTTATGACTTGTTTTAAACATTGTCTGACGAAACAGTCAATTCAGCATAAAAAAAGGTGCAGTTTTAAAACCACACCTCGTATAAGTTCCGGAAAATAAATCTATATTAATCCCAGTATTTTAATTTGGAAGTCTGACCAATCCCCACATTAAAGCTATTGGTCGGATCTAATTTTTGATAATGCTTTTTAAGCGCAGGCTTGGCCACATATAAATGTCCAACATTATGCTCAGCCGGATATTCAGCTCCACGCGCATCCAGCAAATGCCACATTTGATGCTCCATCGCCAAAGGATCAACGCCTTTTTTCACAATATAGTCCTGATGGAACACATGACATAAAAAATGACCGTAATACAATTTATGAATAATCAAGTCATCCATTTCCTGAGGCAAGGTTTCGACCCATTCACGGTCATTACGGCGTAAGGCAATATCCAACGCGACAATATCTTCTACTTCACTCCGATGGGTATCACGATAACGAATTGCCGCTCCCGCAACCGCAAAGCGGTGCAGAAAGGCTTTACGCCCTTCTTCCTCGCTGCATAGAAAATAATTTCCAGTGGTATTGGCTGAAAAATATTGCTGCAAAAATTGCTGCACCTGTTCTACGTCCTGATTCTCGATACGCAGCACCAGATGATGCTCATACAAATCCCGGAATTCATTCATGCGTTTCGGTAAATGCGACGGTAAAAATTTGCTCAGCATTTGCAGGACTTTGTCAGACAGTCCTTTCATGCCGACTTTTTCCAGGTAGCTATCCACCTTATCTTTCATGGCAAAAGCCGCCGGTACTTTGGCTGTTCCAAATTTCTCGATAAACATGAAGGTATCTTTGCCATATTCAGCGCCAATATCGTAAGCTACCCGGTGAATATATTCGCCTGCAATCGGCAAGCGCGGTAAATCAGTGAGTAGAAAACGGCGGATTGCGGTTAAATCTTGCTGGGTATTGGTGCCGACATAAAACACCTGACTGGGAATTTTTTCAAAGGTATCCAAACGTACCGCAAACACACAGACTTTTCCCGCCGAACCGGATGCTTCATACAAACGCGATGGATCGGCATTAAAACGTGCCGGAGTATTCTCATCGACTTGAGTCACATCATGCGCATAATGCTGATCCGAAGCACAGCAACTTGGATTATTTTCAATATCCGCTGTCTGGTAGTTTTGGCTTTCCAGTTTTGTCAGAATCTCTTCAGGCGTTGCACCTAAATTCACTCCCAAATGATTCACCAGCTCTAATTTGCCAGCACTATTCACTCGTGCATACAGGGCAAGTTCGGTATAGGCAGGCCCACGTCGAACCAGCGCACCACCCGAGTTATTGCACACACCACCCAAAACCGATGCACCAATACAGGAAGAACCAATCACAGAATGCGGCTCACGGTTAAATTGGGCAAGTTCCTTTTCAAGTTTGTCTAGCGTTGCTCCAGGTAAGCAAATTACCTGTTTACCGCTATTGATGACTTGAATACCGGCTAAACGACGGGTACTCATTAAAATGACAGGACGGTCATAATCATCACCAAAGGGGGTGGAACCACCAGTAAGTCCGGTATTGGCCGCCTGCATGATAATTATGCAGTCTGCATCCACCGCAGCCTGCAAGACTTGCCACTGTTCCAGCAATGAACCCGGGACGACCACGGCCAGGACTTGACCGGAACCGTAACGGCGTCCCTGACGGTATAAACGTGTGTCATTGTCATCTATTAATACATGTTGCTTGCCGACAATGTTGATGAGCTTTTGAATGGTTTGCTGTGGATTTGTTGCAGTCAGCACTTAACACCTCTGCTAGTTTGATTTTTCATGTCCATAAATTTAAATAGTTAAAAGTATGAATATCCTGATTTTTAAACTTTGATTATTCACAGCATTGACTATCGCATCTGGCGGCATGGATGCCGCCGTTGGGCAGAGAAACAAGGAAGTTCCTTCTGCTCAACGAAGGATTTTTGTTACTTTTGATCCATCAAAAGTAAGATAAAGCCTACACAAATAAATCTAAACCCATTCTCCGCAAAAGCTGGCCGTGAAAATACTTAATATGAAGTTTTACAATCATGTTTAACGCATGATAAATGTTAATAAATTCATTATTTAATCTCCCCTAACCCCTCTTTAATAAAGAGGGGAACTTTTTCTTGTCAAAAAAGAGTTCGGGTAGAATCACTCCGCCAACTCTCTATCTAACTTCACCAAACAATCCGAAGTAATATCGGCAATGGTTTTGGCACCGGTCAGCGTCATTGCTACGCGCATTTCCTTATCAATCAATTCGAGCAGATTGGAAACACCCTCACCACCGGCAGCGCCCAGTGCATAAACAAAGGCACGACCCAACATACAGGTATCTGCACCTAAGGCCAGCATACGCACTACATCCAGACCATTACGGATACCCGAATCGGCTAGAATTTTGATATCACCTTTAACCGCATCGGCAATTGGCGGCAAAGCACGTGCGGAAGATAAAACACCATCCAGCTGACGGCCACCGTGATTCGACACCACAATACCATCTGCACCGAAACGTACTGCATCCTTGGCATCTTCAGGGTCCAAAATACCTTTGATCACCATTGGACCATCCCAGAACTCACGAATCCATTCCAGATCTTTCCAGGAAATCGAGGGATCAAAGTTAGAACCTAACCAGCCAATATAATCTTCAAGACCCGTGGGTTTACCCAAGTATTTAGAAATATTGCCTAGGTCATGTGGACGGCCCATCATGCCGACATTCCAGGCCCAATGCGGATGGAAACAGGATTGCATATAACGGCGCATTGCTGCATTGGGTCCACTCATACCTGAGTGGGCATCACGGTAACGTGCACCTGGAACAGGCATATCTACTGTAAATACTAAGGTTGAGCAACCTGCCGCTTTGGCACGTTCCAGGGCATTTTTCATAAAGCCACGGTCACGCAGCACATACAACTGAAACCACATTGGACGCTGAATCGCTGGCGCAACTTCTTCAATCGGACAGACTGAAACAGTAGACAGGGTAAAAGGAATACCCTTTTTATCTGCCGCCACTGCCGCCTGAACTTCCCCACGACGTGCATACATACCGGTTAAACCGACTGGCGACAATGCCACTGGCATCGACAGGGTTTCATTAAACAGTTTGGTTTCCAGACTTAACTGCGACATGTCATTCAGTACACGTTGTCTCAACGCAATTTTTGATAAATCTTCCACATTACGCTTCAGTGTATATTCCGCGTATGCGCCACCATCAATATAGTGAAAAAGAAAAGGGGGCAACCGGCGTTTCGCAGCTTCACGATAATCATTCGCAGAAGAAATAATCATGCTTATATCCTGTTTAATCTACTGGCACGCTGGCGACGAGCTTCTTCTTCATCAATCAAGCGTACCTGTTGTACTACAAACCCAATGTGTCCACAGACTGCACTGCGTGCAGCATCAGGATCACGGCGTTCAATTGCATCCATCACTTGAAAGTGCTGATCGTGCAATTGATCAAAACGGTGCGATTCGCTATAGACTTTACGCCGGCCCAAAACCACGTTGTATTTCAACAGGTCAAACAGGCCGCGCATCATCTGTATTAGCACTAAATTATGTGAGGCTTCAGCAATGGCTAAATGGAACTCGGCATCCGCTTTAGAAGCCTGATCATCATCCCCAATAGATTGATAATGGGCAATCCGATCATAGCAGCGGCGAATATTTTCCAGGTCTGCTGTTGTTGCACGCTGAGCGGCATACCAGGCAGTACCACCCTCTAAAACGCTGCGGGCTTCCTGCACATCAAATCGGTAAGCCGGATCCTGATCGATCAAATTGCTTAAAGGTTCTACAATTTGATGATTGGTCCAGGCACCCGGTAGCAACTGCAAAAAGGTTCCCGAGCCTGCCTTGCTGAGCAACATGCCTGTACTGACCAAATGCTGAATGGCTTCACGCAGCGATGAACGCGACACCCCGAGCTGTTCACATAATTTACGTTCTGCAGGCAAACGGTCTCCAACCTGCATATTGCTCTGTTCAATCAACATACGGAGCTGCTGTACGGCTTGGTCGGAAACTTTCATCTGCATTTCTCTACTCTTGCATCAATTCCAATTTATGGAATCATCCATGGGAACACATAGGCTTGTAAGGTAATGATAATACCAATCATCACGGTAAAGGAGATACTGTGTTTCACGGTAAAGCGGAACAAATCAGATTCTTTACCTACCAGACCTACAGCCGCACAGGCAATTGCAATCGATTGAGGTGAAATCATTTTTCCGGTTACACCGCCACTAGTATTGGCTGCAACCAGCAATACTTCTGGCACCCCAATCTGTTGTGCAGTAGTGGCTTGAAGTGCCGAGAAAAGCGCATTAGCAGACGTGTCTGAACCAGTCAGGAACACGCCAATCCAGCCCAGGAATGGAGAGAAGAAAGTAAATGCCTGGCCTGTATGCGCCAGCGCTAAAGCTAGGGTGGCCGACATGCCTGAATAGTTCGCAATAAAGGCAAAGGCCAGTACCATACCAATGGAATAAATAGGTACTTTTAACTCATTGATGGTTTCGCCAAAAGTGATCACTGCTACTTTTGGCTTCATTTTCAGGAAAATAATGGTAATGATGGCGGCAATCAAAATGGCTGTGCCTGTGGCAGAAATCCAGTCAAATTTATAAATCGCATCGTAGTCCTTAATTTCAGGAACCACCGGCGGCATCTTCTGGATCAGCTGATGCAAATACGGTACTTTGATGGAAATGACCAGATCATGCAGTGCACCATCTTTGGCAAATAAATCCTTAAAGGGTTTGATACTCCACAGCGTCACCATAGCCGTTAGAATTGCAAATGGCGACCATGCCTTGGCAATTTGGGCAATGCTATATTTTTGCTGTTTTTGAGCGGCAAGCTGTTGAGCATCTGCTTCATCAACATTTGCGTCTTGGTCTGCAAAACGGAAAATATGTTTTGGCTGCCAGAATTTCAGAAGAATGGTTAATGAAACCAGTGATGCAATTGAGGCAGTAATATCAGGAAGTTCAGGGCCTACAAAGTTAGATGTCAGATATTGCGCAATAGCAAATGATCCACCACCCACAATCACTGCGGGCCATGTTTCTTTTACTCCACGCCAGCCATCCATAATCGCCATAATCCAAAATAGAACAATTGGCACCATAAACGGCAACTGACGTCCTACCATCTGGCTAATTTCATGGGTATCTACACCTGAAACCTGCCCTGCCACGATAATTGGAATACCCATCGCGCCGAAGGCAACGGGTGCAGTATTTACAATCAGGCACAAGCCCGCTGCATATAAGGGTTTAAACCCTAAACCCACCAATAAAGCAGCCGTGATTGCAACCGGAGCGCCAAAACCGGCTGCACCTTCAAGGAAGGTACCAAAGGCAAAACCCACAAAGAGCATTTGTAAACGCTGATCTTCGGTAATCGACAGAATGGACGAACGAATAATATCGAACTGCCCGGTTTTAACCGAAATTTTATACAGAAATACCGCGCCGATGATGATCCAGGCAATCGGCCACAAACCATAGAAAAAACCGTAAATCATCGATGCAAAAGCCATCACGACCGGCATCTGATAGGAAAATAATGAAACCAGCAGCGCAAGGATCACGGTAATGGTTCCCGCTACGCTGCCTTTCATGCGGAATACCGCAAGCGCTAAAAAGAAGAAAATGATGGGAATCAGGGCGATCAAACTGGAGAGCCAGATATTGCCCATAGGATCATAAATCTGTTGCCATTGTTGAAGCATTGTCATCTCCTTGAAATGCTTTCCAGAACACAAAATGGTCTGATCACCTACCAATTAACACCTTAATTGGTATGACCAATAATCATTTAATAAAAAAAATATGTCTCTTAATGTTAAATATCTTACTTTTTGCCGAATTAAAGATCAATTAATAATTTATTATTTATAATTGGTCATACCAATATTACACATGAAATATTTAAAATTTGCACAGACCACACTGATTAAAATTCACTCAGGTATTTTTAATTATTTAATTTTTATTATTTTTTTAGAAAAATAATAAATCCGGGACAATCATGTAATACTTTAGTCGATAATATGGATTATTTGAACAATGCTTGCTCAAAGCAAAACACTATTTATAACAAGCATAGATACTGATCATTAGTATCCTGGATAATTAGATACACATAACAAGTGCAACAGAAAGCCATTCTGAGAGGAAATATAATGCGCGGACTGTTGCAACCGATCAAACTTTCAATGGGCTGCTCACAATTGTTATCAACCTTCCTTTTAACTCCTGTTTATAAAGCCACAGCTCTGCTCTATTTCACGATTCAATCCAAATCTTTGCTTATAACCATATATTGAATCTATCAATTTCAAATTTTCAACGAGATTTTCTTTTGTAAAACCATTAGAAATAAAATAGTGCTACAATTGAAGAAATGTGTATTTTCTTGGGCCACCAAATTTCTCGGTGCCTATTTCATATCGTTAGGATTAACAATGTCTGATAATGCAACTATCTTGCAGAATGTCCCAGTAGGCAAAAAAGTTGGTATTGCCTTCTCTGGTGGTCTAGATACTTCAGCTGCTCTATTGTGGATGAAACAAAAAGGCGCAGAACCTTATGCTTATACAGCAAACCTGGGCCAGCCTGATGAAGACGACTATGATGCGATTCCGAAAAAAGCGGAAGCGTATGGCGCAGTAAAAGCTCGCTTGGTTGATTGCCGCTTACAACTTGCATTAGAAGGTATTGCTGCTATTCAATGTGGCGCTTTCCATATCAGCACTGGTGGTGTTCCTTACTTCAACACTACGCCATTGGGTCGTGCAGTAACCGGTACCATGCTTGTTACCGCAATGAAAGAAGATGACGTAAACATCTGGGGTGACGGTTCGACTTATAAAGGTAACGACATTGAACGTTTCTACCGTTATGGTCTTTTAACTAACCCAGCGCTTAAAATCTATAAACCTTGGTTAGACCAAACCTTTATTGATGAGCTTGGTGGTCGTGCGGAAATGTCACAATTCCTGATCGACAACGGCTTTGACTATAAAATGTCAAAAGAAAAAGCTTACTCAACTGACTCAAACATGCTGGGTGCGACTCACGAAGCGAAAGATCTTGAATACTTAAATGCCGGTATCAAAATCGTTGACCCAATCATGGGCGTGGCGTTCTGGAAAGAAGAAGTCGAAATCAAACCTGAAGAAGTATCAATTACTTTTGAAGAAGGCTTCCCTGTTGCGATTAACGGTCAACGCATTGAAGATCCGGTTGAGTTCATTCTTGAAGCCAACCGTATCGGTGGTCGTCACGGTCTAGGTATGTCTGACCAGATCGAAAACCGTATCATTGAAGCAAAATCTCGCGGTATCTATGAAGCTCCGGGTATGGCTCTCCTTCATATTGCTTACGAACGTCTTGTGACTGGTATTCATAACGAAGACACCATCGAACAATACCGTATCAACGGTTTACGTTTAGGTCGCTTGTTGTACCAAGGTCGTTGGTTCGATTCTCAAGCGCTGATGCTTCGTGAAACTGCACAGCGTTGGGTTGCTAAAGCAGTGACTGGTACTGTGACTTTAGAACTTCGTCGTGGTAACGATTACACGATTATGAACACTGAATCTCCTAACCTCACTTATGAAGCTGAGCGTTTAACCATGGAGAAAGGTGATTCAATGTTCTCTCCAATGGATCGTATTGGTCAATTGACTATGCGTAACTTGGATATTACAGATACACGTGCGAAATTAGGTATCTATACAGGTGCAGGCTTACTTTCTGTAGGTACAGGTTCAGCTGTTCCTCAATTAAAAGACAAAAACAAATAAGTTTGTTTTAGGTCAAAAAACCGCTCTTTCGAGCGGTTTTTTTATCTGTCCTGTTTATGATTTTATAAATTCAGTTGCAGCGATATTGGAACGGAGAGATTGATAATAAATCTGGTTACGGCCTAAATTCTTGGCACGATATAAAGCCTGATCAGCAATTTTTAATAACTCTTCTTTGCTTAGCTCAGCTTCGCCATAATAAACAGTAATTCCTAAACTGATGGTAATAAAATCGGAGATTGAAGATTTCTCGTGAGGAATTTCTAGACGCTCGATGGCCTTATAGATATTTGACGCTACGGCATAGGCACCATGAGCATCTGTTTCAGGCAATAGTACCACAAACTCTTCCCCACCATATCGTGCAACAAAATCCATATGCCGAATGGCATTTTTAATCGATTTGGCGATAGAAGAAATCACATCATCGCCCTTTTGGTGCCCATAAAAATCATTGTAGTTTTTAAAAAAATCAATATCAATAAACAGAATCGCCAAAGTACTTCGCTCTTGACGGGTTTGCTGGTAAAACACTTCCATCATTTCATCGAAACTACGACGGTTTGAGATTTTGGTCAGGTCATCATGCTGACTTAAATGCAATAATTCCGAATTATGAATGCGATGCATTTTTTCACTGATTCTGGCACGCATGGAATACAAATAAATCATTCGTTCACGTGCAAAAATCATGTGGCAAATCACATAACTCAGTATACAAATACCAAAGAGAATACGCCCCAGTACCACGGCATCAAATTCAACATCCAAAGCAACAAATAGCAGGATGGTCGCTGATGCTGCAGATAATCCAGTCATGAGTATCTGGATTGGCTTCACGCCGGTAATAAGAGGAGCAATAATATAAATAATACAAATTATGGCCATGGCCTGATGCTGCATGGCAATGGTTTTTACAGTAATAGTCGTCCAAGCTATGGATATAATGGCCCAGAACATAAGCGCCATGGAAGCTTGAGCAAAATATGCACGTAATTTAGGAAAATATGAAAAGCAAAATAAGAAGAGTAAACAAAGACCGCCATTGACCAGGCCAACCACGCATTGCACAAAATCATGAGCAAAATATTGCTGATCTATAATCCAGTAATCACTCGGAATCATGACCAGCATAAACATAAAATAGGATAAAATGCCGCCCCATAGATATTTTTCTACATGCTTACGGGCACGTTCCAGGTTTTTAGAGCAAAATTCCTGTTCCATTTTTTTGGGAAAAACCTGACCTACACGACGACTTTGCCGCGTAATCAGCTCTTCTATTTTTTCTTTATCGTATTGTAATTTCGCTAAAATATACTTGGATTCCATTTCCTAGCATTACTTACTTCTTTTAGTTACTAAAAATAACATATATTTCATGTTTGTAATTATACATATCTAACCATTTGTCTGTAATTCTCGTTACCATTTTCACACTTTATGGATTATCATTTGTTTTATTTCTTCGATTGAAATGGCCTTGAATACTCTTACTCTTCTCCAGCCAGACGATTGGCATGCTCATTTACGTGACGGTTTATCTTTAAAACGTACAGTTCCCGACCTTGCCAAGCAGTTTGCGCGTGCCATCTGTATGCCAAATACTGTCCCTCCCATTAAAACAGTTGAAGAAGCACTGGCTTATCGTGAACGCATTATGGCGCACGTTCCTGAAGGTGTCGCATTTGATCCGCGTATGGTGCTTTACTTTACCGATCAAACCCAGCCGAGCGAAGTAAAAAAAATCAAAGAATCTGAACATGTCAATGCCATCAAGCTGTATCCAGCTGGTGCCACTACCAATTCAGATAATGGCGTAAGTGATATTCGTAAAGTCTATGCCGTGATTGAACAGCTTGAAGAACATCAGGTGCCGTTGTTGCTTCATGGTGAAGTCACCCATAACCATGTCGATATTTTTGACCGTGAAAAACGCTTCCTGGATGAAGTGCTTTCACCACTGCTTAAACAGTTTCCAAAGCTTAAACTGGTACTCGAACATATCACCACCAGTGAAGCTGCCCATTTTGTACTTGAACAAGACCGCAATGTAGCTGCTACAATTACCCCTCAGCATTTATTGTTTAACCGTAACGATATGCTGGTTGGTGGTATTAAACCGCATTTTTATTGTTTGCCAATTTTAAAACGTCAAACCCATCAGCAAACATTACTTGAAGTTGCGACCAGTTCTAATCCTAAGTTTTTCTTGGGAACAGACAGTGCGCCACATTCAAAAAATGCCAAAGAAAATGCTTGTGGCTGTGCCGGTTGTTATAGCGCACCGACTGCAATTGAACTCTATGCGCAGGCTTTTGATCAGGCAGGCCGACTGGATCGTCTGGAAGGTTTTGCCAGCCACTTCGGTGCTGACTTCTATGGCCTGCCGCGCAATACCAATACCATTACCCTGGTAAAAGAAGAGCAAGTTATTCCGGAAAGTTTAGACTATTTGGATGGAGAACAGATTATCCCACTGTATGCGGGTAAGACCATCCAATGGAGAAAAGTGTGACAAATGAAACCCAACCAGTAATTGGTCAGCGTTTCCGTGGATTTTTACCTGTTGTTGTCGATGTCGAGACAGCAGGTTTTAACTCACAGACCGATGCCTTGCTGGAAATTGCAGCTATCCCGATTATTTATAATGAAGAAGGTCAATTTGTACCTGGTGAAGCCCACCATGCACATATTAACCCTTTTGCAGGGGCAAATTTAGACCGTCGTTCCTTAGAATTTATTGGTATAGATCCTTCAAACCCAATGCGCATTGCCATGGCGGAAGATGAAAAGACGGCGCTCAAGCGTATCTTTAAATCTGTGAATGAAGTTCGCCGTCAGCAAAACTGTACCCATGCCGTTTTGGTCGGTCATAATGCGCATTTTGATTTGGGCTTTGTCCAGGCTGCCATTGCACGTACCGGTACTAAAAATCAGAATCCGTTCCACAGTTTTTCTGTGTTCGATACCGTGACTTTAAGTGCCGTGATGTTTGGTCAAACCGTGCTGGCAAAATCATGTATTCAGGCTGGAATCGAGTTTGATGGTAAGGAAGCACACTCTGCTCTATACGATACTCAAAAGACTGCCGAACTGTTTTGCTATATTTTGAACAAACTCGCACCCCATCTACTTGACACTTTGGTGGCGGATCAATAAGATACCGCCATCTTCTAAACGACCCTATCGTCTAGAGGCCTAGGACATCGCCCTTTCACGGCGGTAACCGGGGTTCGAATCCCCGTAGGGTCGCCATCTATTTTCTCTTCTTGTTTTAATTCAACACTTCAATTTCTTTATTCTATTTTCATTCTTTTGATATCAATCGCTGCTTAAGCACAACTATATTTTAATTTTATAGTTTTAAAATTTTAGTTTTTTGCAGATTGATCGTCTGAGCACTGTACTTATGGCTTGGTTTATCGCAATTTACATGTGAAGATCAACTTATTCCGGTCAATACTCAAATCATCAGGTTGAAAAAGCCATTATGTTGAAAAAAGTTTTTATTGTTTTAATGATTCTGCTGCCTTCAGCTGTATATTTATATCTCGCCAGCAAAGATGAAGAACAAAGCAAAAATCCGGCAAATACCACAACCACAACTCCGGCACCCCAGCCGCAGAAATATTAGACACCAGACCACTAAATGTGGTCTTTTTTAAATCTACAGCTGTAATAGATCTCTTTCATAAATCAAAAATGTTCAATATTAGATTTTTTTAAATCAGCACGGCCTCATTTGATTGATTTAATTTTTTTACCTTTTCGTAGGCAATCTCTCTACTTTTGAAAGGTCAAAATGAGGATCTCAAAATATATTTTGAGTCCGCAAGAAAAACCTTTTATTTCCCATACACGACATCCTGAGTCAGTTTTAAGCACTGCTTTAAAATGCAGTGCAAGGGATGGGAAATGTGTGGCATCCATGCCACACTCATGAATCTAATATCGACTGAAATCTATTTTCAATTTTGGCTTTACGAACAATTTTTAGTTTCTAAAATAATTTATGAGAGAAGCCTAATGAGGCAATAATCATCAGCAAAAAATGATTTATTTGAAAACTCATCGAACAAACACTTAAAATAGTACTTTCAACCTATTATTTATTTTATGCAATCTCCTACCCAACCTTCGCAGCATTCGCCTGCCGAGGAGCGTAAGCCATCGCTCAAAAGAGCCATGTCTACACGTCACCTCATTATGTTGTCACTTGGTGGTGCCATTGGTACAGGCCTGTTTATGGGCTCTGGTGAAGTTATTTCACAAGCCGGGCCACTTGGTGCAGTACTTGCCTATATCATTGGTGGTTTAATCGCTTATATGGTCATGCTTTGCCTGGGCGAACTGGCTGTACATTTACCGGTATCCGGTTCTTTTGGTGCATTTGCCTCGAACTATATTGGTCCCGGTACAGGCTATATGGTGTCCTGGATGTATTGGCTGGGCTGGTCAGCCACCTTAGGTACAGAATTCACCGCAGCCGCCATTCTGATGCAGGAATGGTTCCCGCAAACCTCCATCTGGTTATGGACCCTGATTTTTGCCAGCGGCGTACTCATTTCAAACTTGAGTTCAACCCGTACTTTTGCGGAATCCGAGTTTTGGCTATCGATGATCAAAGTCGCGACCGTGCTGGTATTTATTATTCTCGGTTTCGGCAGTATTTTTGGCTTTATTCCATTCCAGGGTTACGAGTCTGCACCACTGTTCAGCAACTTGACTGAACACGGCTGGTTACCCAATGGCTTGATTCCGCTTTTCAGCACACTGTTGATTGTTAACTTTGCCTTTAATGGTACCGAGATGATCGGTATTGCCGCGGGTGAGACAGAAAATCCTGAAAAAAATGTCCCTAAAGCAATTCATGCTGCTGTATGGCGTTTGATGATTTTCTTTGTCGGTACCATCATCGTGATCAGCTCACTGCTTCCTTATACCGACGCAGGTCTCAATGCTAGCGCTCAAGGTGAAGGCCTAAGCAGTAGTCCCTTTGTCTCGGTATTTAACCTGATGGGTATCCCTTATGCCGTGGATATCATCCGTTTTGTGATTATTACTGCCTTGCTTTCTACTGCAAACTCAGGCCTATATGCCGCTTCACGCATGATGTGGGCTTTGGCTGCACAAAACCAGTTGCCACGTATCTTTGCCAAAGTGAGTAAATCAGGCGTTCCTGTCATTGCGATCTGGGTCACCATGATTGGCGGTTTACCAGGATTGTTATCTGAACAGTTTGGTGCTGATGTTATTTTTAAAAACCTGATGGGTATTGCGGCATTCACCATGGTGATTGTGTGGATGAGTATCTGCTGGAGTCAGTTTAACTTCCGCCGCCAATGGTTGAAGCAGGGCAATAGTGTTGCAGAACTTAAATTCCGTACCCCGTGGTTTCCGCTGGTGCCGATTCTTGGTTTTGTGTGCTGTACAGCCACAGGTCTAAGTATGGCCTATGATCCTGAAATGCTGTCAGGTTTTATTGGCTGCTTGCTGTTTATGGCCGCTTGCTATGCCAGTTATTACTGGTTATATCACAATAAAAATTAATGCCTGCTTGTATGATCAATTAAGCGCAGTGTAATAACTGCGCTTTTTTCTTGCAGACTTGTCATTTTTTATGCAATTAATTCAATATTATAAAAATAACACAATTACAGGTTTGACAGTCCGCTGAAAACTCCATAATATACGCATCACCTCCTAACGACCCTATCGTCTAGAGGCCTAGGACATCGCCCTTTCACGGCGGTAACCGGGGTTCGAATCCCCGTAGGGTCGCCATATATCGCTCCATACGATTTTCCAAAATTTAATTCTCATTATTATTCCATCGCAGATTTTTAGTTTGCATGATAACGACTCGTTTTATCTATTTTTTTAAGCCATTCTCTCTTTAATATCTGCTAAAAGTGATTGCACAAAAGCAGCCTGTAGCAATTATTATCTCCTTAAATTTTTAACGATCAGATCTTTATAAGAAGGCCTGCTATCATAGCTATTTTTTATGATAAGCAAAACTAACACATAAAAAGAGTGGTCAAGTACCGGTCTTTTTTTTAAGCTAAAGCAAGAGAATCACCTCTATAAAAACTCTGACCATGTATGAAAATCATTTTTATTCACGGCATGAATCAACAGAATTATGATCAACCCTCATTAAAACAACATTGGCTATCTGCTTTTCAGACAGGCTTACGCAATTCCCAGCAAAATATAGATCTTAACTCTCTGGAAATACGTTTCCCCTTTTATGGAGACTTGCTCAGTAAACATCACTTATATAACAGCCTAGACCTGGATACTTTTTTACCCAAGTCTATTGCACATTTACATCTTCCCTTTCATTTGGGACATAACGACACCATGGTGCAGGAACACAAACCTTGTATTCACTCCTTACCCATCTTTAATCCGGAACATTCTGAATCACTTACCCAGCGCCTAAGTGTATTCAGCGCGCTCACCAGAGACCATACCTTTAAAGAACTGGCACTATTTCTGAATCATTATCCCAAGCTGCATGAAACATTTATCCGTAAATTCCTGATTGAAACTTACCTGTATTTATCCAATCCAGACTTCATGCATGAAGTCCATCACCGGATCATGTCTTACCTTCATCCTGAGTTAGATCATATTATTGTGGCGCATTCCCTCGGTTCGGTCATTACCTATAACCTGCTGCATCAATATCCCCATTTTAGAATTCAGCGCTTTATTACCTTAGGCTCTCCCCTAGCTTTTAGAGTCATTCAGGAAAAACTCGTCACCCCGATTTCAAGACCACCTCAACTGCAGGGTGACTGGTTTAATTTTTATTCCCCAGATGATTTTTTGACTGCTTTTCCCTTGTCTGAACCGCCCTTCGATTTTGATCCCCCCATCATTAATCAGGCCATTACCACCTTCTTTCAAAACCCGCATAGTATTACCGGTTACTTGCAACATCCTGCCGTGATCAACAGCATCATTGAAGGTTTAATGCCTGAAAAATAGTGCATTTCAAAGTACTTTTCACATATTTGTTTTATTTTTATTCAGTTGAATAGGTTTTTAAAAATTATCCCGGAAAAAGGTTTGACAGGGTCTGCTATCCACCCTATTATACGCCCACCTCTGAAACGTCCCTATCGTCTAGAGGCCTAGGACATCGCCCTTTCACGGCGGTAACCGGGGTTCGAATCCCCGTAGGGACGCCAATACTTAGATGACCCTATCGTCTAGAGGCCTAGGACATCGCCCTTTCACGGCGGTAACCGGGGTTCGAATCCCCGTAGGGTCGCCATATTCGAGATTGAAAAATCTCACAAAAAAGCCTGATCATCATGAATCAGGTTTTTTTGTTTTTAAATGGATTGAATTTCAATATTGCTTGATCTTTGCTGCACATCTAAAAAAACTAGCTATTAAGCAATGATCATTTTAGACGTGTAGATCTGTTGTTTTGGTTTCCGCTACTGGCCTGCATGCAATCGAATACGAAATTTGCATCACTACAGCATATTCAGCGTTATCTGCAACAGATCCAAAGCAGACCTGCCTTTCAACGTGCATTGGAAAAAGGACAATGGTCTGCTGTGCAGTTTCAGTCTTATTGATCTAAAGAGTGGTCATCCAGTTAAGCACTACGACGTGAATTAATCTGGCCTTTAATAATGGTAGTAATATTATTTTTGGCATATTTCAAGAAAACTTTCAGCGGTGACAGTTTAGGATTTGGACGTTTGCCTCGTGCAATATCTTTAAACTGCGCGGCATACCAGATAATTTCCATAATTGCCATTTTATCGACCATAGGAATACCGGTTTTAATTTTATTCACCGCATAACGCACGTCCTGTCCAGCGATCAGTCGATCGGTTAAATCGGTTTCCACCGCCAATGGACGGGCAATACCAATAAAATCACAGGCACCACTGTCGAGTGCCGCATTCATCCCCTCTACGGTACGGAAGCCACCGGTCACCATTAAATGACATTGCACTTCTTTACGAATTTTCTCGGCAAAATCGAGGAAATAAGCTTCACGTGCAATGGTACTGGCTTTGCGCTTATCCTCTTTCGCGCCCGCCATAGCCGGAGCTTCATACGTTCCGCCAGAAATCTCAATCAAGTCGATTCCCGCCGCATCAATCGCTTTAAAGACCGCAACTACTTCTTCTTCAGTAATGCCGCCACGCTGGAAATCGGCCGAGTTCAGCTTCACGGAAATGATAAATTGATCCGAGGTTGCTGCACGAACCGCTTTGTAAATTTCTAGCAGGAAGCGCATCCGGTTTTCAATTGAACCGCCCCACTGATCCTGACGCTTATTGGTCAAAGGCGATAAAAACTGGCTAATCAGATATCCATGTGCACCATGCAACTGTATACCTTCAAAACCGGCTTTTTCGCAGATTTGAGCAGAGGTGGCAAAACGCTGAATAATGTCGTAAATCTCATCTTCACGTAATTCACGCGGTTTGCCAAATGTGGTTGCTAGCATCGGAGAGAAAGGTACCGCTGAAGGTGCGACGGTTTCCTTGTTTAGACCTTTAGGACACTGACGGCCTGGATGAGACAATTGAATCAGCTGCACCATGCCATATTTCTTGCCTAGTTCTGCCCATTGCTGTAGCTTGGCCAAATCACGTTCCGATTCAACCACCGCCACGCCCGGTTCATTCTTGGCACGAAAATCCACCATCACATTTCCGGTAATGGCACAGCCCAAACCACCTTTGGCCCAAGCTTCATACAGATTGAAATGCAACTGGCTGGGCTGACCCGCATCATTTGCCAAAGCCTCACTCATCGCAGCTTTGATAATTCTATTTTTAAAAGTGGTATTTCGAATGCTGGTTGCTTCAGCTAGATGGCTCATATCTCAATCCTGATTTATTTGTATTTATTTAGCTTTAATACCCTAAACGTATTCTGCAATCCGTCAATGACCATTCTGACAATATGACGTGTCAGTAAATTTAAACATACTGACTCGCCTCTATAAGTTGCTGGGTATATTCAGTTTGCGGATTTAAAAATAATTGTTCAGTGCTTTGAAATTCCATTACCTGTGCATGACGTAGCACCAAAACTTTCTGACACAGTGCTTTTACCACTTGCAGATCATGGCTGATAAATAAATAGCTGATCTGATGTTCCTGCTGTAAACGTCTGAGCAATTTCACAATTGCGCGCTGGGTGGTACGATCCAGTGCCGAAGTCGGTTCATCCAAAATCAGCAGTTTAGGACGTAGTACCAGTGCTCTGGCCAAGGCCACACGCTGACGCTGACCGCCGGATAATTCATGCGGATAACGTGTTCTAAAGCTCAGCGGTAATTCTACTTTTTCCAGTGCTTCATCAATGCGCTGCGATATTTCCATGGCAGAGAATTTTTTTAAGCCCAGACCTTCCCCAATGGTTTGCTCCACATTCAGACGTGGATTTAAACTGCTAAACGGATCTTGAAAGACTATCTGGAAATCAGCACGTAAAGGCCGTAACTGCTTTTCATTGCACTGGTTTATATCAGTGCCGAGCAGCACAATTTCACCATCACTTTTAATCAGGCGGGTAATCGCCAAAGCCAGCGAGCTTTTACCGGACCCGCTTTCGCCGACAATGCCAATCGATTCGCCTTGCATTAACTGCAAGTCCAAAGGTTCTACCGCGACAAAGTAATCTTTGACCCGGTTGAGCAATCCCTGCTTGATCGGAAACTTCACCGCAACATGATTTAAAGTTAATAAATTTTCAGCCTCTGTAATGTGCAACGCTTCACCAAAATCATGATTGAGCAAATCACGGGTATAAGCTTGTTTCGGATGTTTAAAGATTTCAGTAACACTGCCCTGTTCTTCCACTACACCTTTGTTCATCACAATGACCTGATCGGCATAGCGACGTACCAGATTGAGATCATGACTAATCAGGATCATCGCCATATTTCGGCTTTGCTGTAAAGATTTCAACAGTTTTAAAATCTGTGCCTGTAGCGTTACATCCAGAGCTGTGGTCGGTTCATCCGCAATTAAAATATCCGGATCTAGCGCCAAGGCCATGGCGATCATCACGCGTTGACGCTGCCCGCCGGAAAGCTCATGCGGATAACGGCGCAATTTATCTTCCGGATCGGGAATCCCTACATCCTTGAGCAATTCAATCATGCGTGCCCGGGTCTTCTGTTTAGACCAGCCTTGCAGCAATAAGGTTTCACCAATGATTTTTTCTACCCGATGCAAGGGATTTAAAGCGGTCATCGGTTCCTGAAAAATAATGGCAATTTTCTGGCCACGAATTTGGCGCAGCTGTTCAGTTTTCAGCGCCAATAGATTTTTCTGCCCCAGCCAAGCCTGACCTTGAATCTTTAAAGTACTCGGCAACAGTCCCAGCAAAGCCAGACTGCTAATCGATTTGCCCGAACCACTTTCACCGACTAAGGCAATGGTTTCACCAGCATGCAGCTGAAAATTCAGGTCAGCTACCAGCAGGTGATCTGCATGCTGAATATTTAAATGCTGAACGCTGAGCAGAGCTGGCGGATTATTGGCGTCTTGGATCGAATGCATCGCGTGTCGCCTCCCCAATATAAATCAATAAAGATAGGACGATGGCCAAGCTAAAGAAGCCAGACAACGCCAGCCACGGTGAATTCAGGTTGGATTTACCCTGCAATAATAATTCACCCAAAGAGGCTGCATCCGGTGGCAAGCCGTAGCCCAAGAAGTCCAATGCCGTCAGTGCGGTAATATTTGCCGTCAGCATAAAAGGGAGCTGCGACAGGCTGGAACTCATGGCATTCGGCAAGATATGGCGCAGCATAATGGTCCGGTCTGTGACTCCCAGACTGCGTGCAGCACGCACATAATCCAGGTTACGTGCCTTTAAAAACTCGGCCCGCACCAAACCCACCAGGGTAGTCCAGCCAAATAACAGCATAATCAGAAATAGCCAATACACATTGGGCGTAAACATGCTGACCAAAATCATCACCATGAATAACATCGGCAAACCACCCCATACCTCCAGAATGCGCTGCCCCAGTAGATCAATCCATCCACCGTAATAGCCCTGAATCGCCCCTACAGAGATTCCGAGCAATGCTGAAGCAAAGGTCAAAGCAAATCCAAACAGCAGCGATACGCGCAAGCCATAGAGTATACGCGCCAATACATCACGGCCCTGATCATCGGTGCCTAGCCAGTTTTGTGAAGTCGGTGCGGAAGGCACAGGAACTGACAGTTCCAAGTTAGGTGTTTGATAGGAGTATTTAATCAGCGGCCAGACTGCCCAGCCTTTTGCATTGATCAGTTGTTGCACCGCAGGATCTTTATAATCGGCTTCGGTTTCAAATACCCCGCCAAAAGTCGTTTCTGGATAAGACTTTAATACCGGCACATACAGTGAATGATCATAGCTCACCAACAGCGGTTTATCGTTGGCAATCAACTCTGAAGCCAGCGACAATACAAAAATAATGGCAAACACAATCAGGCAAGCAAAGCCGAGCCGATTCTCCTGAAAGCGCTTGAAACGCGCCTGCATTAAAGGTGACATTATTCAGCACCTCGCGAATCAAAATTAATCCGCGGATCAATCACCTGATACAGCACATCACTGATCAGTCGTAAAATTAGGCCCAGCAAGGTAAACAGGAACAAGGTGCCGAAAATTACCGGATAATCGCGCTGTTGAATGGCTTCAAACCCGAGCAGTCCCAAACCGTCCAGATTGAAAATGATTTCAATAAACAGGTTGCCGACAAAGAAAATGCCAATCAGCGCTTCAGGCAAACCGGCAATCACAATCAGCATGGCATTACGAAACACATGACCATAGAGCACCCGTGATTCAGTGAGTCCTTTGGATCGTGCCGCCAGTACATACTGCTTGTTTAATTCTTCCATAAAGGAATATTTGGTCAGATAGGTCAGCCCGGCAAAACCACCAATCACCATGGCCAGCAAAGGCAAAGTCATATGCCAGAAATAGTCTTTGATTTTGCCCAGCCAGCTTAGGCTGTGAAAATTTTCCGAGACTAGCCCCTGTAGTGGAAACCATTGAAAATATGATCCCCCGGCAAAGAAGACAATCAGCAATACTGCAAAAACAAAAGAAGGTACTGCATAGCCAATCGCGAGTAATAGCGAAGTAGATTTATCAAACAGCATGCCATGCTGACGGGCTTTTTTAATCCCCAAAGGAATAGACACCAGATAAATCAGCAAAGTGCTCCATAGACCCAAAGACAGCGATACCGGCATTTTTTCCCGGAGCAATTGAGTCACAGGTTTATCTTTAAAAAAACTGCTGCCAAAATCAAAATGGGCATAACTTTTTAACATGTTCCAGAAGCGGATATGCGCAGGCTGATCAAAACCATATTGGGCCTTAATCTTTTCTACCATTTCTGCGCTTAAACCTTTGGCACCCTGATAATTACTTTTGGCATTTGCTGTTTCACCCCCGGTAGCACCAAGGCCCTGAAACGTTTCCGCCTGTTGAATCGCCTGTTCGACTGGCCCGCCGGGTGCAATTTGAATCACCACAAAGTTAATCAATAAAATGAAAAACAGCGTGGGAATAATCAGCAGCAGTCTTTTTAGTATATATATGCCCATCGAAACAGTGTTCCTTGTGCCTGCGTTATGACTTATTGTTTATTTCTGACGTAAATATTGAGTGACTTTTTTCGCTTGTTCGGCATCGCTCCACCAATAGTCAATACCAGATGAAAGCTTGGGTTTTACCTTAGGCTGATGATACATGTTCCAGTAGGCAAACCAGTTTTCTCCCTTACCATAGGTCGGAATCTGATAATAACCGGCACGTAACAGGCGATCCAGCACTCTGGTTCTAAGTACCAGTTGCTCACGATTCGGCGCATGGATAACCTGCTGAACGACCTCATCAATCACCGGATTTTTAATGCCTGCATAGTTGTAATTACCCGGCTGATCTGCCGATGCACTGCCCCAGAACTGTGCCTGCTCATTGCCCGGATTGAGCGACTGCGGCATCACGTTGGTGGTCATGTCAAAATCCTTGCTGCGCATACGCTCGATATATTGCGGCACATCCACATGGCGAATCGCAACTTCCACTCCCAAACGTTTCATATTGCGGATAAAGGGCATTAAGGTGCGCTGCAAACCATCCTGATGAATCAGAAATTCAATCCGGATCGGCTTGCCTTGGGTATCGAGCAAATGGCCATTTTTAAAGGTATAACCAGCTTTTATGAGTAGCTGACGTGCCGTGAGCAGATTATTGCGGTTAAACCCGCTGGCATCCGACACTGGATATTTCCAATTCTTCAACACACCCTGCCGCTGAATGGGATTCAGTTTGGCTAAATAGGGTTTTAAAATTGCCAGCTCTGCATGGTTTGGCGTGCCTTTGGCTTCCAGTTCACTGTTGGCAAAATAACTTTGCAGCCTTTGATACTGGCCATAAAACAAGGCCTTATTTTGCCATTCAAAATCGTAAGCATAACTGATGGCCTGACGAAATTTAATATCTTGAAAAGGCGCACGGCGGGTATTAAACACAAAACTTTGCGTTGGAATGGGATTATGATGCTGGAACCTGTATTTCACCACCATGCCTGCTTTGACCGCAGGAAAATAATATTCAGTCACCCATTTACGCGCGGTAAATTCTTCATGCAGGGTATATTGGCCCGACTTAAAACCTTCAAAAGCAATATCTAAATTACGGTAGTAGACATACTTCAAACGGTCAAAATTATAACGCCCCTGATTGACCGCCAGGTCTTTGCCCCAATACTTGGGGTTGCGTTTATAGCTGATGCTACGCCCGGCATCTATACGGTCAATCAAATACGGTCCTGAACCCAAAATCGGTTGCATGGTGACCCGGGTAAAATCCTTATGCTGCCAATCTTTTTTGGAATAGATCGGCATTTGTGCCAGAATCAGCGGCATTTCCGAATTATTGCCAGACTTAAAACTCATCTTGATCGCATATTTGGACAACACATCAGTTTTATCCAAATCGGCCAGATACATTTGCAGTCCCGGATTAGACTTGGTTTTATAGGTATCAAAACTGAATTTGACGTCTTGTGCAGTCACTTCACTGCCATCACTAAAACGCGCTTTGGGATTGAGATGAAAAATAACGTATTTGGTTTGATCAGGATCATACGTTACTTTTTCGGCCAGCAAGGGATACATTACCCCCGGCTCATCCAGCGAATTCGACATCAGCGAATCAAACAGATATTCCACCCCGTCCGTTGAGCTGCCTTTGCCATTCATACTGTTTAGATTGTCAAAAGTACCATTGCTGGCTGTACTTAAATAACCGCCCTTAGACGCTCGGGCATTGGCATAAGGCATGACTAACAAGCCAGCATATTTCGGCTGGCTATGTACTGCAATGTAGGGCGTAGTCTGCACAGCAGCCCACAGCCCTTGAGTCAACAGACTCATCCCACAGGCAAAACTCAAGCGTTTTGCGATAGCAAATGACATCTAAATGACTCCCTGTCTTTGCATTATTATAAGTTTGGAACTTTAATCACTTCACCAATACGCAATTGGGTATCTGGTTTGATCGCATTCATTTCCGCCAGTTTATCTTTATCTAATCCATAACGGTTAGCCAAACCGATCAAAGTGTCACCGCGTTTGATTTTATATTCAACCACAGTTTTAGGAATAACAATCTGCTGCCCCACGCGTAAACCGGCACGGGCATTCAAATCATTCATCGCCGCCAATTCAGCAACCGATACCCCTGTCCGACTAGCAATCGCATTTAAAGACTCGCCCGCTTTCACGGTATACGCATCGGTACTTTTCGATGATTTCACTGCTTTTGTTACCGCTGCTTCCGCCTTAGTTTCAAGCTGGGGCAAATCACCCTCGATTTTTAAGCGTTGCCCGATACGTACGCTGGAATTGCGGGTTAAACCATTTAACGCTGATAAATAATCCAGCTGTAAATGGTATTTTTTCGCAATGCTGCTTAATGTTTCACCCGGTTTCACCACATGGCTATCGCTCTTTTCAAAGCTGACTTTTTCAACTTTGACTTCTACTTTGTTAGCTGCTGCGATGGGTTCTTCACCGCTGAGTTTTAAACGCTGCCCCACGCGTAAACCCGTATTGCGGTTAATCCCGTTAATATTGGCAATATAATCCATGCCTAAATTATATTTGGCAGAAATGGCCGACAGACTATCCCCGGATTGCACGGTATAACTCTCCGGAACAGTTGAACTTGCAGGAATTTTAAGGGTTTGACCTACCCGGACGCCACTGTTGTTGGATAATTTATTCAGCTGTGCCAATTCGGTTAAGGAAATTTTCGATTTAGCTGCAATGCTCGACAGGGTATCGCCACGTTGCACCTGATAATTTTCCGTTTTATAAGATGGCTCAATGACTACCGGATCTATTTTAACTAGACTCGCTTTTTCTTCTGGCTTATTGGCCACTTCATGTAAGGGTACATTAATTTTTTGTCCCACCATTAAGCTACTGCCTGCAGTTAACCCGCTGGTTAAATCAGCCAACTCCTGATTGGACAAGGCATAACGGTCAGCAATCAGTTTGAGATATTCACCACGCTTAACCACATAAGGTTTGGTCTTCACTTTGGCAGTGGATTTTGAATTATTAGTCTTGGTTTCAGCAGTATCGGAATTACTTTGCGCAGTTTCTTTTAACGATAATTTTTGCCCAACCCGCAAACCACTGCTGACCGACAAATTATTGTACTCTGCCAATTGTTTGACCGATAGGCCAAATTGGCTAGCCACCCCGGTCAGACTATCATTGGCTTGAACCACATAAGTTTCCGGCTGTGCTTTAGACTTGCTGCCTGAAGTCTCTGTACTTTGTGGTTTGGCATCGTATAAATAAATGCTGGTTCCCACGTACAGCGGAGAGTTTGGATCAATCTGGTTCCATTTGGCTACATCGCGCCAGTTCAGGCCATTTTTCATGGCAATGACGGCTAAAGTATCGCCCTGTTGAACGGTATAAGTACTGCGTTTTCCTTTCGGTGCAACCACTACAATTTCAGTATCTGTCTTAACGTAATTTTTACCTTGGTTACGTTTAGCTTCATCTGAATCAGGCTTGGTATTTTCCGCAACACCTTTTGGATAAGCAAACCCTTTGGTTAACTCCTTACCTTGCTGCTCAGCCACTGACAAGCTAGTTTGAATGGCAGTTAACTTAATTTTGCCGTCAAATGGATCGACAATTTCGGTGCCTTTCGGTGCAATGGCTTTAATTTCTGCCACCACTTTTTCCTGTTCAGCTTTACTTGCCACAGGCTGAAGCACCTGTTCTACCGTTTTATTTTCACCGTCTGCTTTCACGGCCGCCATAATTTGCTCACGCTCAGCCGCAGACAATGGTGGCTCTACAGTCACTAGCTTGACATTGGCCACCTGACTCACCGCAACAGGAATACGTGGTGCACTTGGAATATCACTATTTGCAGCAAAAGATGCCAAGGCATCAGACCCTTGAGGCGTAGCCATACGGGTTGTGGTCGAAGGCTTGGTTACCGTTACAGGGTTTACTGCTTTAATCGACGTACTGCTGACCGGCTGAGAGGTTTTGGTGGTGCTTGCGGTTAATGCCGGTGGAGCTGTTTTTACCGGATTAATCACTTGAGTATTTAACTCAGGTGGATTGCTTCTTTCCGGGGTAAAAGGTTTTGCAGTGCTGGCCCATAGCGTACCCGAATTTGGCGAGAGCTTTTTAAGTCGGGCATCAATAGCAGGGCTTAAATCGGCTGGAATAATAATCTTCATCGGGCTTTGCTCATCGACCCAGTCCCCACGATGCCCTGGATTCAACTGATATAGCTCGGCACGGCTTAAACCAGTCACCGATGCCACTTCATTTAAACTCACCGGCCCCACCGACACTTCCCTAAAGTGCGGACGGTTAGCAATCGGTGGTAGAGACACCCCATAGGCATTCGGATTCTTAATAATTTGCGCCACCGCCAGGAAACGTGGCACATAGTTCATGGTTTCCTGAGGCAGTTTCAGTGACCAGTAATCCGTAGGCAGACCTGCCGCTTTATTTCGGTTAATGGCTTGCTGGATACGTCCCGGGCCTGCATTGTACGCCGCCAAAGCCAGTTCCCATGACCCAAACTGGTTATATAAGCCGCCTAAAAACTCATAGGCTGCACGGGTCGATTCCACCACATCACGGCGGCCATCATACAAACTGGTTTGTCTTAAACCGTAAATACGTCCGGTACTTGGAATAAATTGCCACATCCCGGCTGCTGCTGCACTACTGGTCGCTGCAGGGTCATATGAACTTTCAATAATCGGCAATAAAGCCAGCTCTGTCGGCAAACCACGACGTTCCGCTTCTTTCACGGTATGATAAAGATAACGAGATGCACGGGCACTTAAACGGTCCAGATAAGGCTGTCGAGAAACAAACCAGCCGCGCTGAGCTTCAATACGCGTATCCCAATGGCTCTGATCCATCTTGAAACCCACGGTCATACGTTTCCACACATCACCATGTTTCAAGATCAGCAAGCGGTCACCTTCTACCGCACTCATATCTGTTGCAGACAATAAATCTTCCAATGAATCCAAGCTGTCGGCATCCAGATATCCGGATGAACCCACCATTTTCGATTTTGAGCCATGTGTTACACTCTGACTTGAGGAACATCCTGTCAGTCCCAAAGCAGCTAAAGCTGAACCCAGTACAGTTATTTTTAAAAAATTGGGTAATGTAGGCTGCCACAAAATCGCGGTTGGTTTATACATAAAAAAATCCAAACAACTCGTATAAAATTTATTTTTTAGATCTGCCATTGTAGTGAAGCATGGGGTAGACACAAGCGATTAATTTAGCGCGATTTCACTATAAATGTTACAAGAATTTAAAAAATAACCATGTAATACACTTTTAAGGTGGAATTGCGTTATACAATATGCCAATCACTTGGTTTAACTTGACTCTTATTTTAGCGTTCGGATTTGGTTTATATGACTCAAACAATCACTCTCTATGTCGATGGCGCTTGTCGTGGCAATCCTGGTTTAGGCGGTTGGGGTGCATATATCATTACCGAATCAGAAAAGCATAAAATTTATGGTGGCGAAGCAGAAACCACCAATAACCGCATGGAACTTACCGCGGCAATTGAAGGCATTAAATTTTGTCCTCCAAATGCCAAACTGATCATCTGGACCGATTCCAAATATGTCAAACAAGGCATTACCGAATGGATTCACGGCTGGAAAAAGAAAAACTGGAAAGATGTCAAAAATCCGGATCTGTGGAAATTACTGGATGCGACTTGTCAGGGTCGCGACATTGAGTGGAACTGGATTAAAGGTCATGCCGGACATCCAGGCAACGAAATGGCCGATCAGCTGGCCAATCAGGGTGCCGATCAAACCTTAAAGATTATGAAAAATCCCTTAGCATCTGCCGAAACCAACTTAGAACAAGTGGATATGCTGGATAAAAAAAAAGCTGAAAAGGACTGGTTATTAGACGATCCTTTTGGTTTCGACCTGATCGAAGCCGAGCTGCAAGATGACAGCGAAGTTTTGGAGAATGCAGCTTTAGAAAACGATGCTTTAGAAAATCCAAGCTTAGACAGTCAGGCTTTAGAAAATACGGAACAGGAAAACCATCAGGCAGATAGCTTGCAACAACTAGCGGAAGTTCCAGAACCTATTTTAGCAAGCGCAACACCTGCTTCGGATAAACCACTACACCCGCATATCGTGATTACCCCACGAACCAAGGAAGTTCATGGTCCACGTCAACTGATTCTGGATACTGAAACCACCGGTTTCTATTTTCAGGACACGGACCGGATTATTGAGGTCGGGGCGATTGAAATGGTCAACCGCAAACTGACCGGCAGCTCCATTCATATTTATATCAATCCGCAAAAACCTGTTGGCGAATCTGAAAATATTCACGGTATTTCAGATGAGTTCCTGAAAGACAAACCGCTTTACGCAGAGATTGCTAATGTGCTGTTTGACTATTTAAAAGGCGCAGAAATTATCGCGCATAACGCCACCTTCGATATGAACTTCCTTGATATGGAGTTCAAGCGCGCAGGCTTTGTTGCATTATCGGAAGTATGTGCAGTAACCGATACCTTGGCTATGGCCAAGAGCAAGCACCCGGGACAAAAAAACTCCCTGGATGCTTTGGTACGCCGTTATGAAATTCCGCAACGTGACCGTACTTTCCACGGTGCGTTACTGGATGCCGAAATTTTATCGGATGTCTATCTGGCCATGACCGGTGGTCAGGTTTCCTTTGATATGGATACCCTGACTGAAGCCGAGCAACAACAAGGCCAAACTGCCCGTACCACTGTGCAAATAGACCTGCCTGTGATTTTACCTTCAGCTGAAGAACTGCATGCACATGAGAATTGGGTCAAACAATTTGCAGAAAAACATGGAACAGCTTGTCTTTTTGCAAAATAAAATCTACATTTCTAGTGGTTTTTTGTATTTAAACGTTTAACAGTTACGTTATAGTTAAACTCAAAGAAGTTTGGCCTTGAACGGGCTACTCATAAACAGATAAAACACTAGGAAAGGTGCAGATCCATGTCTTCTTACCAAACCTCTATTCATTTTGACCCGACTGCATTGCTGATAATAAAAAATGAGGTTGATAACTCAATTAAATTAGTTGAATCAGCGGTTAGCACCTTGGCAGAAGACCACACTTTACCCTTTGGTATTGACGATGCACTGAATCAGTTTGAACAGTGTGCCCAGGTTCTTGCCCTCATTGACATGCAAAGCCTGGCTAAAATTGCTCAATATTCTGCAGAGTTAATGCGCAAGATCATGGGGAATCCTGCTCAAATTAACACCCAGGAAGTGATTGCCTTAAGCGAAGGCACCACCATGTTAAAACGCTACATCGAATTTATTTGCTTGCGCGAAGTGAAAATTCCACAATTTTTACTGGATACCTTAAACCGTCTAGAAATCGTGCTGGGCAAACCTCTTAGCCATGAAGGTCAGCATATTGAGCCTTTACTGGACTGTATTACTCCTGATTTTAAGCTGCCTCAAGCACCAAGCCTGGAAAAGTCGCAATATGTACATCGCCTGTACAAACTCTCTTTAAACAAGCTGATTAAACAGGAAGAAACTGAATTAGATCTGCAAGCGATCAAACTGGTCGGTGCCTATTTGGCAGGTCTGGCAGAAAATACGCTAAGCAAACAATACTGGAATCTGGTGCATGTTGCATTTAATCAGGTGAACCATTTATTGATCAATGATGCACGTTTACGCACCCTGGTCAGCATTGAACGCAATATGGCCCAATATTTCAGCGCGCCAGATCGCTTCAAGCCCAACCTATCTGATCTAGCCAATATTTTAAGCCTATGTATTAGCCAGGAAGATGAGACGGCTCAACATATCCGTAGCCAGCTGAATATTGGTGAAGATCACTTAACGGATACACAATTGCAGGTGTTCAGCCGACATCTCTATGGCCCTGATTTTGATACCATGCATACCATCAGTGAATTGGTGAGTGCTGAAATGGAACAAATTCGTAATGATATTGAATTTAACTATCAAAATATGACAGCCGAGAAAACGCAGCAACTACAAGCGCAATTAATCAGTCTGGCCAATATCTTTAAAGTATTGAACCTGAATGAAGCATATAAGGATTTATCGCGTCAGGCTGCATCACTCAGCCAAGGTGATATTTTAAAAGATGAAAATTTTGCACAGCAGTTGATGAATTGCATTTTGTCAGCAATGAACTCGATTGGGGTTCTGGAACGCCATTACACCTCAAGCCGTTTACAACTTCGTGTAAATAATATGAACATTTCTTTAGACCGTTTAGATGAAGCACATGAAGCTTTATTAAACGAAACTAGAGCTGTGATTGACCTTTCTAGTCAAATCTTGATGCAGTATCTGCAAGATCAAAATCTGGCTGCACTTGAAAATATTCCTACTCAATTACGTGAAATTGGCGGTGCTCTGCTGTTCTTAAATGCAGAATCGGGTCGAACTTCATTGAATACGGCTGCAACCTTTATTCAACAGCAAATTGAAAATGCTGCAACGATTACTGCTGAACAAATCAACCACACCCTCGATACTTTAGCCAGTGCCGACATGCTGATTGACAATTTAAAATCAAAACAGCCTGTCCTGCAGTCCATGTTTGATGTAGCATTGCAAAGTAGCGAAAAACTGAAAACTGTTGCCTAATGTCTGAATTGTCACTTGCTTATATCTTTCATCAACATCAACTTCTAGTCGATGAAAACTTTCAGCTCCCTCGGGTAGAACGTTTAGCAAGTGACCTTCACTTCAGCACGGGTGATCAAGTGATTGCCCGTGATCTTCATGAAAACGAACCTATTCCTGCAGGCTTGCAACTGGTTCCTATCCGTCAATTGTTAACCTTGTGGGATACCCAACAGTTTGAAACCGCCAGTCGTGCCATCCAGCTGTTAGAATGGCGCCGCAACCACAAGTTCTGTAGTCATTGTGGACATCCAACTGAAGCCCATGCAACTGAATATGCCATGGTTTGCCCAGCATGTGGTTATCATCAATATCCACGGGTACAACCCTGCGTCATCACCATCATTACCCGCGGTCAAGATGAAATTCTGCTGGCTAAAAATGCCAACAACAAAAGCAATATGTACGGCCTGATTGCCGGTTTTGTTGAAGTCGGGGAAACTTTAGAAGAAGCAGTACGCCGTGAAACAATGGAAGAAGTCGGTTTAAAAGTAAAAAATGTGCAATATCTTGCCAGCCAGCCCTGGCCTTTCCCAAGTAACTTGATGCTAGCCTTCCGTGCTGAATATGCTTCTGGAGAAATCAAGCTTCAAGAAGCAGAAATTAGCGATGCGCAATTCTTTAAAATGGATCAACTGCCTGAAATTCCATTTAAAGGCAGTATTGCCTACGCCATGATTAAACACATTACCGAAGGTCATCCCGTAGCAGATGACACCCGTGAATGGCTGTAAACTAGGGTTTTAAAGCTTCATCCAGAACCGCCAAAATTTGTTTCTTGGTCTGAAAATAACGGCTAAACAGACTCGATACCGAACCCATAATAGACACATGTCCTGTTCCGGGAATGGTAATCATTTGGCTATGATTGCCCTTTTCCTGCAAAATACGGTGCAAATCCTGCGAATTACTATGCCCTACAACTTGATCATTGGAAGCCAAAAACAGGTAATGCCGCACCTGATTGGATTCAATAAAATAGTAAGGCATCACCTGCTGATAAGGCACACTCTGGTCAAAGGCCTCTGCACATAGCGGATCATCTTTATAATCAAAATGATAGGGTCCCGACAAACCAATAATGGCACGAATCTGAGAACGGCATTGCAGACTATAAGGATGGGGATGATACAAGGCCGACATGATATTAAATGCACCGGCTGAATGCCCCATCAGTACTATTTTTTCAGTCCGAATATTCAATCTGGATTGATGCTGAGTCAAATAATTCAGCGCCAGACTCAGGTCATCAATATAACTTGGAAACACATGTTCTGGTGCAAGATGATAGTTAATCACCGCAACGTCATAACCTTCTTTGGCAAAGGCTTCACCAACAAAACGATAATCTTTTTTATCACCGTGCAACCATGCCCCACCGTGGACAAACACGATTAAAGGCCGCTGCTCAAGCGGAGATGCAGCGGAGAAAATATCAAAACGCTGACGTGCTTTTAAGCCATAAGCAATATTTTCATGCAGCGTATAACCTTTGCGTGGGGTTAAACGGTTAAGGGCATAACTGCCAAAATCGTAAAGGCGAAAATCTTTGTAGAGTATTTTCGCTTTTTCGACCTTTTGCTGGATTTCCTTTCTAACTGCTTGTACAACCTTATTGAGCATAGGTTGGCTCTGCTTGATCGGGATCAATGGCCACTGGTGTCTGTTCCACCGGTTGTGCATTCACAAGCGCACTACTCAAGCTTGAAGTCACTGCTCTAGACTGTTCAATATTATCAATCAGGGTAATGATTTTAGTGACATTGCCAACTTGCTGCAGCACTTGGTTCAGATCATTAATTTCTGCGGTATTTAAACGCCCCATCACATATAAAACACCATCTTCGGTGTGAATGCGTACTTTACTGTCAGATACCACTACGGCTTTCATAATCAGGCCGCGGGTATTCGCAGTCACGGTGGTATCTTGCATGATGGTGCCATAACCAATCTGGTTACCGACAGTAATGTAATTATGCACGGTCTTCACATCACTCATGGCACGGACATTATCTTCAGCCAACTGCTTTAAGTGTGCATCAGGCACTTGACCGGTTAATAATACATTGCCATGAAAACTTTCAATATTAACGCGAGATTGTTTAAAGCGACTGTCTAATTTATATAAATTGATTTTAGCGGTACGTTCTATAGAGGAATCAATAAATACCTGTCCAAGAGAACGGGCGCCACTTTCTGTACCTACCGGGGCTGACCCTGTGCCACTTGAGATAAAACTTGCACAACCAGATAAACTTGCTACACACAGTAACGTCATTGCAATACGGTTAAACACTCAGCAAGACTCCTAATCGTTAATTTAAATTCTATTTTATGTCAGCATTTACGCTATGATTTTGTTCAAAGATTAATAAACTCTTGATCAAAAGTAAAAGCATTTTCAATCCATTGTTGATCATAAGTGAATTTGGAAAAATCTTGCTGTATGGTTTTTGCAAATTGTTGAGAAAAATCAAAACAAATCACATCGAAACGACAATAACAAGTTTGATATTCTGGATAGGCATGCAAAAAACACAGTGCCGATTTCATAATCTTGCGTTGTTTGGAAAAAGAAATGCTTTCACAGGATTGAGCATATTGGGTCACTGAACGCGCTTTAACTTCGACAAAAATCAGTTCCTGAGCTTTATGTACAATTAAATCAATTTCCCCATAACGACAATGATAATTTGCCACAAGCAACTGAAAACCGTGCTCCCTTACTAACTTTAACGCTTGCTGTTCAGCCCATTGCCCCAATTTTAAATGCGCTGGAAGATTTGACATCACAATGCCCTGATCCCTTTTTTGGTATTTTCATAACAATGGGGAATCCGGTGAATTAGGTTATTATTGATTTGAATCAAGCCAGTACGTCCCTGAAACTGTAGGCTTTTTAAATGGGGGTCTACCAAATACTGGCTTGCAATATGCCAGGCATCACCACCAAAGGCGATCAGTCGCTGATAGGCCATGGAAACGCTGTTTTGCTGATTGGCTTGCATGACATCTGACCATTCAGTGTCATATAAAGCCGGAGCATCACAAAACTTCACCCCTACGGGTAATGCCTGATCTTGTTCAATAGCATTAGCTAAGATATAGATGTTTTTATGTGGCAGCTTTACCAGCTTATTTAGCCAGCTATTATTGCCCAGTAACAATAAACCGGTTTGTTTATTTAATTTTTTCGGGGCTCCCTCAATTAAATTCAGCGGGTAATCAGTCTGGGTAAGCAAAGAAATCAAAAACAGTTCATTGTCAATTTCAGAATCCTTTTGCTGCAAAACATACAGCTCTTTGATCTGGTCATTTTGTAATACCTGATCTAGCGCCACCGCATCATCCTGCTTGGACAAACTGAATTGTCCCACATTGGCAAACTGCGATGACACCTCATTCAGAGCCAAAACCCGAACCTTCGGCTGCGCCTTGATTACAGCTTCCACATCTTGACGTGCCAAGGGTCCAATCACCAGTTGGGTTTTTTTATTGACATTTTGTTTAAGCAACTGCGCGATTTGTTTTTTGTCCGAGTTTACAAATCTAATTGGCGTTTTCAGGTCTGATGCCTGATAAGCACTCATAAAACCCTGTTTGATACTTAATCCGGCTCGCGCCAAAGGTCCCGATTCGGGTAAAATGACCAGCACTTCAGCTTGGGCGTGATTCAAAATGCAATACAGGATGAAGCTCATCAATATTTTTTTATTATTCAACATTGGAGAAACCTTATGAGTGCTCAGTTATTTGTTGTAGCGACCCCAATTGGGCACTTAGATGACATTACTTATCGTGCTATTGATATTCTAAAGTCTGTAAGTATCATCGCGGCAGAAGATACGCGCACTTCTGCTCAATTATTAAAGCACTTTAATATTACAACTCCGCTTACTGCCTGTCACGAACATAATGAAAGCAATAAAATTGATGTATTGATTCAAAGATTACTAAACGGCGAGAACATGGCGCTGATTAGTGATGCAGGAACGCCGCTGATTAGCGATCCGGGTTTTAAACTGGTTCGTGCAGCTCAGCAACACAATATCCGTGTGGTTCCGGTGCCTGGTGCATGTGCAGCCATTGCCGCGCTGAGTTCAGTCGGTTTACCGAGTGACCGTTTTAGTTTTGAAGGTTTCTTGCCTTCTCGCCAAAGCCAGCGTCTTAGCCAGTTAGAAAAGTTGAAAGATGAAACCCAAACCCTGATTTTTTATGAAGCACCGCATCGCATCCTGGAATCGGTGAAAGATATGGCACAGGTGTTTGGTGCAGATCGTCCTGTGGGTTTTGCGCGTGAAATTACCAAGACCTTTGAAACCATCAAAAAGATGACTTTGGCAGAACTGGTGCAGTTTATTGAAGCTGATCACAACCAGCAGAAAGGTGAAATTGTGCTGGTGATTGGCGGTGCAACTGAAGAAAAAGATCTGGAACAGGAAAAACTGGACCAGTTGTTGAGCCGTTTATTACAGGACTTATCAGTGAAGGCCGCTTCGCAACTGGCCGCAGACTTGACCGGAATTAAAAAGAAAGTGGCTTATCAACGTGCTTTGGAACTCAGCAATAAAATCTGATCGGCTGTCAGTTCAAAACAAAAAGCATCACCAAAGTGATGCTTTTTTATTCTGTAGAAAAACCCGGCAAAAGATTCAATTAATCTTTTGCTGACTCATCTGCAGGTACTTCAGTGATGCGACCACCACGAGCAAGGAAAGCAGCAACTTCATCTTCCAAAGCTTGACGCTGTTTCAGTTTGGCAGTCACTGTAAGTGTTTCAGCTTCGGCAACATCACCATCAGTTGCAGTTGTATCACTGTCAGATGCACCTTTTTCAGCAGCTTTTGCTTCATCTTCATCGACTGCAGTTTCTTCTACATCATCGTAGTCATTCATATCTGTCATCTTTCTTTCTCCCCACCAATGACTTCTATCAATCCAATTTAAATTGATTGCGAATTAGGAAGAAATTTAACAATCTCTGCACGTTTCGCATAGGGTCAATTTTAAAAAAATCGTATCTTTTTTAATCAAAAAAGTAAACTTGTATAAATATTTGTACAAAAAACAGTTGTTCAACCTCAAACTGCATAACAAGTGTCTTTTAAGGTTTGTAATCCATTGGCTTGTGACATAAAGGCATCTTTTAATGCCGCATGTTGTTCCACCTGTTTTAAGCCGAAATTTCGGGCCCAAACCACCGGGAAAAGCGCTGTGGTTTCCATCCATCCAATCGCAGACATGCTGTGCATCATGGCATCATTTTGACCTTTACGGCGATGCTCATAGCGATGCAAGGTTTGTTCATGTGCCCATACCCCACGTTTTAGATCATGCAGCAGTGCATCACATAAAATGGCGGCATCCAGGCAACCAATATTCACCCCCTGACCGGCAAGCGGATGAATCACATGTGCAGCATCTCCAATCAAGGCTAAACCGGCTTTGACATACTGCTGTGCAGCACGTGCTTTAAGCGGAAACTGCGCTCGTGGCGTTGCTTCTACAACCTCACCCAGCATGTGATGGCTTTCACGCGTGAGCAACGCAGTAAAATCGGCATCATTTAAAGCGGCATATTCTGCTGCATAATCGTCTGGTAATGTCCAGACAATCGATTGCCAATAGCCATCCTGTTCCGGCTTTAAACTGGCCATCGGTAAAAAGGCCAACGGTCCCGTTTCCAGAAAAATCTGTCGGGCCACATGCTGATGAGGCTGAGCTGTACGAATCGCGCAGGTCAGGCCAGCCTGCTTATAATCGAGGATATCCAGATCAATAAAGGCTTGTTCACGGACAAAAGAATTGGCACCATCTGCACCAATCAGCAGCTTGGTTTTCAGCTGGGTTCCATCCGCCAGATGGATATACCAAATGCCTGCTACACCCTGCTCTATAGCTGTCACTTTAACCTGAGTGCGGTAATCTTCAAGCTGCTGCAGCATTTGTTGCTGAATCGCCAGATTGAGGATACTCGGCTCGACCATTGAACCCAATGCCTGTTCAGCCATTGGTGTTGTTATAGATACCTGACCGAAATTGATTTCACCGTAGCCGTTTTTATTCCACACCTGCATGCCACTATAAGGCATCTGACGTGCTAGCTTTTCCCACACCCCGACCGTTTTTAGTAAATGAATAGTCGCCTGACTTAATGCCAATACACGCGGATTGGCAATCGCCTTGGTTTTTTCTGCATCTAGAATGGGAGCCGCATCCAGTACTGTCGCCTGCACGCCGCCTTGAGCAAGCAATAATGCAGTCAGACCACCAACCAGACCGCCACCCACAATCACTACATCACGAACTTTACTATTTTGATTAAGTGTCATGCTTTCAACCCCATGGCATAGTTGGCCACCAGCGGCTTAATCCCTGGAATGGTATCAAAAGCCACCAGTCCGGTATTGCGTATTAATTTCAGGATGGGATTCTGGTTACTAAAACCACGCACCACACTGTCACAGAACTTGATCACCCGTTGTTGATCGGTTAGACGGGATTTTTCATACTCCAGCAGCATGACTGCATCACCCAAGTCGGCTGCTTGTGCCAGTTGTTCAGTTAAATAACGCACCAAGACATAGGCATCACGCATACACAGGTTAAAGCCCTGACCTGCTACAGGGTGAATGGTATGCGCCGCATTGCCCATCAGCACCACACGACCAACTGCCTGCTTTTCTGCTAAAACTTGTGATAAAGGGAAACTAAAACGACGACCCGTTTTCTGGAATTTGCCGGCTCGGTCACCGTAAGTTTCCTGTAAGGCATCTAAGAAGTGCTGGTCGTTTTCTTCGCCTAACCATTCCCCTTCTGTACCTTTTTTCACCGGCCAGACCACCGAACGGCGATATTCACCCGGTAATGGCAATAATGCTAAAGGTCCAAGTGGACTAAAACGTTCAAAGCCAACATGGTTATGCGGTTTTGAGGTTTGCACAGTAGTGACAATCGCCACCTGATCATAATCATGCTCTGAAGCACCAATCCCTAGGGCTTTACGGCAGAATGAGTCACGGCCATCGGCAGCGATCAGCAGTTTTGCTTGTAAAGATAATGTTTCTTCGCCACGTTGTGCTTCAATAAAAGCTTGATCAGAATCTTGTTTCAGTGAGGTGACCTGTACGCCATCAATCAATTCAATTAAAGGCTGTTGACGTACTTCAGTCAGTAGTACACGGCCCAGCCAGGCATTTTCAATCACCTGACCAAAGCTTTCGACTTTTTCCTGTTCTGCTTTTAAACGCGCCTTACCAAAGCTGCCCTGTTCGGTAATATGCACTTCTAAAATAGGGGTGGCATGTTCTTGCAAGGCATTCCATAAGCCCAATTCCTGATAAATCTGTACACTACGTCGTGACAAGGCACTGTTTCGTGCATCAAAACTGGAGTGATAAGGTGCAAGATTGGCATCATCATAATTTGGGTATTTGATGGCTTCGAGCAGCTTCACCCCGATATTAGCCTTTGCCAACATTAAAGCCAGACTGAGTCCGACCATACCGCCGCCAACAATGATGACTTCTTGCTGCATGCTTTCATCCTTTTTTTATCAGGTATTCGAATTCAGGAGATTTAATCGAAATACGTATAAGCTGTAATGGATTTTATATTACATCAAAGATTTTCATTTTTATAATGAATTAGAACTTTGCTTGTTCATGATATGGAAGTGTGGCTAAATTCGGCTATACAGATGTTCATGCATTGCTACCTTTTCGCCATACGGGGAATTTTCACTATTACTCGAATTGTAGGAATAATTTTAAAGTTTCTACCATAGCAAAATATGTTGAAATAATGATTCCTAAGCTCAATATCAATTAAAGCTTCCCACAGAAAAACATATAGTTCTCAACTTATTCTCATAAAAAACGGAGCTTAGGCTCCGTTTTTGTTTAGGACAATTAAGTCATGCAAATAAGCCGATGATATAAATGACGCAACAATCAACTTCATCAAGATTCAAGTTAATCTATACATTCAAACCTTGGCTGTTAACGCACAATATTTGTATGTGTGTCAGTATGATGTACTGTTCTGCCTAATTTCGTGCCTGTATAGATTAAATAGAGTGCAGACAAACCCACCAGGACATAAACAATTCGAGATAGAGTGCTCATTTCACCAAAAATCGCAGCGACCAAATCAAAGTTGAATGCACCAATTAAGCCCCAGTTTAGGCCACCAATAATCGCTAAAGCATAGGCAATCCAGTCAATCGTATTAAGTTTCATAAATTTCTCCAACTGTATATTTAATGATCAAAATTATGAGAACGAAACTGGAGTTAATATGTTGTTTTAATGCTAAAAACCGATTTTCTGTGTTGAGTTAGTGTCATTTTATAGGTTCTAATTTTTAACTTGGTGAGTTTTATTTGAATTATTGGCGATAAACGTAAGTAAAAAAGCCGATCAACTGACCGGCTTTTACTGAGATTTATTGATATCAGCATGAGTACCTAAACGTTCGTGTTTTCTAGCTTCACTTGCCGCTTATGTTCATACATATTTTTATCAGCTTTAATAAATGCCCCAGGTAAATCGGAATCTAATTGTCGAGTTGCATAGCCTATTGCAACGTGAATATTTTCCTCTAAAAACACACTGATCAGACGCTTAAACAAAACTTCCGCATCGAACATCGACATTTCAGGGCATAAAATAGCAAATTCATCACCCCCTAAACGTGAAACCACATCATTGCTTCGAGTGGTTTTCAGCAACAGTTCTGCTGCCTTCTGAATAAGGTGATCGCCCTGTGCATGACCAAATTGGTCATTCACTTGTTTCAAGTCATTTAAATCGATACTAAAAATCGTCGCTGGCAAACCAAAACGCCGACATCGACCTTCTTCTGACTCAACAAGACGATCCCAGGCACGGCGATTAAATAATCCTGTTAGCCCATCAGTTAAAGCTTCAACTTCAAAACGTTCACGTAATCGACGTTGCTGATTTTCACGTAATTCACCTTGCAGGATAGAGCTTAATAAACTGCCGAGTAGCTGCACCAATGGTGCATCTTTTAAAATATCGTTTGGCTTAATTTCAGTATCAATTGCGCACATGGTGCCAAACACAGAGCCATCTTCATTAAATAAAGCCTGACCAATATACGATTTAATCGATAAATTTTGATTAATAGCTGCGTTCGCATACAGTGAAATATCACTCACACATGGAGCGATATTTGGCGTTTTGCCTTGTACCATATGGTAGCAAAATGAATCAGCCCAACGAAAAAAATTTCCCGCTTTAACATTATATTTTTCATTTTCTGCTTGTAACACAATCCAATTCTCACCCTCTACACGAGTGATCATCCACAAGCCAAAACCTAAATTTTCATGAAGATATTCAAGAACTTGTTTTCCTGCTTCCTCAAAGTTGTGAAATTGAATGTTATGCATGAACACAGCCCATAATGTTCGAAATGACAGAAAGTAGGAAATTTAAAAAGCTATAATATAATATTTAGGCTCAAAATAATCTCATGTTCACGTGAAATAGATCTTGGAATTTGTTTTAAATGTAAAACAATAAAAAAGCCGATCTTTCGACCGGCTTTTAACATACACTTTCGCTTAGGCTGCTTTTGCTTGAGCCATCAACACTTCAATATCTTCTACCGTTTTCACCACATCTTTGGTGAGCACCAGTGGACCATTTTCGGTAGCAACCACATCATCTTCAATACGAATGCCAATACCACGCCATTTTGCATCTACAGTTTCATCATCTGGTGCAATGTACAGACCTGGCTCAACAGTCACCACCATGCCGTCTTCGTAAGTACGCCATTCACCATCAATTTTATATGAACCAACATCATGTACGTCCATGCCCAGCCAGTGACCGGTACCATGCATATAGAACTGACGGAAAGTTTCTTTTTCGATAATTTCTTCCAGATCACCCTGCATAAGGCCTAAATCCAGCAAGCCCTGAACCAGAATGCGCACCGCAACATTATGCGGTTCTTTATAGGAATTGCCGACACGTACTACATCAATCGCTGCAAGCTGTGCTTTTAAAACCAGTTCATACAAGGCTTTTTGTTCAGGACTAAACTTGCCATTGACCGGGAAAGTACGGGTGATGTCGGAGGCATATAGCTGATATTCACATGCTGCATCAATCAGCACCAAATCACCATCTCTGAGCTCTTTGTCATTTTCCACATAATGTAGGATACAGCCATTTTTACCCCCGCCAACAATACTGTTGTAGGAAGGTAGGCAGCCATTTTTACCGAACACATAATTCAATTCTGCTTCCAGTGCGTATTCCATCATGCCCGGTTTCACGGTTTGCATGGCACGGGTATGCGCTTCAGTACTGATATTCGACGCAAGTTGCATCAACTTAATTTCTTTTTCGGATTTGTGTAAACGCATTTCATCCAGAATGCGGTCCAGCTGAATCACATGCGCAGGTGCTGAAGTACCTTTGCGTGATTCACCACTGGCCTGAGCAATCCATTTTGCTACACGGGCATCAAAATCGGCCTGCTGGCCAATCCGATAGAACAATTTTTGTTTATCGAGCAGTTTCTCGATAATTTCTTCATCTAACAGATCGATCGCGTAGGCTTCATCCGCCTCGTAATCATCCACTGCACCGTCTACACCGGCACGGTAACCGTTCCAGATTTCCATCTCGCGGTTACGTTCACGGCAGAACAGACTATAGGTATAACCTTCATCAATCGATTCAAAAGTCTCAATCACGGCTACTGCTTCAGGCTCTGCAAAGCCGGTCAGATAGAAAAAGCTGCTGTCTGCACGGAATTTATAATCCGCATCGCGGTTACGCATAGCAACCGGACTGGTGGCAATAATTGCAATACTGTGCGGACCCATTTCTTCTGCCAGGCGGTCACGACGTTCCTGAAAATCTGCTTGAGTCAGTTTCATCATTAAGTGTACTTTTGTCTTTTATGAGTAGGTTATAACTTTTAAAGGGTCTGTTCTTGAATAAAATCGCCCGAATTAGCTCGGACGATGTGGAGTAAACATTTCCACTACACTGCTGGCTTCTGTAGTCGCGCTATTTTTTTGCAACTGCGGCTGAATATTTTGCAACAATGGGGTTTCTGCCACTTCTACCTTTTTACGACCTAAAGACAGGCTGACAGGAATCAAGCGCACAAACTCGTAAAGTTCCTGATAGCTTTCTTCGCCTTCTTCGTCATCATCCGACGCATCAAACTCGACTGCTGCTACATCTTGCAGATGTTCGATCAGTTCCATTTCATCTTGACGGATATGTCCTGAGGCCAAACCAAAACCCAGAACCACACCGGCACACCAGTCTGCCAAGGCTTGTACACGGTCTGCAAGCACATGTTCATCATCAGGAAGTAAAGGAAGATAGTCGAGTTCATCTTCGGATAGCGCGTGTGCCACATCTTCCGCTTCATCGCTTAAGACATTTAAAATATGCTCGTCCAATGCGGGGATTTCCAGCGTGGCTAAAATTTGTTGCCATTCCTCACTTGTCGGTGCCTGAGTAACACAAACAATACCCGTAAGTAGTCCATGTAACTCACTTGGGCTTGAAATCTCTTCAATTTTTGAAAAATTGTGGTGCCATTCCGACCAACCTGAAATATCGTCTTGCATTCGTTTATCCAATCTCTATACTTCGTATATATTACCTTTGTTTGCAATACTGTGCGACTACCATATGTTAGAAGAATTACAGCGTCTACAGGCGCATATTGGCGTTTTAAAAACGCGACTTACGCATTATGAAAGTGAAAATAGTGCACTCACCGCGGCAAAAGAAAATTCTGCCGAGCATCATCATGCCCAAATTGTGCAAAAAAATGGCATTATCACCCAAAAACAAGAAGAAATAGATAATCTGAGCGAGCAATTAAGCGAAACCCAGTCCCAATTCAAGCAATTGAATACAGATGCCGCATCTTTGGCCGACCGTTATAGCCGTTTGGAGAAAAGTTGTACCGATCTTAAAAACCGTTTTCAGGAAATTCTGGCTGAACGTAATGAATTACGTGTCATTAAAGAAAAAATGCAAAATGATCACCGTGTTGCTCAACAGGAAATTCAGGGCTTGCAACAGGAACGTGAAAGATTGTTACAAAAAAATGAACATGCTAAAGCCAAAGTTGAAGCCATTATTCAGCGTCTTGCAATTTTAGGTACTGCTCAAGATCAGCATGCGCAAGAAATTCAACAGCTTGCTCACCCAGCCGATGCAAATGAGGATATTTAATCATGAGTGAACAAATTGCTGTGGAACTGCGTGTACTGGGTCATAATTTCCGCTTGGCAACCACGGAAACCGAGAAAGCCGATCTGGAACATGCTGCTGAATTATTAAATGAAAAATATGATGATTTTCGTCGTAAAGCACCGCGGGTTGAACCCAGCAAGCTGATTATTATGGTGGCACTGGAACTGATGCAGGAAGTGCTGGCCATGAACAAATCCTTGCAGGAATACTCACACTGTGAACGCTTATTGACGACAATTTTAGAAGAAGTGGATGAGTTAGTTTAATTTTCATTTAAATTGACTAAAGTATCGACAGTTGAAAACTAAGTTTACAGTTCCTGAACACTGAAGATTTGCCAATATCTCATTATTGGTTATACTTACTTCATCTCTGAGGTGTTCGCCAGCGAGTCTATATCCCTGCCGATACTTAAATCTACGGATTGTGTTCTGCATATTTAGAGTGTATGCCCATCTTCGAATGGGAAACCCAGCAAGTATGCGTCGCGTCCACCTTGAACTTCTTCGGGTTCAGGGTAACGACATGCAGCGGCATCTTCGGAGTGTTTTTTCTTATTATTCTAAGCGTGATTTATTACAATACTTATTCATCTATTTTAAAAAATTTTCATTTTTAAATTTCATCTCATCCCCCGCTATATTCATCAATATTTTGTGCAAAAAAATACCCAAGATTTTCATCTTGGGTATATCACTTAACTTCTGGCATTCAGTTATTTAGACTTTTGTAGTCGCAAAGCATTAATGACTACTGATAATGAACTGAGCGACATGGCAACCGCCGCAAGCATCGGGGTCAACAACAGCCCGGTCAATGGATAAAAAATACCTGCTGCGACCGGCACACCTAAACCGTTATACACAAAAGAGAATGCCAGATTCTGCTTCATGTTTTTCACCCCTAATTTAGCCATGTGAATGGCATCTGCCACACCGCGAATATCTCCTTTCACCAAAGTTACTTGTGCCGTCTGTTTGGCAATATCGGTACCATTGCCCATTGCCACACCCACATTGGCTTGGGCAAGTGCTGGCGCATCATTAATTCCATCTCCCGCCATGGCCACAACTTTTCCTTGAGCCTGATATTTTTTCACGATGTCTAATTTTTCAGTCGGGGTACAGTTGCCATAAACTTGCTGAATTCCTAGTTCTGCTGCGACCAGTTTTGCATTTTGTTCATGGTCACCTGTGGCCATGACTACTTCTATGCCATCAGCAATCAGCTGGTTTATTACCTGATGGGCATTGTGTTTAATCGCATCGTGAATGGAGATATAAGCCAGAACTTGCTGCTGATTAGCCAGAAAGCTAATCACATTACCGCTCTCACGTTGAGCATCCAGCTTCACTTGAACATGTTCAGGCAGCTGCAAACCCAATTGATCAATCAGCTTTTGACTGCCCACATACAGGGTCTGGTCATCAATTTGACCTTTCACCCCAAAACCGGTGACATCTTCAAAATCAATGACTTTCAACAGTTGCTCATGCGGAATAAGCTTGGTTAAAGTCTGTGCAATCGGATGGGTTGAATACTGTTCAATCGAGGCAATCCATTGTTCCACTTGCGCTTGCTGGGCTGTATCTGAAAGCAGTTTAATCTCTTTCAGGCTCGGTTTACCTTCGGTCAAGGTTCCGGTTTTATCAACAATTAAAGTGGTGACTTTGCTTAAAGCCTCAATCGCTTCAGCATCTTTAAACAGCACGCCTTTTTGCGCTGCCCGCCCTGTGGTGGCCATGACTGACATCGGCGTTGCCAGCCCTAAAGCACATGGACAGGCAATAATGAGTACTGCCACTGCACACATCAGCGCCAGATCAAACTGTGCTTTGCCAAAGAGCATCCAAGCCATAAAGGTCAACACACTAATCGCTAAAACAATCACCACAAAATATTTGGCAAATACATCGGCAAGTTTTTGCAACGGCGCTTTGGAACGCTGTGCTTCCGCCACGGTCTGAATCATTTTCGCCAAGGTGGTATTGGCACCCACTGCCGTGGTTTGAATACGAATACTGCCCTGCTGGTTCACCGTCCCACCAATCACCCGGTCATCAACTTCTTTTTTCACCGGAACAGGTTCACCCGTCATCATGGCTTCATCAACATAGGTTTTGCCTTCCACCACAATGCCATCGAGTGGAATCTGATCACCTGAAGAAATCTGCAAGATATCACCCTGTTTCACCATGCCAATATCCACCTCAACTACCTGATCATGCTGCACCAGCTTTGCAGTATGCGGTTGCAGTTTCAGCAGTGATTTTAAGGCATCAGCAGTTTTGGCACGAGCTTTTAACTCCATGATTTGCCCAAGCAAACTCAAGGACACAATCATACAGGCCGCTTCATAATACACGGCAACCCCATGACCGGTTTTGGCCTGCATCGGAATCAGGGATGGAAAAACCGTTGCCACGACACTGTAAATAAATGCCGCCAGCACCCCGACACCAATCAGGCTCCACATGTTCAGGTTACGGGTTTTATAGGAAATCCAGCAACGCTCTATAAATGGCTTGCCTGCCCAAAGAATGACGGGAATAGAAAGTACCAGTTCAATCCACGGCTGAATATGCTGCGGAATAAAGGCATGAATATGCGAACCCATCGCCAACACAAATACAATTAGAGTTAAAGGTAAAGTCATCCAGAAACGGCGACTGAAATCGACCAGCTCAGGATTGGGTGCATCATTTAAAGTCGGTTGCATCGGCTCCAAAGCCATACCGCAGATTGGACAGGTTCCTGGCCCTTTCTGCACAATTTCAGGGTCCATCGGACAGGTATAATCCATATCCTCCGCGCCTTCCGGTACAGGTCGCTGATCTGCTGGAAGCAAATAAAATTCAGGGTCGCCTTTAAACTTTTCCAGGCAGGACGGATTACAGAAATAGTAAGTTTTCGCCTGATACTCTGTTTTTAAATCGGTTGAAGTATCTACCGACATGCCGCACACAGGATCAATTTCTGAACTCTGTACTGATGCAGGATGAGTTCCGCCACAGCAGCTGGATTTCTTTTCTTCAACTGCGACTTTTGCTGTTGAACCACAACAAGAGGATGCTGTTTGCTTGGTTTGCAGATATTGCTCAGGCTGCTGGTTAAATGTAGTTAAACAGCGTTCTGAACAGAAGTAATAATCTTTTGATTCAAACTGGCTGTGCCATTTTGAATCTGTTTTTACCTGCATGCCACAGACGGGATCAACAGTTGTTTCACTCACCTGCTCTGCGGTTTGCGCTTTATTTCCCGCACAACAGCCTGATGATTGCACTACTGGTTGTTGATTTTGAGAACTACAGCAAGATTTTTTTTCATCTGTTTTTAATTGAGATGCACAACCGCAGCCTGAGGTTTTAGATTTATTTTTTTCTAAATACTGTTCTGGATTGGCCTGAAATTTGTTTAAACAGCCCTGACCGCAAAAATAATAACTTTGTCCCAAATATTCGCTATGCGGCTTGGACAAATCTGTCACGGTCATGCCACAGACGGGATCAATATACTGTTGTGACTCAGCTTTTTGACTGCCACAACATGAGCTTGAGGATGCAACAGTTTTTGCCCGACTGGCACAGCCACAACCGGAAGCTGGCTTGTTTTGCTGTTGAAGATATTGCTCAGGAGAGTCGATAAATTTCTGTTTGCAGCCATTACTACAGAACAGATATTTTTTCCCCTCCAATTCAAAATAATGTTCTGAACTTTCCGAAACATTCATTCCACAGACTGGATCAACTGTTACTAATTCAAGAGCTGAATCCTGTTTTGCACAGCAGGAAGATTTTTGTTGCTCATTCATCCGACTCACCTATTTTATTCTTTCATTGTGTTAGCATAAAGTCTGTACCCAGGTACAGAGTCAAGTCATTTGAGGATATTTTATGCTCACCATCGGAAAACTGGCCAAACAGTGTCATGTCAATGTTGAAACCATTCGTTATTATCAGCGTATCGGTTTAATGCGCGTGCCTGAATCCACGCAGAGTTACCGTTATTACAATGACAAAGATATTGAAACTTTAAGCTTTATTCAAAAAGGTAAAGATGCAGGCTTGCAACTCAGTGAAATACAGGAATTACTGCAACTTCAACTCGAAGATCGTGAACAGGTGAGACATGTCATTGAACAACGCCTGGAAAAAATTGATCAAAGGATTCAGGAATTGCAGGCACTCAAAACCCGTTTAAGCAGTTGGGTAGATGAATGTAAAACCACCAATGAAAGCTGTTGCCCGATTTTGAAAGAGCTGAAAAACAGTTAAACTGCTTTTACGATGAAAATGTATATATTTTGGGGAACCTATAACAGATGTCAGTGGATTTAAAATTTTTACGCAAGCAACTTCGACATCAGCGCAGAGCCGTTTCCAGCTTTCAACACAAACAGTCACAGCAACAGGTACTGAGTCAACTTCTTCGAATCAAGGCTTTTCAGCAAGCCAAAAAGATCGGCATCTATCTGAATGCCTTTGGTGAAATCCATACCCAACACATCATTGAATATTGTTTCAAACTGGGTAAAGAAGTTTATCTTCCCATGATTTGCAGCATGAACCAGCAATTGCACTGGGTGCAAATTAGCCAAAAACAATATAGAAACAATCAATTTTCATATCACCCTTTAGGCATGAAAGAGCCTATGGCGCAGCGTGGCCTGCATGTCTCGGTTCTGGATTTTTTAATCATGCCTTTGCTGGCTTGTGATATTTACGGCACCCGTATTGGCATGGGCGGCGGTTTTTACGACAAAACCCTGGCCAGTGCACCGAATAAACCCTATAGGCTTGGTCTTGCGCATGACTTTCAGCTGATTCAGCAGCGTTTACCTCGTGAAGTCTGGGATCAACCCCTCGATGCCTTACTGACCCCTTCAAAATATCTGCACTTTAAACGTTGAATTGGTATTTTTGACCAATAGGAATACTTCAAAATCACATATTTACTCATTTTTTATACATTTTCATTTGCCCTGCCCTTGTAATTTTTAAAATACACTTCACTATAAAAATATGGCAACGCTGTTGTTACTCATTAGGAGTGCCCATGTCTGAAATTATTATGAATCAAGAAACCTTAACTACACAGGTTCCAAGCGTATTACCGCTTTTAGCGCTACGAGATGTGGTGGTTTATCCACACATGCAAATTGCGTTATTTGTAGGTCGTGAAAAATCGATCAATGCAGTTGACGTGGCCCGTAACAGTGACAATCTGGTATTTGTAGTTGCACAACAAGATTCTCTTACAGAAGAAATTGATCACGACAACTTATATCAATACGGTACTGTCGCGAAGATTATGCAAGTTGTGAATCATGAAAATGATGAAAACTGTATAAAAGTACTCATTGAGGGCTTACACCGTTCGAAACTGGTCAAAATCATCGACAACGATGCATATTTATCAGCCGAACATGCACTTAGCCCAATGACAGTGAATATTGAAGCTGACTCTCAAGAAACACGCGTCCAAGAACTGCGAACTTTATTTGCACAATATGCAGAAGCAAAATTACGTAATGCACGTGAATTGATTACTGCTGCCAATAAAATCGATGATTTATTGCAACTGTTGTTCTTCGTGGCCACTCGTGTGCCATTGAACATCGATGTCAAACAAAAGTTCCTGGAACAGGATGACTTTGAAGCACATTTGACTGAGCTCATGACTTATTTGTTGCAACAATCTGAAGAACAACAGATTGAGCAAACTTTGCATGACTCGGTAAAACGCCAGATGGAGAAGAACCAGCGCGAATACTTCCTGAATGAAAAAATGAAGGTGATTCAGCGCGAGCTTTCCGACATGAACGGCGGTGCTGAAGATGACGTGGCTGAAATTGAGCGTCGTCTTGAAGAAGCCGATTTACCTGAACACGTACGTAAAAAAGCGGAATCTGAATTCCGTAAGTTAAAAGCAATGCAACCTGCTTCAAGTGAAGCTGCCGTGGTGCGCAATTATATCGAGGCGATTTTAGATACACCTTGGAATAAAGCCAGCAAAGTCAGCATTAACCTGAACAAAGCACAAGAAATATTGGATGCTGACCATTATGGTCTAGATGAAGTTAAACAACGTATTGTTGAATACTTGGCTGTTCAATCTCGCGTGAAAAAACTCAAAGGTCCAATTCTTTGTCTGGTTGGTCCTCCAGGGGTAGGTAAAACTTCACTGGGTGAATCGATTGCCAAAGCCACAGGTCGTGAATTTGTGCGTATGGCCTTAGGTGGCGTGCGTGACGAAGCGGAAATCCGTGGTCACCGTCGTACTTATATTGGTGCGATGCCCGGTAAAGTAGTACAGTCTTTGACCAAAGTTGGCGTGAAGAACCCATTGTTCTTGCTCGACGAAATTGACAAGATGGCACAGGATTACCGTGGCGATCCGGCTTCAGCCTTGCTTGAAGTACTCGATCCATCACAAAACAGCAAGTTCAACGATCACTACCTCGATCTTGATCTAGACCTTTCTGAAGTGATGTTCATCTGTACTGCGAACAGCATGAATATTCCTGAAGCTTTGCTTGACCGTATGGAAGTAATTCGTCTGCCGGGTTATACCGAAGAGGAAAAAGTTAATATTGCCGAACGTTATCTGGTTCCTAAAGCCATTAAAGACAACGGTTTACGTAGCAAAGAACTGACTATTCATGAACAAGCGATCCGTGACATCGTGCGTCGTTATACCCGCGAAGCCGGTGTGCGTAGCCTTGAACGCGAAGTGTCAAAAATTGCACGTAAAGTCGTGAAAGAAGCGGTAAGCAAAAAAGCCAAAAACTTGCATATCGATGTGACTGCGGAAAACTTGCCTGATTACTTAGGCGTACATAAGTTCGACTACGGTATGGTGGAAGAAGAAGCACAAGTCGGTCGTGTCAATGGCTTGGCTTGGACTTCAGTCGGTGGCGAATTATTGTCGATTGAAGTTGCAGCCATGAAAGGTAAAGGAAAATTCATTACTACCGGTTCACTCGGTGATGTCATGAAAGAATCCATTACCGCTGCAATGACGGTGGTTCGTACCCGTGCAGATGCCTTAGGTATTGAAGCTTCAAGATTTGAAGAAACCGATATCCATGTGCATTTACCTGAAGGTGCAACACCGAAAGATGGTCCATCTGCAGGCTTGGCACTCACCACTGCCCTGGTTTCTGCCTTCACTGGCATCCCGGTTCGTGCTGATATTGCCATGACAGGTGAAACCAACCTTGGCGGTCGTGCAATGCGTATTGGTGGCTTAAAAGAGAAACTTTTGGCAGCTCATCGCGGTGGCATTAAACTGGTCTTCATCCCTCAAGAAAACGTTCGTGACTTGGTGGAAATTCCAGAAAATGTCAAAGCTGGTCTGGAAATTAAGGCAGTGAAAAGCATCGATGAGATCTTGCCATTTGCCTTGACTGAAACGCCGAAACCTTTGGTGAAGGCACCGATTGTGAAACCGATTGCAGAAGGCAAAGCAGCCCGTCATTAATTGCAATTCGCTACAAAAAAGAGAGCTTCGGCTCTCTTTTTTTATGTGCATAAGTTTTACTATATAAATAGAAAAGGGCTTGAAAAATCTACTTCTCACCCTTATCTAATAGTATAGAGACCCTAAATGCGCTGTTCGTTTCTAATTGATTTGTAGTTAATAAGTTATGTGAATGGTCATCTACATCTCCAGGTAGATGACCTTTTGATCGCAGTCCCAGTTTTCACTTAAGGGGCTGCGTTTTTTATTCATCAGCTTGAAGCAATAAACTATAAACCAGACCATCAATCACGTTGGCCATTTTTCCAATATTGAGTGTCTTCAGCGTATCCGCCGCAGTGTGATAATGCTTGTTACGGAAAAAAGCCGTATCTGTAATCATCATGGCCGGAATACCAAACTTCCAGTAATTCAAATGATCAGAAACCTCCATGGCACTAATAAAAGAAGGAGCTACCAGTCTTTGGCACTCCAAACGATCGAGCCTACGCATCGCTTGACAGTATTTCGCCCCCAGATCATAAGACTGTAAATTACTCACCGCAGCAATAAAATTACCATGCTGTGGATACACCCATTTCAACCCTGCCGGATATTCCTGTACCAGTTTTTCATCAAAGTAACCGATCATCTCTAATATATAAACACCCTGAATCTGCTCCTTTTGCGCCTGTACAGATTTGGCATGCACAAAACTACCCATCTGTTCAGTCTTGAAAAATGGCGGTTCTTGCAAGGTATAAAATACAAATTCGACATTATTTGCGAGCTGCGATTTTTGCTGCGCCAAAATACGCGCCGTTTCAATTACTCCCGCTACACCCGAAGCATTATCATCCGCCCCCTGATGCTCGCCAAACACATCATAATGAGCACCGACAATCACCTTGTCCGCATGACCCGCAGTGAGCGTACATACCACATTACGATAACCCGAACCATTGACCGTATAATTCTGATACTGGCACGGAATACCAAACAGGCGCATCTGTTCTTTAATCCAGGCAGAAACGCGTTGCAGCTCTTGTGAGTTTTTATAATTACGATGTCCCTGCTGACCTATAATTTGCTCCAGATAGACCTTTAAATTATCGCTACTGGCGGGTGCTATGCTCGGTAATGCCCAACTTGAAGTATTGAACAAAAGAGTGCAAAGGAAGGTGCTCAACCATAAGCCTAAATTTTTATCCCTTTTTAATCTCATTTATTATCTTCCTCTTTTCTTATGCATATTCAATCTATTGCTGAAGATTAAAGCAGCATCTGGCACGCCTTTTCAATTGCAATTTGTTGCTCAAAAATAAGTAAAATCAGTTTTAGCGTTTATAATAAAGATGAGTCTTAAATCATCGAATCTTATGAAAATCCGTATTATTACCATCGGTCAAAAAATGCCAGCCTGGGTGCTCACTGGTTTTGAAGATTACTTCAAACGTATCCAGCCTTTTGTGCAGACCCAAATTATAGAATTACCTATGGCAAAACGCGGAAAAAACGATTCTGAAGCCGATATCCTGAAATATCGCCAGATTGAAGGTGAAAGCATTCTGAATGCACTGAAACATAATGAAACCTTAATTGCACTGGAAGTTGGCGGTAAAGAATTCAGTACTGAAAAACTGGCCGAAACCATGAAACAATGGATGCTTGAAGGCAATGATGTGGTTTTGGCCATTGGTGGCCCGGATGGTCACTCAGAAGCGGTGCGTAAAGCCGCTGCATGGCACTGGTCACTCTCCAAGCTGACTCTGCCTCACCCTATGGTTCGGGTCATGCTGATCGAGCAGCTATACCGTGCCATGAGTATCAACAATAATCATCCTTATCATCGGGCGGGTTAAGCAAGCTAATAGCAGGATGTTTTGAGTTTGGCAAAATCGTTTTACAGCTGGTGTATTTCTAAGCCTAAATCATACATTTAATTGAGTCCTGCTCTATTGTTCTATAAACGAAACAATATGTTGATATAAATTGTATTTATTCTATTTCTCTTTATTTGGCATCATATCCTCAATCGATATTATTTGAATTAGGCGCGTCATCATGAATTTACAAACTTTACCCGGTTTATTTATTTCACATGGATCACCCATGCTGGCGCTTAATCCGGAACAGGTCGGTCCTGCTCTGGAGCGATTGAGTTTAAATCTGCCTAAACCTGCAGCCATTATTGTGATGTCTGCGCACTGGGAAAGTAATGCGCTTGAAGTCAGTAGCAGTGTACGCCCTGAAACCTGGCATGACTTTCGTGGTTTCCCGCCTGAGCTGTATGAAATCCGCTATCCGGCACCGGGTCAACCTGAACTTGCAGAACAGGTTCTGCATCTTTTGGCCAATGCCGGCTTTACAGCCCATGCCAATAGCACCCGTCCACGTGATCATGGCGTATGGATGCCATTGCTGCATATGTATCCTAATGCTGATATTCCAGTGGTAGAAATTTCTTTACCCATGAACATGTCTGCCGAAGAGATTTATAAAATCGGTCAAACCCTGGCACCACTTCGAGAAAGACAAGTGTTGATGATCGGTTCGGGAAGTATTACCCATAACCTGCGTGAATTGGCATGGCATGGTGAAGCTGCTACTGTACCTGAATGGGCCTCAACTTTCCGTAACTATGTGGTGAGCAAACTGAACCATGGTGATTATGACGCTGTGCTGGACTGGCAAAATATCCCCTATGTAGAGCGTAATCATCCGACCTTGGAACATTTTGCGCCACTGTTCTTTGCGATGGGGACCGGACATCGTTTCAGTATCGTGCATAGCAGTTTCAGCATGGGCTCGCTGGGTATGGATATTTACCGTTTTGATTGATTCATAACTTTTTATTAATTATTAACAAAATTATAGTTATGGATACATTTTGATACCTAATTCACCAGAATGTATCCATATTTTTTGAATAACAATACGATATCCTCATAAAAATTCTTCAAAACCAAGTACTTTTAACATGAAACTTAAATTTTTAGCGATAGCCCTTTTCCCTCTCATGCTTGCCGCATGTCAGTCTGGCGATATTCAAAAAGCTGGAGATGTTGCCGTGTCAGTGTTACATCAACAAAAAGCCGATCAGACTTTAGCTTCTTATCAATGGAGTACCCGTACCGGTACTGCACCTAAACCATTGGTACTGAATTTTGACGATAAAGGCCGCTTGAGCATTGCTACCAGCTGTAATGGTATGGGCAGCAGCTGGAAAGTGGAACATAACCAGATTGTGACAGGGCCTCTAATGGGAACCCTAATGGCATGTGAACCAAAAGCCATGCAACAAGAAAGTGTCGCTAAAGATTTATTTGACAATCGCAAAGCTCCATTTATTTTAGACTTAAAAGATTCGCAACAGCCGACATTAACGGTGATTTCAGCGACAGGTCATAAATATATTTTTACTGGCAAAATGACAGCTGAGACTAAATATCAAAGCCAAGCTGAAACCATTTTTCTGGAAATCTCACCTGAAACTAAACCATGTAGCGGTGTTGCGCCACAAACCTGTTTACAGGTTCGGGAAGTTAAATACAGTGAAAGCGGTGTAAAAACCCAGGTCGATAAAGACTGGACTTTGTTCTATGACCAGATTGAAGGATTTACCCATAACCCCAACGAGCGACAAATCATTCGTGTCAAACGTTATGAAATCAAGCATCCCGCTGCAGATCAGTCGAAATATGCGTATATCCATGACATGACGATTGAACGCTCAACTATTAAGTAAATAGTTTATTCAAGACATAAAAAACCGGGGCAAATGCCCCGGTTTTTTAAAGCTTAAACCAAGTCAGACTTAGAATACGCCTTGAGCAAGCATAGCATCAGCCACTTTCACGAAGCCTGCAATGTTCGCACCGTCAACATAGTTCACAGTACCATCTTCTTTAGTACCGTATTTCACGCAGTTACGGTGAATTTCTTTCATAATCGCGTGTAAACGTTCATCAACTTCTTCAAACGTCCAGCCTAAACGCAATGCATTTTGAGACATTTCAAGACCAGAAGTCGCTACACCACCTGCATTCGATGCTTTACCTGGCGCATAAAGAATTTTCGCTTCAACGAATTTCTCTACAGCATCCAGTGTAGAAGGCATGTTTGCACCTTCAGCAACACAGATCACGCCATTTGCAAGAAGTTTAGCTGCATCGTCTGCATCTAATTCGTTTTGCGTTGCACATGGAAGCGCGATATCACACTTGATACCCCAAGGACGTTGAGCTTCAAGATATTCAAAACCGTGTTTAGAAGCGAACTCGGAAATACGGCCACGTTGAACGTTTTTAAGTTCCATCACTTCCGCAAGAAGTTCGTCAGTGAAACCATCTTTAACGAATACAGTACCCGCAGAGTCAGAAAGTGAAACCACTTTCGCACCCAGGAACATGGCTTTTTCAGCAGCGTATTGAGCAACATTACCCGAACCAGAAATAGTCACGACTTTATCTTTAAAGCTGTCGCCACGAGTTTTTAGCATTTCTTCAGCGAAATACACAGTACCGTAACCCGTTGCTTCAGGACGAGCCAATGAACCACCGAAAGTCAGGCCTTTACCGGTGAATACGCATGAAGTGTCATTGCTGAGTTTCTTCATCATACCCGCCATGTAACCCACTTCACGGCCACCTACACCGATATCGCCCGCAGGGATGTCAGTATTCGAACCCAGATGACGGTACAACTCGATGATTAATGCCTGGCAGAAACGCATGATTTCGCCTTCAGACTTACCTTTAGGGTCAAAGTCTGAACCGCCTTTACCACCGCCCATAGGCAATGTAGTCAAGGCATTTTTGAAAGTTTGTTCAAAACCTAGGAATTTCAAAATTGAAAGGTTCACTGAAGGGTGGAAACGCATCCCCCCTTTAAATGGCCCAATAGCTGAGTTGTACTGTACACGGAAAGCACGGTTTACGTGAGTTTGGCCTTTGTCATCTACCCATGAAACACGGAACTGAATCGCACGTTCAGGTTCTACAAGACGTTCAAGTAATCCATGATCAGCATATTCAGGATTCTTTTCAATGAATGGCCAAAGGCTAGTCATTACCTCTTCTACAGCTTGTAGAAACTCTGGTTGATGTTGATCACGTGATTTAACGTAGTTTAGGAAGTCGTTAAGGCTGTTGTATTTCAACGCTTAATCCTCAGCAGAAAATGGATCAAAATTGGTCAAAATTTCAATCAATGATATATTTTGGCGCAAAACATTAAATATCACTTGCACCTATTCAGCAATAGTTTTTTGAAAAAAACTTCAATTTTCTATATAGAACATATATTTAATTTAATTATTCAGTCATTTTATTTATAAATTGAATAACTTTTAGCTATATATAAATGTAATATTTTGCCCAATATTAATGCACTTATGGTTCCATTTTTGCGCACAGGAATTCTATGTAAAAACATGCTAGTATTGCTCTCCAGCACATTGTTTTCACGCTGCTTGCCTAGCACTCCCGGTTATACATGAACACTCAAATTACCTTGATTCAAAAAATTGACGCCCTGTTGCCGCAAACACAATGCGGACTTTGCGGCCATCGAGATGGATGCCTGCCTTATGCAAAAGCCATAAGTGAAGGTGAAGAGGCAAATAAATGTGTACCAGGCGGACAACCTGTAGCAAATGCTCTGGCAGAATTACTGGGTCGCTCTCAACTGCCAGCAGAAGAAAGTGTTTGGCCTGTTCAAACTGATGGTCGGCCACAACGCATGAAAGCCATTATTCGTGAAGATGAATGTATTGGTTGTACCAAGTGCATCAACGCCTGCCCGGTCGATGCGATTATTGGTTCAGGTAAGCTCATGCATAGCATTTTGACTGACCTGTGTACCGGTTGTGAACTCTGTATTCCACCCTGCCCGGTCGACTGTATTGACCTTGTGGAAGACAACCACGTCGTGCCTACAGAAGAGGCACGTATTGCTGAACAAAATGACCTGCGCAAGCGCTATTACGCACATATTCAGCGTGAAGAAAAACGGCGTATCAACCGGAAAGGCCCTGTGGTTCGTGCCAATATTGATACGGCTTTATTTGCCCAATTTTCAGCGCAAAGTGACTTGGTTCCAGAGATTCAGGTGGTGGAAAAAACAGCCGATCCTGTGGTAAGCCATGATGCAATAACTACCATTCGACTTGCAAAAATCCGCACCCAAATCAAAAAGTTAGAAAAACAGCTTTCAGTTCGTGAGGATGCAAAAAAGCGTCAACTGCTTGATGAGCTTCAGCAACAACTACAGGCTTTACACGGATAAAACCATGACGACCACAACGGGTAAACCTGTAAAAAAAATGACCAAAAAGCAGATTCAGATTTTTTTTGAACGTCTGCGTGAACAGCGTCCAAATCCCAAAACTGAACTGAATTATTCCAATCCTTTTGAGCTATTGGTGGCCGTTACGCTTTCTGCTCAAGCCACCGATGTCAGTGTCAACAAAGCCACCGACAAGCTGTTTCCAGTGGCCAATACCCCTGAAACTATTTATGCTTTAGGCGTGGAGGGCTTAAAAGAATATATCAAGACCATCGGTTTATATAATGCAAAAGCCGAAAATGTAATTAAAACCTGCAAGCTGCTGATTGAAAAACACAACAGTGTGGTGCCCAACAATCGGGCTGATCTGGAAGCATTACCAGGTGTGGGGCGTAAAACTGCCAATGTGGTGCTCAATACCGCTTTTGGCCATCCGACCATGGCAGTCGATACGCATATTTTCCGTTTAGGTAATCGTACCGGTCTGGCGATAGGTAAAAATGTACTGGAGGTTGAACATCGGCTGGTCAAAGTCATTCCCAAGGAATTTATTGTCGATGCCCATCATTGGCTGATTTTACACGGTCGTTATTGCTGTATTGCCCGCAAGCCCAAATGTTATGAATGTGTGGTCTCAGATGTCTGCAACTGGCCAGACCGTTTCGAATTCGGTGCAGCACGTAGCATTGCGGTAAAAAATATTGAAGCTGAACTTTAAGTTCAGCTTTTTATACGCAGTTTATTTATTTTTTTCTTGTTCAGCTTTTTCTTGGTCGCGTTTTTGTTGATCGCGTTGCGCCTGTATCTTCGGATGCAATTGATGCTGTGGAGCTTTAGCTGCATTTTCTGCACGTTCTTGTTGGCGCACTTTGCCCAGTATTTTAAAGCTCATATAGAACAAAGCGATCAAAACTACCAGAAACAGCAGCATTAAAACCAAAACACCCATTTTCACAGTGGCAGTTCCCGTCAACAAGACAAATAAAAAAGAGCCCTAATATGACTTAGGACTCTTTTAATGTCAAAACATTCACCCTATACAGGCATATGAATTATTTTGCTTGATCTAAAATTGCAAACAAATCAGTTTGAACTTCGTCAATTGGACGAAGGCCATTGAGTTTGTCATAAGTCGGTGCATTTTCACCTGATGCTGCACGGCCTTGGTAGAAACCTACCAATTGTTCAGTTTCAGTGTGATATGAACCCAAACGTTTACGAATGGTTTCTTCTAGGTCATCTGGACGTTGAACCAGGTCTTCACCAGTTTCATCATCTTTACCTTCCACTTTAGGCGGATTGTAAACCACATGATAAACACGGCCAGAAGCTGGATGCTGACGGCGACCAGAAAGACGTTTAACGATTTCTTCGTCTGGAACATCAATTTCAATCACGTGATCAATGTTGATACCTTCATTTTCCAAAGCTTCAGCTTGTGGAATTGTGCGAGGGAAACCATCAAAAATGCAACCGTTTACACAATCAGGTTGAGCAATACGTTCTTTGACCAAGCCGATGATTAACTCGTCAGATACGAGACCACCACTTTCCATCACGCTTTTAGCTTTAAGACCTAATTCAGTACCTTCACGAATTGCAGCACGGAGCATATCACCGGTTGAAATTTGTGGGACATTGTAGCGCTTACAGATCAACTGAGCCTGTGTACCTTTACCTGCTCCAGGTGGTCCGAGTAATATAATGCGCATAAAAAAACATCCTCATTTAACAAATATATGTGATGCATTGGCATGGCGAACCGATCTATTCACCATGTAGTCCAGCATCTAATTATAAGAAAGCCACAAACAAATGTATTGTACCCGCTATAAATCCGGTTACGCCACCCAAGACAATCAAAATCCATTCATCTTCCTGAAAGGCAGGACGCAATAAATTCTGAAACTCTCTTGGCGTCAACTCTCGAATACGGTCTCTAAACATTTGATAGATTTTCTGTGCACGGCTCGCATTGAAGGCCGGGTCGCATACAGGCACCATCGTAATTTCAATCGAGCGATCGATCAAGTCCGTCTTGAGTTTTGCATACTCTTTTGGACCTAAAGACAACTGCAAAGAGGTCCGAACAATCGGAGTTTCCATAATTTCATTAATATGGCGTTTAACGATACGGCGAGTTTTATCTTTCTTCCCGCCATACATCATCTCAGTCATAATGGATTTTAACGTAATTAGGTCTTCTGTGACTACTCGCGCAAAAACATCGGAAACTTCGTCCTGACGTTTCATAAACGCGCCCTGGATGTTATAAGTGCCAATCCGCGGAATGACCGGTTTGATCCAGGGAAACTTGCGGCTTGTCGTACGCGCAAAGAACTGTGGATAGCGAACATAATGCGGTTCAAGCGGATTGAAAACCATCCAGATGGCAATCCAGTTGGTCAGGAACCCCCAGACAGACGCCCAGAAAGGAACCGTCCAGTGCCAGGGCACAACAAACCAGACGATCATCTGGAATACACCAAAGAACATCCCGATTAACGCACTAATATGCCAAATAAAGTTGATTTCTTTCTGACCCACTTTCAGGAACATATTCACCATTAAACGGCGATCACCTTCCATCTGGCGAACCACCATTTCACGCATATCCACAAGTGACTCGACGTTCATGGTCAGCTCGGTCACCAGTTCTCTTAAAATACCCGGCAACTGTTTATGCGCTTGCGAATAGATACGGCGTTTAATTGAATAGGGCAAGTTTTCCCAAAGTACCGCATTGCGGTCAATCATCATTTCATCAATCAGATGTTCAAGTTCAAAACCGACCTGCTCACCGATGATCCGTGCCATATCTTCTGGATCCATGGCATCTAGAAATTCACGCAATGAACCCAGTTTCGACAAGGTATTATCTGTAATAATCCCTGAAATGCGACCAGCTTTACGTGGCACAATACCCTGCCAGCCGACAGGTAATGGTCCTAAATGGAATCCCCAAAACGTCAGGGGATAAAATACCATTTTCAGCGCCATCCACACATGCGCCCAGGTTACAAAAGCTGTCACAGGAATGATGCTAAGTACTGCCCAGAAATCAGGGCGATTCAAGAAGGTTTGCCACAATTCGTTGACGTACTCAAACATGCACGATATCCATATTTAATTTTTTAATCACGGAATACTAAATTATAAAAACTGACTATTTTCACTATAAACCGATACTTAAAGTATAGGAGAATTGTATTGTCGGCTCTGTTTCAGCAACGACATTGCCAGCACTATTCTTTAACTCTTCACCGGCACCAATACCGATACTAAAACTGCTGATCCGTTCTTTGCTTAGCAAAACATAGGCTAAATCCACGCCCGCGCCCAGTCGTGCTTTGAGATCATTGTCTACACCTTTACTTTCAATATGTCCGGCATAAACCCCGATATAATAACCATTTTTATCTTTACCGGTGAGATGGTAGGGATAGCGAAATCCAACCTGACCACCGGGAGTATAATCATCATCTATGAATACCCCTGCTTTTGCATAGGCGATTCCATACGGATTAACCCACTCTGCATTCGCATGAATCATTTCTTGGGTGAATCCAGCCCCAACATTCCAGGCTTTTGCACTGTCTGATGTCAATTTTGCTTCCGGTAAATACGGATTGTCTTGTGCATAAGCCACATTTGCTAGCGCAAAAAATGCCAGCAAAGAAGATGCTTTTGTGATTATTTTCATCATTGTCCCTAAATTTTATTTTTTAATACAGTCCTTTTTTTGAATTTTGACTTTAGCAGAATTATTAGAACTCTTATATACTGCACTTTACAATTTTAATGTCTGTAAAGTCAAAGTTTAAGCTAAACCGATCCAACTGTTCTCCAGAACAAATATCAAAAAATGCTGACTTGCGTTAGAATATGCCACTGGATTTTTTCACTCCCCTGTATGATGTAAGTCGATCGCGTATGAAGCAGCACTTTCCTTTAAAAAACGTTCAACAAGAAAAGCGCATTTATCGCAATCGGGTTTTTATCTCTATCGGGATTGTAGCGTTCTTTCTGCTCCTGCTTGTTGCCCGTTATGCCTATTTGCAACTTATGCATTTTAATGAATTTTCAACCGCCTCAGACCAGAACCGTATTCGACTACAACCTTTGGCACCTGCGCGCGGCTATATTTATGACCGTAATGGGATTTTGCTGGCAGATAACTACCCGGTATTTTCCGCAACCATGTCACGAGCCGATGTGCAAGATATTGATGGAACCGTACAGCGTTTAACCCCCATCTTAAGCCTGACCCAAGAAGACATCGACCGTTTTAGCAGCCGGATTAAAACCTCTAAAAAAACCGAACGCGTATCATTAAAATTAAATTTAACCGAAACTGATATTGCCAAATTTAGCGAAGTCAAATTTCAGTTTCCCGGGGTGAATATAGAAACCCAGATGACCCGCTACTATCCGCATGGCGAGCTGTTTGCCCACGTGATTGGTTATGTGGGGCGTATTAACGACAAAGAATTAAAATCGATTGATAAAGACTTGTATGCCGGCACCAACCTGATTGGGAAAATCGGGGTAGAGAAATCCTATGAAGAGCTGTTACATGGTTTGCCCGGCAATGAGTCGGTAGAAGCAGATGCTCACGGTAATGTATTACGTAATTTAGGCCGTAAAGAGCCTGTTCGTGGAAATGACTTATACCTTTCAATTGACTATGGCTTACAGGTAACAGCTACTGAGCAACTGGCAGGTCGTCGTGGTGCCATTGTAGCGCTAAATCCTAAAACTGGTGAAATTTTAGCTCTGGTTTCCAGCCCGAGTTTTAACCCGAATTTATTTGTGACCGGCATTAGCAGTACCGACTATAGCGCGCTTCGCGACAATATTGACCAGCCGCTTTATAACCGGGCTGTGCAAGGTGCTTATCCTCCAGGTTCAACCATTAAACCGATGTTTGGCTTAGGTGGCTTACACTATAATATTGTCGATTGGAACACCGCTATTTTAGATCCCGGTTATTTTTCTTTACCCGGCGATTCGCATAGATTCCGCGATTGGCGCAAATCAGGTCATGGCGCGGTAAATCTGCATAAAGCTCAAGTGGTGTCTTGCGATACCTATTATTATATTCTGGCCTACCGCATGGGCATTGAAAAAATGAATGCCTGGATGCGCCAATTTGGCTTTAGTCAAAAAACCGGCGTCGATTTACCGAGTGAAAGTACCGGTTTGTATCCAAGCCCAGACTGGAAAATGCGGACCCGTAAAAGCAAATGGTTAAAAGGTGAAACCATTTCCGTGAGTATTGGACAAGGTGCCTTTACTGCAACACCGCTACAACTGGCGATGGCCACTGCAATTACTGCAAATCAGGGCGCGCACATTACTCCTCATGTCCTGCGTGAAAGCCATGGTGCCAAACCTTATACCGCCCATAATGCTCCAGATGGCAAAATTCAGTTTAATGGCAAACCTGAAGACTGGATCAAAATGCGTGATGCCATGATCGATGTCATCGAGACCGGTACAGGTCGTGGTATCCGTACCCCGCTGTATCATATTGCAGGGAAAACCGGGACTGCACAGGTCAAAAGTATTGCCCAGGGTAAAAAATACAACGAAGCGTTATTAAGTGAACGTCAGCTTGACCATGGTTTATTTATTGGTTTTGCCCCTGCTGAAAATCCCGAGATTGCAGTTGCGATTGTTTGGGAAAATGGTAAACACGGTGGTTCGGCAGCGCAGCTGGCTCGTCCTCTGTTTGACTATTGGTTATACACCCGTAAAAAAAATCCGATCCGTCCCGCAGGTCATCAAATTAGTGGCGGCCTCATGACCGCAGGCATCAAACCGGGTGAATTGCCAAGTGGTTCGGCACCTGTGAACACGACTAACAATACTCAGGCCAATACAACAGCAGCAGCGACCCAGCACGCTACTCAAGCCGCATCAGGCGCACAACCAGCAGAAGTTGAAGGTGACTGATCTATGAAAAATCAACTCCGTATTATTGGCGGTGAATGGAAACGCCGCCAGCTTCCTTTTGCCAGTATTGAAGGCTTACGCCCTACACCAGACCGGGTACGTGAAACTTTGTTTAACTGGTTGATGTGGGATATTCAAAACGCACAGGTTCTGGACATTTGTGCCGGTTCAGGTGCCTTAAGTTTTGAAGCTTTATCACGTGGTGCAGCACAGGTGGTAATGATTGAACCGAATCGCATGCAAGCTGCTTTTTTAACCGATAATTTGCAGTTGCTAAAAGTCACCAGTCAACACGCCAAACTGAAAGTAGCCACAGCTCAACAAACGCTCCCCACCCTGAAACAAAGCTTTGATCTGGTGTTTTTAGATCCCCCTTACAGCCTGAATTTATGGGAAGAACTGGCCCAGCTTGCCGATCCGCTCATTAAAGACCGAGCATTTATATATGTTGAGGCCGATCGTGATTTAAATCAGCTTAAACTTCCTGTTAGCTGGCAACAGGTGAAACAGACTAAAGCCGGCACAGTTCGAGCTGGGCTGTATCAGAAAAATGTCTGCTAATGCCTATTAATAAAAGGCAATAAAAAAGGATTCCTCTATGGAATCCTTTTTTATCAAATGTAGTCTATCAATTTAAGATCGGGGGATAGATCTGTTAACGCCCATAGCGCCAATCCCGATCACCTCTGTCATGCTTCCAGTCCCCATGGTCTCTATTTTTCCAGTCTCGGTCGCCATGGTCTCGGTCATAATGTCCGTTGCGGTCCCGATGACCACCATAATCGTCATCATAATAAGGATCAAGCATACAGCCAGTTATTGACACTGCCAATACAGAAAGTAAGATCACTTTTTTCATCATGTTCATCACCTCTTTTACCGCATAGCATCAGTATCGAATGATTTAATGAAAAGTGTTGGGAGTCCGTGTTGAATTCTTGTAGTCATTTATCCATTGTTTATTCATAAGCCGAACTCCAATAACTGATTCCGAAGCAGTTTTATACAAAATTCTCCTTAGATTTGCAGAAATACTGCTAAATATAAGCTTGGCTTTTTTACCCATCTTTTGAATACTACTGCCTTTTCATCTGTACCTATTTCTATGACTTGGTTGTTATTTATTCTTGGTGCAATGGTCGCAGGTTTTGTACAAGGACTCACCGGCTTTGCCTTTGCCTTAATTGCCATGTCATTCTGGGTGTGGGCACTGCCCCCGCAAATTGCTGCACCCTTGGTGGTCTTTGCTTCGGTATGGAGCCATATCATTTCATTATCCAATGAACAAAAGCATCCCCACCTGAACAAAACACTGGTATTACCTTATTTAATTGCTGGGCTGATTGGCGTGCCTTTGGGCACCTATTTACTGCATATTATTCAACCCGAAACCTTTAAAATCGTTTTAGGCGTATTTTTGCTGTTGTGGTGTCCGGTGATGTTTTTCAATCCGGCATTTCCACGACTGCAACAATCGGGAAAACTGGCCGATGGCCTGATTGGATTTATCGGTGGAATCCTAGGGGGATTAGGCGGGTTTTGCGGTTCGTTGCCATCTGCCTGGGTCATGCTGAAAAATCTATCAAAACAGCAACAACGTTATATTTTACGGCATTTTAATTTTGGCATTCAGCTGTTTACGCTACTGGCCTATTTACTGCAAGGCACGCTTGAAATCCAGCTCTGGCCTTATATCGTCATCTTGCTGATCAGTGTCAGTTTTCCCGCCATTTTAGGAGCAAAATTATTTTATAAAATTTCGGAAAAACAATTTAAGCATACGGTATTAAGCCTTTTATTTGCTTCCGGCTGTTTCTTGGTTTTCAATACGGTGCTGTAATTCTTATTGCTTGTTGAAAAAATCAAATTTATATATTGAAATATTGCAGTCTTATTTTCTATCAGTGCCGGACAAAACTACCATAAGTCTCATTTAAACAAAAAATACCCAATCAGTGGGGCTGAGCAAATTTATCCGAGGGAAAACTTTATACAATAGCTTATCCCCCATTTAATCTTTCCTCAGCAATGAAAACCTTGATTTTTCTAGCAGCAATAATTGTCCTGACTGGCTGTTCCCTAAGCACTTCCCGCGATATCAAACATGCAGAAAAAATGCTCAGCTATTTTCAATGCAATAATATTGAAACCGCGCAAATGGCACATAGTTCTATTACGTCATATCATGAACAATCCCTGGCTTCTAGCCGCCAAAAAGCCGAATCTTATGTACAAAGCTATAAAGATGGGGACAAGTTATTTGATGTGCCGTTAACAGAAGTAATTGAGGAACAATATTTTATTTATCAGGAAGCGTGCCAGCATTTAGGCGGCATTCGTCCAACGCAAGCACCATAGCTCCATTAAGCAGAGGGCAGCCCTGCTGACCCATAAATTATGCGCAGCGAGCCAAGATTTTGTCATTTTTCCTCTTGGCTTAGCCTTGCACGCCAGACAAGAATGCCTGTATTTCTTAGTTTGGTTCCTGGCAATAACGTGTATCTACGCTAAACTTCTCTGGGAATTTGGCATGAATTTGAGCATAAAAAGCCATAATTTCAGCCATATCTTTTTCATAGTCACCGCTCGGATAAACAATTTTACCGACCCCGGTTTTCTTCTTGGCATAATCCATATAAGCCAATGCAATCGGCACACCTGCGTTGATGGCTACATGATAGAACCCGGTTTTCCATTGTTCCTGTTTGGCACGGGTTGCTTCTGGAGTCACCAACATCACCAGTTTCGGATGGGTTTTAAATAAATCCGACATCAGCTGAACCATGCTGGGGCGTGGCTCTCCTGCCTTCTTCACTGTCCGGTCAATTCCAATTCCGCCCATTGCCCGTACAAATGGGCCAAAAGGAAATTTCATATAACTGTCTTTAATGGTTAAACGGACATGCACCCCTAATGCCTTGAGTGCCAGGCGTGCATATAAGGCATCCCAATTACTGGTGTGCGGTGCTGCAATCATCACACATTGATCCAAATCAAGCGGCCAATGATTATCGATTTCCCAGCCCATCATTTTTAAACTTTGTTCAGCTAATTTTTCAAACACTTGCCGCACCGACACCTCTATAAAGTGCGCAGATTCTAACAACGTTGCTGAAATATAAAAGTGCAATATGCCCAATAAATAATCAATTAATATATAAATGTATAACTTTAGAGTTCAAATAAAATATGTAAAGTTGCTGTTTTGTTTTTCCGAAATTTCTTCCTCCTTAGCTCAGACTTTCTAATTCCACATTAAAATTCGCACAAAAAAAGGCATAACAAAGCCCCAACAAGATCGATATTTAACCCATCTGCATTTTTACGTAGTTTTTAAAGCTATATTTGGCTAAAAGGAACAATATCGTGAAAAAAATAATATTCCTCCTGTCACTGAGCAGCTTAGTTTTCACTGCGTGTAGTAAACCAGATACCAATACTCATGAAAGCAATACAGCTCCTGATCAACCCATGACCCAAGCTACCACAGCTGAACCGGCCGCAACTATGAGTGATACAGCAGAAACGTCACTGGATTGGCCAGGTGAATATAAAGGGGTTTTTCCCTGTGCTGACTGTCAGGGTATTGAGACCGAACTGGAATTAAAAGCTGATAAAACCTATGAGTTGAAACAGAAATACCTGGGTAAGGGAAAAAATAGTGAATTCAAAGTGAAAGGAACTTTTAGTTTTGATGCAGACAATCCCGCTATGATTAGCCTGGACCAAGCAGGAGAAAACCGTAAATTCTTTATTGGTGAAAATTTTGTTGAAGCACGCGATATAAAATCAGAAAAATTGATTGATTCCAAAATGAATTACAAATTACAGAAAGATGCTAATTAATTGCCCTATTTGAATATCACTCTTAATTCATTAAAAAGACTGAAAATCTGGCTTTTTTATTTGCCCTGCTTTAGGCAATCGTCATGATTTGCAACAAATAAATGACCTATTTCCTTCTGCCCTACTAGCCCGATCATGCTGTTATGATTATGGTTAAAAAATATTTTTCTCATTTGATGATCATAATGAAAAAAACAATGATAACCCTCAGTTTTTGCTCCTTACTCTGTTTAAGTGGCTGCGATAAGCCCAATTCTCCTTTAATTCAAGACCATGCTAAAACTAACGATCATCTGTCCAAGCCACAGAACCAGCAGATTCCGGACTGGACAGGACATTACAAAGCCTTTATTCCCTGTAAGGCCTGCGAGAAGAAACTTTTTTCAATACAGCTGCATCCCAACCAGACTTATACCCTCAAAGAAATTCAGTTCTTTAAACAAAAAACCAAACAAAAACAGTCTTCTGGTACATTCAGTTTTGATCCTAAAAATTCCAGACTAATTCAGCTCACAGAAGATAAAAGCAATAAAATACGTTATCTTTCGTGGCATGACCAATTTTTAGAACTTCGGGATCGACATAAAAATCAACGCAATAATTTTGAAAAATATCAAATTCCTAAAATACAAAAAATAGAAGTGAATAATGCCCTGAAACATGTAGATATACAGGCAGATCTATTTAAAACTGAAAAAATACGGTCCAATAAAATAGAAAGCACCAAGCTGACTTATTTTTTTGAAATTAATAATCACTCAGACCGTGCCCTAAAAATACGCGACAGTGATATTGTACTGGTCGATGATAAAAATAATGAATATCCGGCCAGCATTGACAACAGTCCAATTCCACCGATTCAGCCCAATAAAACCAATTACCATCTGGTCTCATTTATTCATTCCGAATCATCGCCACGGCTTTATATCAAAATTAAATAGCAGGCAGCTTGATCTATAAAAAATTTTCGTGAAATATGGGGATTTTTTATATCCCGTTCTCTTTTTTCTCATATTTACCAAACACTACATTTCTTTTTTATCATCAAAACCCAGCCTTACTCATGACATGGTTTATGGTCCAATAGACTGTTATAAAAAATAACAAATAAAGTCTCAAATTTACCTGTTTATCCTCATTTGAGGATATTTCCTGAGTACAGGCTTGACTATGCTTTTAGTCACTATAATCAAAGATGATAATGGAGTCGAAAATGAAAAAAGTGCTCTTGGCAGTTGCCATCGCAGGTTTACTTACGGCATGTAATGATAATAATGATGATTCCAACCCACCACCTACACCTACCACTCAACAGGGACAGTTAGTTGATGGTCCTATATCTGGTGTTGAATACCAAACCAGTAGTGGGATCAAAGCTAAAACAGATGCAGAGGGTTATTTTAATTATAAGGCTGGCGACACCATTAAATTTTTTATTGGCGGTGTACAAATAGGTGACTCAGTTCCAGCTTCTCCTCGCATCACTCCAATGGAATTATCTACGCTTCAAAATGTTCGTGAAAATATTATCGTTTTCTTGCAAACACTGGATGACAATGCAAACCACGACGATGGCATTCAGATTAGTGATGCCGTTTTCACTGCATTGGCTGACAATACCATCAACTTCAACCAGACTTATGCTCAATTTATTACCGATCCTGCTTTTACCGAACTTAATAAAACGCCAATTGCATTAGAAACTGCACTCACTAATTCCAAAAATGCCTTCTATAAAGATATTGCAGGAAGTTGGGAATTAAACCGTACTGGACAAGGTGCCATTGTGGTTCATATAAGTCCTACCGGACAATATATATTAGGTGAAGTAGATTCAGCTAATCTAACTGGTAGCGGTGTGGAAACTGGTACCTTGGAATGGAATCCAAGTACGGGACAAATTAATCCAGTGATTGAGGTTGACACCAATGGCGATCTGGGTCTGTCTAATCCGAACGGAGGAGTAGCATTTACCCTACGTTATGATCGAACCAATGTAACCTTGACCGAATCTGGGGTAACTAATGGTGAAAATAAATTAAAACGGATTAGCACCACTGCAAACAATATTCAGGACAACTGGTTCAATGATACGAATGCACTTACATTCTTTAGTGACGGTTATTATATGTATATTGACAGTTTAGCAAGTGATAATTGTGGAACACCAACACCGGGGGTTGAATACGGTAAATATACCACGACCAATGGAACTGTGGTTGCCAGTCAAATTATAGTAGATACAACTGGCTGTTCGGGGCTTGTAAATGGGACAACACTCTACCCTCCATTCACCTACACTCTTGCTACTGGATCTTTAACGCTTGTCAGCGGTGAGATTTCATATACTTTCAATAAAGATTTCATAGCTACAGGCACTGGTACTGGTACTACTTAATAGTGCTCAAAATATATCTATCCAGAACTGGATTCTGGATAGATTAACTCACATGCTCAAAATCGATGGTAACGCCCATAAGTTTATACAAAAATTCTGCCTGTGATTTACATTGCATTTTCGCATAAATATTTTTCAGATAGGTTCGTACAGAACTTAATGCTAATTGGTAATGGGCGGCAATCTGTTCCAGGTTATAACCATTCACAAATAATTCACACAATTCACATTCCCTGTTGGATAAACCATACACTTGTCTTAAATAAGACGAAGCCAGCTTATAATGCTGTTCAGTTTCAGTAATAAATAGCATGACATATGGTTTAAGATGATCTTTTAAATCGGTAAAATGTCGTGGACTGTTAAAAGGTGCAATGGTCAGCATAATTTTTTGTCCATACTGATCTTCCATGGCCAACACCCCTCCTACCTGTTTTTTAGCATAATTAGCCTCTGGCTTAATGCTGGATATTAATTGCTCTAAATCTAATTGATATGGCTTGCTTATATTAATCTGGTTATTTTTATCGAGTTCGAATAACTTGGATTGTTCAAAAAAGTACTGTGCTTTTTGGTTGAGGTAATACAATTCTCGATTCATATCAATGAGTAAAATACCTGTTTTAATGGCATTTAGAATTCGGTATAAATTCCTGTTTTTGAGCCGAGCTAAACTTAATTGCTTGTGAATCTGTAATGCCCTGCGTAAATGCAAACCCAACCTTTTTAGAATATCCAGTTCATATTGCGTAAAGGGTTGATCTTGCTTGCCGCGATGAATACCGAGTACTGACCATTGATGATCACCATGATCCAGTAATAGACTGGCAATAAACCCGACGTCGGTCGCTTTTAAACATTTTTCATAAAAAACATATTCATCTGTAGCAAATAGCTGACCATATTGCGATAGATTCTGACTTAATGCATTTCCAACACCAACTTCTAACCAGAATGGCAAATGCAACTTCTGATTCATCGTTTTTATTTTTTCTTGCTGATAGGTTTCTAAACTGCAGGCTGGAATATTGTACGTGTGCACAAAGTTATAGGCAGGGTTCAATTGATCTAAAGCAGTAAACATGGCTGCCTGACTTTCAGTGTATTGAACAATTTGCTGAATCACTTTAGGCCATAAACTGGCATTCAAGGCAGCATCATAGATTTGTCCAATAATTTTATTCTCCAGCTCCTCTTGCATCATTTTCACCGGTCCTAAACAGATAAAAACTGAGTAATTATTTACCTTAAAGCATAGAGAACTACGATGATTAGTCAAACAAAGGGTAAAAATAATATGAAAAAGCGTTAAAAAAAATCCCCGCACGAGGCAGGGATTTTTTGTTTGATTCTATTTTCAGACAGCTAAATTATTTACCGCCAAAAACGTATGATACACCTACACGACCACCAACTTCGTTACCGCCAGCAAAACCTACCGCAGCACTTACAGAAGTACGACCATCAGCAAATACACTAGCAAGACCTAGAGCACCTGCAGATTCACCTTCATAGTGACCTACACCACCAAATACAGCGAACTGACCAGCACCAATGTTAGGAATTTGTTGTTGCGCAGCTAACGCAATAGCAATACCACGGTAAGAAGTTTTCTCAACGTCATCTACACGTGTATTCAATTGGTTAACACGACCACTTACATCATTGTAGTATGATCGTACTTGACCAAGGTTTGCCGCATCAGAATCCGCAACACCATTTGCAACATTAGACACAACGGTATTATTGGCATTCAAACCATTTGCAGTAATAGACACGCCATCTACAGAAATTTCACCTGCACTAATTATGGTTGAACTCGTCTGAGTAGTACCTGCAACTCTCTGAGTGCTAGCACCTTCCAATGTCACTGTTTTTTCTAACTTAATTCCAGAAACATCATCAGTACGTTGTTGTGTAGTGGTAGTTGCAGCACCAGCAGCAGTGATATTTGTATTTGCTTGAGTCAGCTGATTAGATTCCTCAATACCAAACTTATCTACAACTGTTGTTGCACTCTTAGCCAATACAGTTTGAGAACCATCACCCGCAACATTGGTTTGAGAGCCATAAACTGTTTTAGTTGAACTTCTATCACTACGTTTTTCTGTTTCAGAACCACGAACAACTGTTTTAGAAGTAGTAACACCTGCTTCAGTAATACTTAAGCTTTCCTGACTCTCACGAGATTTTGTAGATAGAACATCTTGTGTTGCTAACAGACCAGTCTCGGTATTGAACTTAGTCGATGCAGATTTATCCTGGGTTGCATAAGTAAGTGAATTGCCTGTCGCAACATCTTTCGTTGTTGTGCTCTGAGACTCAGAACCAGTTTCAGTACGACGGATATCACCAGCCTGATAGATTGTTTTCTGATTATTTGATGCCCGTTCTGATTCCACAGTCTGAGTAGCAGAGGTATAAGACGATGTTCCTGCACTACTTTCAGTAGTAACACGCTTTAGATCACTTGCACCTTCAGCATACAATTTTTCATTGCGCTCCCAGTTACCTTGGTAAGCTGAAGTTGTATTTGCCAATAGATCTTGTTCACCACCTTCATTAGTAAAAGTACGTGTTGTTTCTTCTTCAAGCACTTGACCTGCTTTATATTTAGTGGTCTTTTCAGCAAAGCTTGATGCAGAAGTATTAATCTGAGCCGCTGTTGCAACACCCCCCACATCAGCAAATGTCACATCCTGATTTGCTTGGGTACCAGCACGAGTACCTTCCCACTCTTTATCGGTCACGTTCTCATTGTAAACGGTGATTGTTTGATCAGAAGTCGATTTGTCGTACTCAACAGAACCATCTTCATAAGTTGTAGTATATGAGTTTACTGATGAATCTGTAGACTTATAGAATTCATCTTCATTATAACGCACTGACTCTGTTGAATTTGAGGTATTCAATTGGTTATACGTTGCATTCAGACTCAAACTGGTTGGATCAGCTGCATCAGTAATCTGTACCTCAGTACGAATTTCCTGGCCATTTTTATCCAAGCCCAGAACTACATAATGATGAGTATTACCATTATCATCTACCCACTGATCGACATCATTCAGGGTAATTGGTGAACCATCAAATTTACGGGTAAAACCTGAAACCACCTGATCTTGTGGATTAGTGCTAAATACAACTTTAGAACCAACCACAGTTTTATCACGTAAAGAGCTACGAACTAAGTCACGGTCAACTTCAATATTTTCCTGCATATTCGCAGCATAATTTAATGACTCATACTCATTTTTTGTGACTTCACGAACTAAATTCCCACTACCATCGACCGTTTTTTCATGAAACTTTGAATCATAAAGTGAACTTTGTAATGCGGTATCACCTACACTATGTACACTGCCCAACAGCATTGGCCCATTGCCACCTAAGTAATCACTTGGGAAAGGAATTGACTGATTACCAGTTGCCTTTTGAATATTATAATTTTCACCTTCCGCATTATGGGTAGGTTGATAATATGCGTCCTGCTGGTTTAGCTCAGAAGTACCTGTAGTAATGCTATCAATATTAAGCTGACCGTTTTTTTCTGAAACTTCACGCGACTTCCAGCTTGCATCCTGACTAAGTTGACCTTCCCAGGCAAGATCAGACTGACCATCATTATAAACCGTTAAATCACTTTTCTCATTGTGCTTATAGTAGCTTACAAAATTGTCAAAAATATCGGTTTGCTGATAACTCGTAGATCCCTGAAGAGAAAGTTCCAAATCTTTAGTACTGACATCATCATAATCAGTATAGTTGAGAGATTGGGCTAAATTAGATTCAGTAATATTGGAAACATTAACATTGCCGTAAGCATCGACCTGATGTGTGACAAAGTCACCATTATGATCATACAGGTAATTCGCCTCTTTATCTGCTGCAATCTGCTCACCACTGGCAACAACTAACCTGCCACTGGCATCTCGGCTTTTTAAGACAATGTTATCTGGGCTATCATCTACATCATCTGCATTATAGACAACTACATCTTCACGAATAGTGTTTTGATTTTTCAATTCTACATAAGCTGCCTGACCATTCACTACCACAGGCTGGCCATTTGCATCATATTGAATATCATTATAACGATTTAAAGATGTCAATTCTCCATGAAATTCTAAATTTTTAACTTGATCCGGTTTATACTGAATTTCACTCGTTTTCTCTGAATAACTCCGTTCAAATGCTCCTGCATCTTTGGTGAAATCATATTGTGTGAAAGTAAGATCGACATCATCTAAACGCGTTTCAGTCCCAAGAATTTCATTACCATCTGCATCTAAGTTAATTTGAGTTTGTGCAGTACGCGTTACCAAACCATTTTTATTGCTAAAACTGCTTTCTTCAACACGTCGAGAATCCTGAATTGTGGTGTCCGTTAAATTTGTATCCAATTGATGATGGAAGGCTTGCAATTCTCCTGCACGAGTTTCTTTATATTCATACTTATTAAATGTATCGGTAGGTTCAGCAGGAATCTTGACTTTTGTAGTCGCATTTAAAATGACTTGTGAATTAAGAGTTTCTGCGACTCGATCAACTGTAGAATTATTGACTTCATTATTTACAGTTAAAGTTCCTGCTGTTTGCTGATATAAATCCCCTAATTGATTATCATAATTTGTACGTGTGAGTGGCGTTTCCACCACTGTAGCCATTGCCGTTGTACCCGCCATAGTCATTAGGGCAACTGTTAATGCTGATTTCTTAAATGTCATAAATTTATCCTTTATCAATTCTTATAAAAACTGGTTTACTTTAAAATTTCGCAAACCAGAAAAACTGAGACGAATGCGTGGATAATGCTGAAAACCACTATCCACTCCCTCACCATCGTTACAAATTCATCATATACAAAAAGAAAGATTTTAATCAATCAAAATTTGATTTAAATTCACATAAAATTTGATAACAATATCAATTTATTTATAAAATAAAAATAAATCAAATATTTGTATTTAAATAAAAATAAGATTGCGAAAAAATTAAACTAAAAATTGATAAAAATAGTAATGATTGAAAACTTCGCAGGTCGTGATTGCATAATCAAAACAGAACAATAAACAATTAATTGAATGATAGATTTAAAAAATTAAGCAAGAGTATGCTCACTACAACAACAAATATTTAGATACAAATCAGAAAATTCCAGATCTTTTTAGATATTGATATTGGTTTACTTTTCTGAAGTAAAAAACTACAATTAAATAAACTTTTAGCGATATAAAAAGTATAAAATAATCAAATCTGTAAGGTTTATTTTGAATTATGAGTAGTCAACAAGAAAAAAAGCTATTTGCTGAGCGACTAAAGAAAGCTTTGACGGAAGCAAAGCATCCGATTAGTCCAACTTACTTATCGAATGAATTTAATCACCGTTATGATGGTCAAGCTATCAGCGTCCAGTCAGCAAATAATTGGTTATTAGGAAAGGCAATTCCTAATCAGGATAAACTGGCCATTCTTGCGATATGGTTAAATGTTTCTACTCAATGGCTACGCTTTGGTGATGGAGATCAAACCATGCTATTTAATCAGGAGCCTTCTGACTCAATTGATTTAGATTTCTACTTTAAATTTAAACGTCTGAATAATTCACAGAAAAAAATAATCATTTCACTCATTGAGGAAATTATTGCATAGAGCATTGCGAAAGCAGCTTTCTATAATATTGTTTCTCTTCCTTATAAAGAGCCAACATTTTTTCGTACTCCCTTATCTTTTTGTACAAAGTTTTAAGCTCATTTTTTTTAATCATGACAGAGTCCGTATTATTCGTGCAAGCCGCTGTAACAGTCAGGTTTATTTTTTTCATATTAACTATAATAAATTACTATTTGATCAAATCATAAACCTTTTTTTTAAAAAAAATCAACACAAAAACTACCTAATTATACTTTTTTTATAAAAAATCATAATCTGGTCTCACAATTTAAATAGTTATTTATCAATATTTTATTTTTATCAAAAAAATTAAATCTTTTTCACTTCTTTTATTTTTCACTAAAAAAATCCCCGCAAAAGCAGGGATTTTTTAAGATCAAATGATCAGTATGAATTACATCATACCGCCCATACCACCCATGCCGCCCATATCAGGCATAGCAGCTTTGTCTTCAGGTATATCAGTGATCATGCACTCAGTTGTAAGCATCAATGCTGCAACAGAAGCAGCATGCTCAAGTGCCGAACGTGTTACTTTAGCTGGGTCAAGAATACCCATTTCAAGCATATCGCCATATTCGCCAGTTGCAGCATTATAACCAAAGTTACCTTCACCATTCTTCACCGCGTTAATCACAACTGAAGGCTCATCGCCCGCATTCGCTACGATTTGACGAAGTGGCGCTTCAATCGCACGACGTAAAATGTTGATACCTACATTTTGGTCATCGTTTGCACCAGTTACACCATTAAGCGCAGAAGCTGCACGTACAAGCGCAACACCACCACCGGCAACTACACCTTCTTCAACTGCAGCACGAGTTGCATGAAGCGCATCATCCACACGGTCTTTTTTCTCTTTCATTTCAACTTCAGTTGCAGCACCGATTTTAATCACTGCCACACCGCCAGCCAATTTAGCTACACGTTCTTGAAGTTTTTCTTTGTCGTATTCAGACGTAGATTCTTCAATTTGTGCACGGATTTGTTGAACGCGATCAGCAATTTGAGCTGCATCACCTGCACCATCAACAAGAACTGTATTCTCTTTAGAAACAGTAACTTTATGAGCTGTACCTAGGTCTTGAAGTGTCGCTTGTTCTAAAGACATGCCTACTTCTTCAGAAATCACAGTACCACCAGTCAAGATTGCGATGTCTTGAAGCATTGCTTTACGACGGTCACCGAAACCAGGTGCTTTAACCGCACATACTTTGATGATGCCGCGCATGTTGTTCACAACTAGAGTTGCCAATGCTTCGCCTTCAACATCTTCAGCGATGATAAGAAGCGGTTTACCTGTTTTAGCCACTGCCTCAAGTACAGCAATCAATTCACGGATGTTGCTGATTTTTTTATCAACAAGCAGAATGAACGGATTTTCAAGTTCAGCCGTTAAAGTGTCTTGCTTGTTGGCAAAGTACGGGCTGATATAACCACGGTCAAACTGCATACCTTCAACAACGTCCAACGCATCTTCAAAGCCTGAACCTTCTTCAACGGTAATTACGCCTTCTTTACCAACACGTTCCATGGCTTGCGCAATCAGTTTACCCACAGTGGTGTCAGAGTTAGCAGAGATCGAACCAACTTGTTCAATCGCTTTAGTGTCAGAAGCTGGTTTAGCCGTTGCTTTGATGTTTTCAACTACAGCGCGAACTGCAAGATCGATACCACGCTTCAAGTCCATTGGGTTCATACCCGCAGTTACTGACTTGATCCCTTCATTCAAGATGGCTTGCGCAAGTACAGTTGCAGTTGTTGTACCATCACCTGCGATGTCATTGGTTTTTGAAGATACTTCACGAACCAGTTGAGCCCCCATGTTCTCAAATTTGTCTGCCAGTGAAATTTCTTTCGCTACAGTTACACCATCCTTAGTAATGTGTGGTGCACCGAAAGAACGGTCGATCACAACATTACGGCCCTTAGGACCTAAAGTTACTTTTACAGCATCTGCAAGTACGTTTACGCCTGCAATCATTTTGCTGCGAGCTGAATCACCAAATTTTACGTCTTTAGCTGACATGATTTACTCCAAATATTTTTAATTTTCAATAATCTGTATAAAGAATCAGGTCCGAATTTTCTGGCTCAGAATTAAGCTTCAAGCACAGCTAAAATATCAGACTCTTTCATAATAAGAAGTTCTTCGCCTTGTACTTTTACCGTCGTACCTGCATAAGTACCGAACAATACTTTGTCGCCTACTTTAACGTCTAAAGCGCGTACACCATTGTCAGTAATCTGGCCATTACCTACTGCAATGATTTCACCTTGAGCCGGTTTTTCAGCAGCAGAACCTGGAAGTAAAATACCACCAGCTGTTTTAGTTTCTTCTTCAACACGACGAATAACTACGCGATCATGTAATGGACGAATGTTGCTCATTGGAAACTCCATCAGACTAAGTCTTTTATAGTGAAGTAATGATGACTTTGTTATTCCATCGGTCATCATCAAATAATTTCGATGACACTTTTGTGGGGATGGAAAAAAACGCTTCAAGGGGCAAGCAAAAAAAAATTGCTGTTTTTTGTATTTTTTTTATTCAAACCTGTGTGTTTCCGCATTTAATCGGCATTTTTTTCATCTAAAATAAATTCTTTACGTTGCTCATCAAAATAATAATGCTGCACATCGGCATTGGGATAAATTACATTAAAGCTGTTCGGCAAACCGCGATGTAAACGGTAAGAAATTGCTGTTCCCGCATGAATATCCAGCACGGGATGGTTCGCCCCCAAATGGTAAATCTGATTTAGGTCATACACCGCAGATTGATGAAGATGACCATGCAACAGGCCATCTAAACCACTTTGACTCCATGATTCCAGGGCCATACGTCCCAGCATTGGACAGTCCTTGATGCCATGTGGATTATTCGGGGGTGTATAAAAAGGTTGATGTGCAACAATCAGTTTGATTTTATCTGCGGGGGCAATCATTAAAGACTGGTCAATCTGTTGAATTTGTTCTAAGGAAATATGCCCACGGGTATGATAACGCCGTCTAATACTATTAACCCCAATCAAATAAAAATGCTCGGTTTCCAGCACGGTTTCCATGTGGCCAAAGAAAATTTCATAGCGGGTAAAGGGACTGAATATTCGATTCCAGACATGGTACAAGGGAATATCATGATTACCAGGCACCACTAGATAAGGCAGATTTAAACTTTCCAGAAACTGTTTACAGTCATAAAACTGCTTATAACGGGCACGTTGAGTTAAATCACCACTCACAACTACAGCCTCGAGAGGTTGTTGCTGACAAAATAGACGGATGGCAGCCATACAGGCCAATTTTTCCGTACCAAAATGCAAATCAGACAGATGTAAAATCATGAGGAACCATTATTTTGAGTGCATGCTTACGCACGGAAATATGAAGCGGGGGCTGCATTTCTACAATTTCACCATCCAGTGCCAGCGTCAGTTTTTTGGCTTTGGAATGTATTTGCACATTGTCAGCAGAAAAGCTATACACATCTGGCGCATGATCAAGATTGCCCCGAATCAACTGCCATAAAATTTTAAATAAGGTACGTTTATCACTTTTCGCCACCACCACACCCACGACTTTTCCCAATTCAGCACATTTGGCAAGGCGCAGGTTCATCTCAGCAAGTTGCAACTGATTATTGCCAAAGAAAATAAGGGGAGTTTTCACAGGATATTTTTTTCCATCAACTTCGATTTCAAGCTTCAGTTCTTTGCGATCACGAATCAGTACATCTAATGCTGAAGTATAGGCATGTAAAGTAAAGCGACCAAAACGCCGGTTATAGAGTTCACGCCGTTGTATAAATAAAGGATATAGTCCCAAACTGGCATTGTTTAAATAGATATGATCATTGATTTGTGCCACATGTACTTCACGCACCCTACCCTGCGCAATGACCTCAGCTGCTTTTAACAAATCAAGCGGAATATGCAGCAAGCGGGCGACATAATTAAAGGTTCCCAAGGGTAAAATTCCTATTGGAATCTCGGTAGTCATCAATTTGGTTGCCACTGTATTTAAAGTGCCGTCTCCCCCCGCGGCTACCACAATACCAATTTCTTCAGCCTGTTGATGGCGTGAAATAATTTTCTCCATCAAACTGTTAAAATCTGCCTCAGCACTGATTTCGAAAGTCTGAATTTCATAGCCATAAGTGGTTAAATTTGTCATAAGTTGTTCATAGATTTCATCTTTATTGGCTGCATGAAATCCTGATTTTTCATTATAGATAATCGACAAAGGCTTTACAGAGACTGACATTTTCTATACTTTTTTGAAGTAATTGCTCTAATTTTGTCCAAATTATCAACAATTGAAAGCATCTTTATGTAAAATTCGAATTACTAGCATTTATTAAATCAATAATGATTCTTATCTAAATACCATCAATAACATATTGTTTATAAAAACAATATATTAAATAAATATTGTCCATAAAATTAATAAATGGATTAATTAATAAACATGTTTAACTTTAAGTGTTTGTTTTTTATTAATTAAAAATATACATATATAATATTCCAATCTATTTCAATCACTTCTTAAGTCTTATTTTTTTTACGATTTTGTGCTTTAATACAGCCACTTTTTTTTATATTTTCCTCCAAGCGATGTACCCCATTGTTTGGATTGTACTTTGTACATTTAAATCGTACATATTTGATATAGGCATCACCATGACCCAAGTGAACGCACCAGAATTCGTTCGTAACCCTAAGCTTATTGCATGGGTGGAAGAGATTGCTAAATTAACAAAACCGGCAAAAATTGAATGGTGTGACGGTAGCGCAGAAGAATATCAACGTCTTATTGACTTGATGATCGCTAACGGCACTATGCAAGCGCTTAACCAAGAAAAACATCCTGGTTCTTACTTGGCAAACTCTGATCCTTCTGACGTTGCTCGTGTTGAAGGTCGCACATTTATCTGTTCAGAAAAACAAGAAGATGCAGGTGCGACAAACAACTGGGAAGCTCCAGCTGAAATGCGTACTCGCCTTAACGGTTTATTCGACGGTTCAATGAAAGGCCGTACTTTGTACGTGGTTCCTTTCTCTATGGGTCCTTTAGGTTCTCATATTGCACATATCGGTATCGAATTAACAGATTCTCCTTACGTAGCTGTAAGCATGTCTAAAATGGCTCGTATGGGTAAAGCTGTTTATGACGTTCTTGGCACTGATGGCGAATTTGTTCCATGTGTACACACTGTGGGTGCACCATTGGAAGAAGGTCAAAAAGACGTTGCTTGGCCATGCAACCCAGAAAAATACATCGTTCATTATCCAGAAACCCGTGAAATCTGGTCATTCGGTTCTGGTTACGGCGGTAACGCATTGCTTGGTAAAAAATGCCTGGCTTTACGTATTGCGTCTTCTATGGGCCGTCAACAAGGCTGGTTAGCTGAACACATGCTGATCCTTGGCGTGACCAACCCACGTGGCGAAAAACATTACATCGCAGCTGCATTCCCATCTGCTTGTGGTAAAACAAACTTTGCAATGTTGATTCCACCAGCTGGCTACGAAGGCTGGAAAATTGAAACTGTAGGTGATGATATTGCCTGGATCAAACCAGGTGAAGACGGTCGCTTATATGCCATCAACCCAGAAGCTGGTTTCTTCGGTGTAGCGCCTGGTACAAATACCAAGACTAACCCGAACTGTATGGCTACATTAGCGAAAGATGTTATCTATACTAACGTTGCTGTGACTGACAACGGTGAAGTTTGGTGGGAAGGTCTGACTAAAGAAGCGCCTGCGAACCTGACTAACTGGAAGGGTCAACCACATGTTGCTGGTGAAAAAGCTGCGCATCCAAATGCTCGCTTCACCGTTGCTGCTGGTCAATGTCCTTCTATTGATGCTGACTGGGAAAATCCAGCAGGTGTTCCAATCTCTGCGTTCATCTTCGGTGGTCGCCGTGCGGATACAGTGCCTCTTATTTCAGAAGCTTTCGACTGGGTTGATGGTGTTTATAAAGCTGCAACCATGGGCTCTGAAACCACCGCAGCTGCAGTTGGTCAACAAGGTGTTGTACGTCGCGATCCGTTTGCGATGCTTCCATTTACTGGCTACAACATGGCTGACTACTTCTCTCACTGGTTAGAAATGGGTGAGCAAGTAGGTGCGAAAGCTGCTGCTGCTGGCAACAAGCTTCCTGGTATCTACAACGTGAACTGGTTCCGTCGTGATGCTGAAGGCAACTTCGTATGGCCTGGTTTCGGTCAAAACATGCGTGTTCTTGAGTGGATCATTGACCGTTGTGAAGGTCGTGCAACTGCTATTGACACACCTATCGGCCGTGTTCCTACTTACGAACAATTGAACTGGACTGGTTCCGACTTCACTAAAGAACAATTTGACCTGGTAACTTCTCAAGACAAAGATCAATGGATCAAAGAAATTGAAAGCCACTCTGAATTGTTCAACAAACTTGGTGATCGTTTACCAGAAGCGTTGAAAAAACGTCAAAACGAGCTTTTAGAAGCTGTAAAAAAATCTGCTTAATCAGTAGATAATGAAAAAAGGCCGCACGTGCGGTCTTTTTTTCAACTGTTTGTTTAATAACAAGACTTTATAACTTAACAACAACCATAAAAGGGGAAAATTCATGTTAAAAATGCTTACACTTAGCGCTTGCCTACTTGGCCTGTCTACTTTGGTGATGGCCAAACCTGAAACTGCAGAACAACCTGCCTTACACATTTGTGCAATCAAAGGTACGCCAGACTCTAGCCAGTTTCAGATCAAAAAGCGCATTAAAGTGGCTAAGGGAACTTATGGCAGCGTAGAAGAGCTGTATTCACGTTTTGCAGAACGTGCCCATCAAGTCGGTGGCAATGTAGTCATTAACTACAATGCCAGCCAGAGATTCGGTTTCTGGCCTTGGCGTATTGTACGCCCGGTAGTTTGGGGAACTGCAGTGAAATGGAATACGCCAGTAAATTGTAAAGAACTCGGTGGCGTTGAAATTTAAGTACAGCCCAGAGCTGGGACTTCAGTCAAGATAAAAACTACGACTTGCTACATCCAAAAGACCGCTCAGGCGGTCTTTTTTATTGAACGGTTTAAGCAGCCGTATCGCTTGATCTTTTCAGCAGTAACTTTAAAAGATATTGATCCAACCGCACTATTTCATTGGCGCTAAATTGAAAACCCAGTTTAGTTCTACGCCATAAAATATCCTGGCTGGTTCTTGCCCACTCTTGGTCGACCAGATAATCCACCTCTTTGGCAAACAAGCCATGGCCAAAATTTTCACCAAGATCATTCAGGTTTGCAATGTGATTCAAAAATCGTAAAACCCGTGAACCATAGGCGTGCGCCCAGCGCGAGGCTAAGCTTAAAGGAACATTTTCAATATTTTGCATAATCTGCTGAATCAAAAATTCGACTGAAACCAGGTTTTCTGCTCCCGGTAATAACGCTTTTTCAGTCCAGGGCTTGTTCATGTCTGGGAAGTTCGGGGCCAAATGCTGTATTGCCGACTCAGCCAGTTTTCTATACGTGGTGAGCTTGCCACCAAATACTGAAAGTAAAGGCACATCATCTTGCTGCTGATGGGATATCGCCAAAGTATAATCGCGGGTTATGGCTGATGGATTATCCGACTCGTCATCACACAACGACCGTACACCTGAATAGGTATGCAAAATATCTTCAGGTCCTAACTGATGCTTAAAGTGATCATTATAAACATCCAGCAAATAATCCGCTTCTGGCTGGGTAATCTTGACCTGGTCCAGATCACCTTTGTATTCATGATCTGTGGTACCAATTAAGGTGTATTGCTCCAGATAAGGAATGGCAAAAACAATTCGGTGATCATCATTTTGCAGTATGAAAGCTTTATCGCCATCATAAATTCTTGGCACAATAATGTGACTGCCTTGAATAAGACGAAGGCCATGCGGCGATTTTTGTTTTAAATTGTGTTCAATAAACTGAGTCACCCAAGGTCCGGCTGCATTAACCAAGGTTTTTGCCTGTACCTGATAACCGCCCTGCACATTTTCCAGATGAACATTCCATAATCCCTGTTCACGGTAAGCCGCTGTGCAGCGTGTTTGTGTTGCAATGTTGGCACCCAACTCATGGGCTTGCAGGGCATTTAAAACCACCAAACGTGCATCATCTACCGCACAATCAGAGTATTCAAAACCCTGTGTCATCTCATCTTTTAAAGGACTGCTAACGGGATCAAAATGAATGTGCCGTGAACTGGCTAATTTTTGTCTTTTTCCCAGATGATCATAAAAAAATAAACCGGTCCGAATCAGCCATGCAGGACGTAAATGCGGTTGATGAGGCATGATAAAACGCAAGGGACGAATAATATGCGGTGCTTTGGCCAACAGAATTTCCCGTTCAGCTAAAGCCTCATGTACCAGACGAAATTCTTTATGTTCCAGATAACGTAAACCGCCATGAATAAGCTTACTGCTTGCAGAGGAAGTATGGCTGGCTAAATCATCTTTTTCACATAAAAACACAGACAATCCTCGTCCTGCAGCATCCACGGCAATACCTACACCATTGATACCACCACCCACCACAACAACATCATACACCGGATGATTGTTTTGCATGATTGCCTCCTCTAATCCGGTTAAAACAGCATACTTAAATTTCTTCTTGTGCTAAGCAACTTAACACCATTAAAAATGAAATGACACTTAAAAATTTCTGATCAATAGTATGTATATAAAATAACAATGGGGTTGTTATATCAAAAAATAAACTACGCCCATAAATCCTCAATCTAGCTATTTCCCTCAACTACTTCACTTTCAACCACTTAAATTTTGCACACTTTTCATACAAAACAAAAAAATCATCGGCTTATGTCTCTAACCCAATTGTTCTAATATTAAAAAACAATAACAAAATGGACTTGTAGACATGATTGAACCAAACGTTTCTCAAGTAAATTTAGATACCAAAACACGGGTCAAATCCATTCTTGGCGGTTCAGCGGGCAATCTGGTGGAATGGTATGACTGGTATGTCTATGCTGCGTTCACCTTATATTTTGCCCATGCATTCTTCCCCAAAGGCAGCCAGACAGCACAACTCCTTCAAGCTGCGGCCATTTTCGCAGTCGGCTTTTTAATGCGACCGATTGGTGCCTGGATTATGGGGATTTACTCGGATAAAAAAGGACGAAAATCCGGTCTGACGCTTTCTGTGACCTTGATGTGTATTGGTTCTCTGATGATTGCAGTATCTCCCACCCATGATCAGATCGGGATATTTGCCCCTATTATTCTAGTTGTGGCACGCTTAATTCAAGGCCTGAGTGTGGGCGGCGAATACGGTGCCAGCGCCACTTATTTAAGTGAAATGGCTGAAAGACACCGGCGCGGTTTTTTCTCCAGTTTTCAGTATGTGACCCTGATTGCAGGTCAGTTGACAGCACTCTGCGTACTGCTGATTTTGCAGTTTGTACTCACTGAAGAACAACTGCATAACTGGGGCTGGCGTATTCCTTTCTTTATTGGTGCCTGCTTGGCCATTGTGGTGTTTTATATCCGCCGCGGGCTGTTAGAGACCCAATCTTTTAAAAATGCACAAAAAGATCCAAACCAGCCCCAATCCAGTATGTTTGCCCTCTTCAAACACTATCCCAAACAGGCCTTTACGGTGTTGTTTTTAACCGCAGGCGGTACGGTGGCCTTCTATACCTATACCACCTACCTGCAAAAATATTTAGTCAATACCTCTGGATTTAGCAAACCTGAAGCCACACAAATTACCACTTTGGCTCTTTTTATTTTCATGTGTTTACAACCTTTTGCCGGAGCTTTATCGGATAAAATTGGACGCAAACCACTGATGATTGCCTTTGGGGTCTTGGGTGTTTTATTTACCTACGTTTTATTTGATCGATTAGGCCAGACCCATGACTACTGGGCAGCCTTTTGGCTGTGTCTGGCAGGCCTGATTATTGTCACCGGTTATACTTCCATCAATGCAGTCGTCAAAGCAGAACTATTCCCGGCGCATATTCGTGCCTTGGGAGTTGCACTGCCCTATGCCCTCGCCAACACACTGTTTGGGGGTACAGCCGAATTTTTCGCACTCAGCTTTAAGGAAGCAGGACATGAGTCCTGGTTCTTTATTTATGTGACCATTTTAATTTCGATTTCATTGATAGTTTATATCTTTATGAAAGATACAAAACACCATTCAGAAATTAAAGAACACTAATCCAAAGTCATTTTTTAAAAGCCTTTCCTAGACAGAAAGGCTTTTTATTTATCTATACTTTTGAATAAAAATAAACAGTTAGTTAGTACTAAAAAGTCAAAACCAAAACACTGAATAGACTAAAATTCAATGTAGAAGCCTAAACATTAGCATATAACGTATATGTAAAACCTTATTTCTATCTTCCACAACAAAATATATGTTTTTAAATTTTTTACCTCGAAGAATTTAAAAGGATGGGGTTTGCCAACATTCTTTTGGAGAATTGTTGTGACAGATTCATCTTCTCAGGTTGCGGCTTCGCCACTTGATAGAAAAACTCATTTTAAATCTATCCTCGGCGGCTCTGCAGGTAACCTGGTTGAATGGTATAACTGGTATGTCTATGCCGCATTTACCTTGTACTTTGCTTCCCAATTTCCCCTTGAAGGCGATGACACCGTAAAACTGCTTCAACTTTTGCCATTGGTGCATTGTTAGCAGTCATGGTGTTCTGGATTCGTCGCGGACTGGTTAAAACTCAATCATCTAAAGAAGCTCAGGAACAAGCAAAAAATGGCGGGCCTAAATCGAGTGCTTTAGCATTATTTACCAAATATCCTAAACAAGCCTTTACCGTGACTATGTTGACTGCCGGCGGTACACTGGCTTTCGATACATTTACCATCTATTTGCAAAAATATCTGGGTCAATACTTCTGGTTTTGAAAAAACCACAACCACTGAAATTACCACAGCAGTGATCTTTATCTTCATTCTGTTACAACCGGCTGTTGGTGCATTGTCAGATAAAATTGGCCGTAAGCCAATTATGATTACTTTTGATATTCTGGGCGTATTGTTCACCATTCCAATCTTCAATGGTTTAGGCTCGATCACCAATCCAGCTACTGCCTTCATGCTATGTATGAGTGGCATGGTGATTGTGACTGGCTATAGTGCAATTAATGCTGTAGTCAAAGCCGAATGGTTTCCGCCACATATTCGTGCCTTAGGTGGAGCGCTTCCTTATGCCATTGCCAATACATTGTTTAGCGGTACCGCAGAACTGGTTGCTCTCAGCTTTAAAAATGCAGGTCATGAAAACTACTACTTCTTCTACATTACCTTCATGATTGGCTTGTCTTTAATTATTTATTTCTTTATGAAAGACACCAAAAAGCACAGCATGATTACTGATGATTAAGTCGATTTAATCCAGTTCAATCAGCAGCTCACAAGCTTTCCAGATGGTCACATTTGGAAAGCTTTTTTATGGAATATACGCCACGTCAAGATCGTTAAAAAAACGGGCTTATGGCATACTGAATGGAATAATAACGCCGGGAACTTTTGAAGATGAACAAGAGATATAAATTATTAGGTTTAGGTTTGATTGCACTTGGACTTAGTGCTTGTCAAAGTACTCCGCGCCAATACAATGGTAGTGTCGGCTATCAGATTGAAAGCCAGTCGGCGGATCGTGCAACACTGGCTTATACTTTGGCTGTTCGTCAAAACCAGAAAATGGATGAGCAGAAATTACAACGCGCCTGTCAAAAAGTATTGGGCTTAAATAAACAATATAAATTAACCATTTTAAGCATTAGTGAAATTGCCAACCCTGAAATACAAACACCCCAATATGGTCGTCAACTGGGTCAAAGCCGTACCAGCGTGAGTTTAAGCAATACCCCAGATTTGTATAACAGTGAAAATATGGCCACTCGCCAGTCTTTAGAAGCACGTCCGAGCACATTAAGTGTGGTTCGCTATACTTGTTCTTAATCGCTTTAAATGACTTGTTAAATAAAAAAGACGCTATTTATAGCGTCTTATAAAAACTGACATTACGGAATTCTGGCGACTCATCTAAGTCTGGCCAAGTTGTAGCACTGCGTTCATCCAGTTTTTCATACTTTGGATGACTAAAGTTTTTTACCCGGCTATCTGCTACCCATACCTCAGGTGCAAATTTCAGGAATTCATCCAGGAAAAAGCGGTTGCATTGGTCATACAGTACATCTGCAGCCAGCAGTACATCAACCTGTTCTGCTTTATACAGATCATCTAGATATTCAAGTTCTACATTATTCAATGCTGCATTGGCACGACAGGCATCCAGACTGACTTGATCGATATCACAACAGATCACCCGCTTCGCTCCTGCGATTTTCGCTGCAATTGCAACCACACCCGACCCTGCACCAAAGTCGAGTACCACCTTGTCTTTCACATGATGTGGTTCAGCTAAGAGCCACTGCGCCATAGCAAGTCCTGAAGCCCAGCAGAATATCCAGTACGGCGTATCATTCCAGATCCGACGAATCACTTCATCATCGAGTTTATCGGTTGGAAATACCGGTGGAATCAGCCACAGTGAAATCGGGGTTTCAGGCAATTGCTGAGCAAGCAGCTCACAGCTTGGAATCACTTCATGCAAAGCTTGAATTAAATGTTCGGGGGCTTTTGGAAATTTGAAAGTACAGCTCATTGGAGTTTTATTGTTCGGATATGCAAATTTTTAGTTTCAATAATAAATATAAATTAATAATAGAAGTTCCCTCTCCTTTCTTAAAGGAGAGGGCTAGGGAGAGGATTATTGTTAAAATCCCCTCATCCTAACCTTCTCCCTGAGCCGTATACAGCGTAAGAGAAGGAACATTCTGTAGGAATTAACCTAAAGCCTTTTCAGCAGCTTCAACCGTTTGACGAATCAAAGTGGTAATGGTCATAGGACCTACACCACCTGGAACAGGTGTATACGCAGAAGCCACTTCTTCAATACCGACGAGTTGAATATCACCTACACCGCCGCCATCACGTGGGTGAAAACCAGCATCAACCACAACTGCACCTGGTTTGATCCAGTCTTTTTGAATCAGTTCAGCTTTACCTACCGCGCCGACAATGATGTCTGCTTGTTTAACGAAGTCAGCCAGGTTTTGAGTACGTGAATGGCAGATCGTAACAGTTGCATTGGCTTCAAGTAACATTGCAGCCATGGGTTTACCCAAAATTGCAGAACGACCAACCACAACTGCATGTTTGCCTGCAATTTCAATGTTGTTTTCTTTTAGGATGGTCATGATGCCTGCAGGCGTTGCAGAACCATACGCTGCTTCGCCCATTGCCATACGACCGTAACCAAGGCAAGTTACACCATCAACATCTTTCGCCAGTGAAATAGCATCAAAACATGCACGTTCATCAATTTGAGCCGGTACAGGGTGTTGTAACAAAATACCGTGAACATCAGGATTGGCATTGAGTTTTTCAATTTCAGCCAGCAATTGTTCAGTTGTGGTCTCTTTGCCTAATTCAACTTTGAGTGAATCCATACCGACACGGCGGCAAGCATTTCCTTTCATACGCACATAAGTTGCAGATGCGCCATCGTCACCCACCAAAATAGTCGCAAGGATTGGAGTACGACCTGATTTTGCTTTTAACGCTTCTACGCGAGTTAACAAATCAGCCTCAATTTGCTTTGCCAATGCACGACCATCTAAAACTAATGCCACGGCACTTCTCCCAAGTGTTGATATGAATCAATTTCGCACATTCTACATGAATATTTTAAATAATTTCCGCTATATGCTGTTTTTATGCACATCTGCATAAATCTACTATTGTTTTTTTTTCAGGGCTTGATAATATACGCAGCAACAAGAGATGGCGGGGTGGCAGAGTGGTCATGCAGCGGACTGCAACTCCGTGTACGCCGGTTCGATTCCGACCTCCGCCTCCAATCTTGTTAAGCCCGAGTGGTGAAATCGGTAGACACAGGGGATTTAAAATCCCCCGCCCACAAAGCGTGCCAGTTCGAGTCTGGCCTCGGGCACCATTCTTAGCCTACTAAGATGGTGTAAATAAAGAACCCAGCGACCAGCTGGTTTTTTTATGCCTAAAATTTAGCAACTCAGATTTTTATTCTGAATTGCATTCCCCTATTGTGCTCTTTGAGTATTATCCGGCAGAGCGCAAATAGTTCTCCAGATCCTGCTCCAGTTTTTGCTGCAAATGAACCGGCTGAATAATCCTGACATGTGGTAGCCAATACCGCACCAAAGGCAACAACTGCATTTCGTGGCGAACCTGACAGCTAAGCAATAATTCTCCCGATGTGGATTCCTGTTCGATCTGTTGCTCCGGAAACAAACGCCGCTCTTTAAAAAATACCGCAACCTCAGCTTTTACCTGGATAAAAACCTGCTGTTTTTGCTGTCCAAACCAGATGCTTTCCTCATCGGCCAGTATTTTCAATAGCTCGGCATCATGTTGGAAATTTTCTGCCTCAAATAGCGGTTTCACCTGCTGAATCTGACTTAAGCGATAAGTCTGCAGTTTTTCCTGAAAGACACCCGCCAAATACCAGATGCCATGATGATGGATTAAACGATAAGGCTGGATGATTCTGCATTGATCACGATATTGCAGCTCAATCCATTGACGTTTATAAATCGCAGCGCTAAGCAGCTTAAAATGTTCAGCAAACCGCTTGGTATCTTCAAAATAATAGCCTTTCGCCGAGAAGACCTGATTCGCCCGCTCGTCCAGCAATTCACGTAAAAAAGAAATATCCAGCGTCGGGTAAAGCTCACTAATTCCCGACAGTTGCGCAAAATTCTGGATATCCTGCAGTTTAAAACGGCCTAAATAGGAAGGTTCCAGATAATAGCGTTTAGTGTTCCCATCCTGAATCAAAGGCAAGTATGAATTAAGCCGATCAAAGTCCCGTTCAATGGTTCGGGTACTGACCTGAAACTCACCCGCCAGTTCTTGTACACTTAACTGATGCCCTATATTCAGTTTGGTTAAAATATTGGCCAAACGCTCTGCGAGGCGCTCATGCGTTGACGCATTGCCCTTCATAAATACCCTCTTTGTGCAATAAAAGCACAATGCCTAAAATGCTAAATTTTTTAAATTATCTAAAAATTATAATACCAATCAAAAATTTAATTTTATATATTTATTTCAACTTAAACCTAATAGGAAAAACTCGAATCACGATTTGAAACGGCTGGTGACACCTTTTGTCGGCGGTTTAGGATTAAGCCGTTCAACATAACGCTCAAGATGCAGCATGGCTTTATAGAACTGATGCAGGTTAGAGGGTAATATCTGATTGCAAATAATGGCCTTATGCAACCGTTTTAATGCACGTAAACCATGTTCAGATGTATAAGGAGCTGAGACTATTTTCATAATATACTTCCTTTTATTACATGACACTTCTATTAATACCAAACAATTTAGTCGGATTATTTTAAATCTTAATCTACATCCTAGTTCTGACAGGTTGTGTCGAACAATCGACATTTTTTACCATTTTTTAAACTTTATGACCTTTTTTCTATTCATTAATTTAAATTACTTATCATTTTTTATTACATGCAAAATAAAAGCCAACAGATGTTGGCTTTTATTTTATTTAAAGCTTGAATCGTTAAATGATTTCTACCACAACTTTACCGACATGTTCACCGGTATCCATCACCGCATGTGCATCCTGAATCTGATCAAACTTGAAAGTTTTATAGATCATTGGCAGACATTCCCCCTTTGCCCACAGCGGTGCAACCTGCTCCTTTAAGCCTTGAGCAATTTCAGCCTTTTCAGCAGTATTACGCGCACGCATGGTTGAACCGGTAATGGTCAGACGTTTCATCATGATTTGACCGAGTTTCACCTCTTTGGCTTTGGCACCACCCAAGAATGCGATATAGACCAGACGACCCTCACGACGTAGCAGATTCAGGTTCTTATCCAGATATGGCGCACCGACCATATCTAAAATCACATCGACACCACCATTGTCGGTTTTTTCATTAATGACCTGCTCAAAGTCTTGAGTCTTATAGTTGATTGCCGTGGTTAAATCTGAAATTGCTGCAACTTTTTCATCCGAACCTACAGTGGCAAAAGTTTTAATACCGAGTGATTTACACAGCATCAATGCAGTGGTACCAATACCGCTGGTTCCACCATGCACTAGTACCGTTTCCCCTGCTTTGGCTTTACCCATCTGGAACACGTTGGCCCATACGGTAAAAAAGGTTTCAGGAATCGCCGCTGCCTGCACAAAGCTTACACCTTCAGGAATATTTAAAGTCTGGCTTTCAGGCACCACGCAATATTCTGCATAACCACCACCATTGGTTAAGCCACAAACCTTGTCGCCGACTTTAAACTGGGTAACATCCTTACCAACTGCAACCACTTCACCCGCCACTTCCAGACCCGGTACAGGCGTTACCCCTTTAGGCATTGGATATAGACCCTGGCGCTGCAAGATATCTGGACGGTTAATACCAAAGGCATGCACCTTTACCAAGACTTCATCTGCTTTAGCTTCAGGTACTGCAACAGTTTCGTAAGCGAGTTTATCCACGCCGCCCGGTTCTGTGATAATGACTTGTTGCATAGTCGCTTGTGACATAGTTTATTCCTGATCTATTCATTACTTTTTAAATTTACCGTCCTATTTGAACATAGAAATAGCCGGGAATGAATAACCGTGGACTTATGTATAATCTTCCCACTATTCAGCAAAATGATATGAGATAGGCATGGCAACTATTCAAAAAGCTGAAATGCAGGATATGGAAGCTATCTTAGACATCTGGCTCAATGCTTCCTTACAGGCACATGATTTTATTCCTGCTACTTACTGGGAAAAGCAGCTGATTCCAATGCGTGATCTTTATCTGCCTTTGGCCGAAAATTATGTCATTAAAGAAAATAAAACGGTGTTCGGATTTGCATCTTTATTAAGATCAGAGGCGGTGCTAGCTGCACTTTTTATTGCACCTCATCAGCAAGGCTGTGGATATGGCAAATGTTTAATTGATTTTTTAAAACAGCAATGTGATGAATTGCATTTAAATGTGTATGCTGAAAATACCGCAGCGGTAAATTTTTATCAGCAGCAGGGCTTTAAAACCATCAGCCAAGCCATGGATAAAAACACTGGTCATACAGAATTGAACATGACTTGGTCCAAGCATTGATCCGGAAAATATGAGGACAAATTGATGTCAGCTGTCATTGAATACAATGAAGATAATTATAGTGACTTTGAATGGTTTGAAGGTCTGGCAGTCATCCGTTTCTATGCCGACTGGTGCAAACCCTGTGTACAAAACTTCCCTGTCTTTGAACAGTTGGCTGCACATTATGCTGAAGTAAAACCCGAGATCAAATTTGGCAAAGTGAATATCGATCAATCCCCTATTTTGACATTGCGCTATAACGTTTACGGTTTACCCTCTACGCTGATTTTTAAAAATGGACAAATCATTCAACGGATTGCAGGGGTGAAAAGTTTGAATGAAATGAAAAGCATTATTGATTCAATGGATTAGTCTAAAATTATTCTCGCTAAGCGATAAAAATCCCCAATTGAATATTGCAGAGTCATTTCACTGTGTATCGCTTTATTTCTATTTTTATTCAATATATTGTGAAACCCACACCGACAATAAAAATGCTCAATTGTTATGGATTTAAACGTTATTTTCCTATTTTGCCTGTTTCCTTGTTTGGGCGTTATTTTCCTCACGTGGTTGTTGCGTTTTCCGTGGGCTTGGCTATTGAAAACCGTAATTGCTTTTGAAATTGTGGTTGCAATTTTGGTATTTATCATTGAACTTGATGCAAGAAAGACACCCGGGAATAGCGGCTGGATCATGATTTTTGCAGCCGTCTTTCAAATCTATTTTGCAGTACTGCTGATGTTGACCCGCTTGGTGATCTGGCTGATAAAAAAACGGGGCTAAAGTTATGCATTCACCCCCCTTCTTTCATATTCATGGTTTGGATAATTTTTTAATCAACCGAAGTGTTTTTTATTTGGGCATTTCTACAAATTGCATCAAGAATTTACGTACCAATGGCAACATCACCAGAATCAAGGGAAATGCCATCAGCCATGACAAGCTCCAGGCATGTAGCCATAATGAGATAAATTCATTACTCCAGCCTTTATTCAGCAGCATGTTAAAGCAGGAAATTGCCCCACTCATAATGCCTGAAAGAATGAGTGGCATCAGCCAGGCCAGATGTTTTGGGTGAAATTTTGGGAGATTATTTTTCATCATTTAACCTAATTTTTAAATCGTGAATTGAATTACAAACGGGTAATGTTTGCTGCTGCTTGATCAATCTGTTCTGCAATTTTTTGAATGTCTTTACTGCTTAATTCAGCGTGCGACAGTTTCAAACGTAGTGAAGCTTTTAGGCTTTCCATCGCATTGTTGATGTCGATATAGCGTTCATCATTTTTAATCCGGCGGCGGGTTTCGAAACGGCTGAGAACTCTGTGCAAGGTATCCTGACTGTCTTCAAGATGCTCAAGACCTTTGTCAGTAATGTGATATTGCTTGCGCTCATCAGCACTCATGATCACTTGTGTATATTGTTGTTCTTCAAGATAGTTAATCGTCGGGCAGATCGTGCCTGTACTCGGTTTATATTCCCCCCCGACAAAAGCAGCAACATCTTTGATGATGTCATAACTAAACTTGGGTGCTTGAGCAATAAAATGTAGTACCAACAGTTTCATTTCACCTGCTTCAAACAGGCGTTTGCGGGGTTTTGGCGTACTTTCACTGTTCTCGATAAGATTGGAATTTTGCACAACTAAGATATACCTTAATAGTTATTAAGATATATCTTATAATGTCTTTTTTTTAATTTCAACAGCTTCATAATTTCATTCATTTTAATGCTACTTAAACCCAATATTGATCACTTTTAATTTGTAATTTCGGATAATATGTCAAAATTATTAAGAAGGAACTTATGCTTTACAATCAGCTCTTAAAAATACTTTTTAGGGTTAATACGAAGCTATCTTAAGAATAAAAAGAATATTAAACTTGATAAAACCAAGGGGTTTCTAAGCCTCTCTATAGGTATATTAAAGAAGCTTATTACTAAAAATAACTCATATATTTATAATTTTTCATCACCAATCTTTATCAAATCTTTAAGTTTATCTTCCCATTCATTAATAGCAGCATCATGTTCTACTTTATTAAATTTCACACGTTTTAATCCTAATTCTGAACGGAAAATATTAAATAATCTTCGCCATTCCTCCCTTCATTTCAAAAAGTTTAAGATTAGCCTCATTTTCCAACGTAGATCTTTTCGAAATCAAATCTACTCTTTTTTCTACATATTCTTTTTTAAAATTATTAACAACCTGGATTTGTTCATTCGCCCTTTTTGCTGAATCCATATCCCCTTTAATAAAGGAATCATAATATTTGTGCTGTAAATATATTAATTCATTTTCAAATTTATTAATGATAGGTTCATACGCAGAAATTTCACTTTTAATATCAACAATTTCATATCCCCTCTTAAGTATTTCGAAATATGTATTTATATAAGAATTTTCCCATTTTTTTACCACTTCTAGAGAATTTATACTTAAAACAATTTTGACTTTTGAGAGGCTCTTAAAAAATTCAACAGGAACTTCCAAATCCTCACCAATAGGAACATAGATTGGATGTTTTAATTCATACAAAGCTAATTCAATATTTTCTGCTAGGTTAATAAAAACATTTAATTTAAGTTGTAATTCTCTACTTTGCCTATTGTGTCTAGCAGTTATAAAACCAAAAATAAAAGTTGCTGAGACAGCGCATATTGCAATTAAACTAGAGTTATCTTTGAAAAAAAATAAAATCTCATTAATTTTTATAATATTCAAATTATGATTTTATTATTTTATACAAAAAAACCTGCCTTTCGGCAGGTTTTCTTTAAATCAGCTCAGTCTTATAGAAAAATCTCTCAACCTCTATCTCTATATTCCCTCACCATCCGATCACTTACATCTTCAGGATAGCAAAGTGGTGCATAACCGCCCGCGCGGTTATAAGCACTACGCTTACCGCAGCGGCTACCGTTACGCGCGGTATTATATGGACAAGGACAATTTCCCGGATAACTCTCAATCGACTGCTTAATAATTTTTTGCTTAATCGCTTCTGTACTTTCATTACTTTGTTTAGCTTCTACCCCGAAAGCTAAACATAACCCCATTAAAATAAATAATTTTTTCATAAATACCCCTCAATATTTGTATTGTATCGAGAAGTAATTTAAGTGAAAGTTCAACTTTCGAATGACTGTATATTATTCACGCATTTAAAACTTACACAAATGGAAAACCCGCCATTAAGACGGGTTTTCTTTAAACCGACTCAGTCTTATAGACGAACCAATTCCACAATTTTTTCAGCCAATTCTTCAACCGACTCTTGCGCGAAGCTTACATCTGTCACTTTTGCAACAGTAGTAATGACTGCAATACCCGTTTCACGAAGAAGTGCAACTTGCACAGCATCAAGATCAGATTTCGCAATCGCGACAATACCTTGTTGTAATAACAAGTTTTCAAGCGCTTGCGCATTTTCCAATGCTTTAGCAGATACTGTAATTGACGCAGGTTTTTGACCCAAACGTGCCGCACGGTCTTCCGCAGTTACAGGGTTGCTATGTGCAGTCCACTCAACCGACTCTTCCACCATACCCGCACCAATCGTTACGTTGTTCAAACGATCAATGAAGATAAATGAACCAGTGTAACGGCTGTCCTGATAACGGTCAAATACCACTGGTGCATCAAATTCAACAGTAACATTGGCAATCGCGTTTAGATCAAGATGATCCACTTGCATTTGCTCAAGTGTATTCACATTGGTACGGAAGTTAATGCCAGTAACTTTGGCAGGAACAGTTTGCGTACCAATTTTAATGTTATACAACTTGCCCAACACAAGCGGTTGATCCGCCATCCAGACCACAGTTGCTTTAACCGAACGTGAAATGGCAGGAATACCCTGATCCGCACGAACCAGCATATTACCGCGTGATACGTCAATCTCATCGTTTAGCGTTAATGTTACCGCTTGACCTGCAAAAGCATGTTCAAGGTTGCCATCAAAGGTCACGATTTCTTTAACAGTTGAAGATTTACCCGATGGTAACGCAACAACTTTATCGCCTACGTTAATTTCACCCAGCGCAATCGTACCTGCGAAACCACGGAAGTCGAGGTTAGGACGGTTCACATACTGCACAGGGAAACGGAAATCACGTTTCGCGGTATCACGGTTAATTTCAACAGACTCAAGTGAACCCATTAGGGTTTGACCGGTATACCACGGTGTGTTTTCAGACTTGTTCACCACGTTATCGCCATTCAATGCAGAAATAGGCGTAAAGATGATGTTGCTTGGCTTACGGTCGCCCAATTGGCTTACGAAGTTAGCATAGTCAGCTTGAATTTCATTGAAGCGTGCTTCAGAGAATTCCACCAAGTCCATTTTGTTGATCGCAACAATAATGTTCTTAATACCGAGCAAGCTTGCAATGTAAGTGTGACGACGTGTTTGAGTTTGTACACCATAACGCGCATCAATCAGGATGATTGCAAGGTCACAGGTAGATGCACCTGTAGCCATGTTACGGGTATATTGCTCATGCCCCGGAGTATCGGCAATGATGAACTTACGTTTTTCTGTAGAGAAATAACGGTAAGCCACATCAATAGTAATCCCCTGCTCACGTTCAGCTTGCAGACCATCTACAAGTAACGCCAAGTCAGGTGCATCACCAGTTGTACCGACTTTTTTAGAGTCACGGGTTACCGCTTGCAATTGATCTTCATAGATCAATTTTGAATCGTAAAGCAAACGACCAATTAAAGTCGATTTACCATCATCCACATTACCGCAAGTCAGGAAACGTAGCAGGTCTTTATTTTCATGTTGTTTTAAATACGCCAGGATATCCTGACTAATCAATTCTGATTGATGAGACATTGCTCAAAGCTCCACAAATTCGTTGAAATCGGTTTCTAAATCTCCCTAAATCCCTCTTTATAAAAGAGGGACTTTCATCAGGAAATTAGAAGTAACCTTCCTGCTTTTTCTTTTCCATCGAGCCTGCTTCATCATGGTCAATCATACGACCTTGACGTTCAGAACTGGTGGCTAAAAGCATTTCCTGGATAATTTCCGGCAAGGTGTTGGCAGTTGATTCAACAGCACCCGTTAATGGGTAACAACCTAATGTACGGAAACGTACCGATTTCATTTGCGGAACTTCACCTTCTTTTAAAGGCATACGTTCATCATCAACCATAATCAGTGTGCCACTACGCTCAACCACAGGACGTTCTGCAGCTAAATAAAGTGGTACTAATGGAATGCTTTCCAAGTAGATGTATTGCCAGATATCAAGCTCAGTCCAGTTTGATAACGGGAATACACGAATACTTTCACCTTTGTTCACTTTACCGTTGTAAAGATTCCAAAGTTCAGGACGCTGGTTTTTAGGATCCCAACGGTGTTTACTGTCACGGAACGAATAAACACGTTCTTTGGCACGTGATTTTTCTTCATCACGGCGCGCGCCACCAAAAGCTGCATCAAAACCGTATTTATCCAAAGCCTGTTTTAAGCCTTGGGTTTTCATGATATCGGTATATTTAGAACTACCGTGATCAAACGGATTGATCCCAGCGTCTTTACCTTCTTTATTTTGATGCACGATCAAATCGAAACCATGGGTTTTCGCCATGTTGTCGCGGAATGTGATCATATCTTTAAACTTCCAGCCCGTGTCTACATGCAGTAGCGGGAATGGGAGTTTTGCGGGGTAGAATGCTTTTAAAGCAAGATGCAGCATTACTGCAGAATCTTTACCAATAGAATACAACATGACCGGATTTTCAAATTCGGCAGCCACTTCACGGATAATGTGAATACTCTCAGCTTCAAGCTGTTTAAGATGAGTAAGTCTTTCCTCAGTTATGGACATTGACAACACCAACTCAGATCAACGTGTACTTATTACACTTTTAAAAATATATATATTCATTATAGAGATTTAGTTATCACAACTATTGCTTGTTTTATTATATTGATATGCAAATTTATCATATAAAGCTTCTCTGATAATGAGTATAAGTTTTTATTAATGATCAGCTTAAGCCTCTTGTTATTCTACTCAGGGACAGTCAGGATCACAACTAAAGATTAAAATGTACAAAATATAAGCTGATTGTTAATTCCTCTAAGCCATATATTTTATTCGCCTTGAAAATTTCATACATTAACTGAACTTTCTCCTATCTCCTGTGTTTTTTAAATTATGCCACTACCCGACCCAAACATTGAATCCGTTAAGTCCCGCCTAGAACGCGCCCAGCTTGCTGGTCATATCTATCAGCACAATCAGCATTTACTGGTCTTACAAGAACCTTGGGCTGAGGATGGTACCATTCTGAATAATTTTGTTCAGCATGAACTGAGTGCTGACCAGATTGGACTGCAATTTGGACTACGACTTTCGGGTAATCAATGTGATTTTTTGATCGGTGTAACCCATAGCAACCAGGATCGCGGCTATGAAATCGGTGCAGGAAATTTAAAGGCCGATCAAAAAGCCTTTAACCTGCTCTACGCCTTTTATAATTATCCCAAGGCATTTTATCTGGTCAGCCTGCCACTGACCGCCAATAGCGCTCAGCTTACAGATGCAATTGAAACACAGTTGTTCAGTCAGCCGTCATTAGATTTCTTAAATACAGCCATTAAAACCAATCCCATGGGACAACAGGTGAACTGGATGAAAACCTTTATTGTGCAACAAGCGTTGGAAATGAAAATTCGCATTCAAACCCGTCTGTATTGATGGTTTTACCTAAAGATAGCGTTCATTTAGATAAAGAAAACAAGCTAGAAAATGTGTATTGATCGCTAAGTGGATTTTCTGCATGATCCGTTGCCCAATGCAACTGTTGGGCATTGTGGCAACTTGTTATGCTGTAAGTGTGTCGTTGGCAGTGATCAAGGCATCCCGAATCATTTTTAAGGTCTATTTATCGCCCTCACTCTCCCACTCCACCCACAACCCTATACGGAAAATGCTGTTGTTGATATCGATGAATATAGGCTCAAGTTATTGTATCTGAATAAGTTTTTAAAAACAGGAAAGATGCCATCTTAAAACAATATTTTCTCGTTTCAATCCGAATAATTTTTATACAATTACGCTCTATAAACTTACTTGTGTTAAGGCTGTAGAAGGCCGCATTATCTGCTGATATTGCAGACATAGAGCATAATAATGACACACTCTATCTACCTTTGCCTGTGGTTTGAAAAAAATGTCAAAGCTGCATTTGAATGGTATTGCTCTATTTTTCCCAATAGCCACCTGATCGAAGAAAATCAGTATGCGGTAAAAGCACAATTGGTGGGCATACGGTTTTTAGCCATTAATGATGAACTTACATTTCATCCCAATCCTTCAATTTCTTTTATGGTGATTTGTGAAAATCGAACCGAGATTGATTACTACTGGAATCAATTGATTGAAGGCGGTTCTGCACAAATGGCATTGGGGCAATATGCATGGAGTGATTATTATGGCTGGCTGCAAGATCAATATGGTTTTAGCTGGCAACTTTATTTAGGAAAATCATCCGATACCAATCAGCAAAAGATTGTCCCAACGCTGATGTATTGCGGCGCATATCAGGGACAATGTCTGGCTGCGTTAAATTTTTACCAAAGCCTATTTCATCATTTTCGCACCCAAGGCATTTTAAAATATAGCGAGGACGAGTACGCCGGACAAATCAAACATGCCCAAGTGATCGCCAATCACTTCACCCTGATGGCCATGGACAGTGGGGTTCCTCAACCGTTTGAATTTAATAAAGCCGTATCCTTGATCATTGAATGCGAAAATCAAACTGAAATTGATTATTACTGGAATAGCATCACGCTCAAAGGTACAGAAAGCCAATGTAGCTGGTGTAAAGACCAGTTTGGTGTGAGCTGGCAAATTCATCCTGAAAATTTGAGTGAAATACTCAGGCAAAACCCTCATGCGCAGGCAGCGGTGTTTAAAATGAAAAAACTGTTGATTGATGATTTACTTCGTGCCTGATTGCTCTACAACCAGCCGACTGCATAATAAAACAATGATGAATAAATTGAGATTTTTGAAAAATTCAATAAATGATAAAAGTGAGTATAACAATGAATAATTTTAAAAATTTATACCAGAATAGACTTAGCCATTGTCTTTATTGGAGCTTAAGCTGTCTCCCCTTGTCTGCATATTCTGCCGATATTGTGCAAATCAAACAGCATCCTATTGATGCAATTGTGCAGCAAAATATAACGCAAAAATCAGTCGTGCCGCCCTTAAAAAAAACCGAAAAAATCGATCAGATGCGTATCATGCATATCGATATTGACTACGTTTATGATAAAGATAAAAAACAGCAGCAACGAAATATTCAAGATTTAATCCAACGGATTATCCAGATTCAACCGAATACCATTTTCTTGCAAGCCTTTGCCGACCCCGATGCCAATGGTTCAGCCGATCAGGTGTACTTTAAAAACCGCCATATTCCGACCAGGGATAATCTTTTCCCTGTTCTGGTCAGCCAGATTCGTAGCAAGACCCAGGTTAAGCATATTTATGCCTGGCTACCGTTAATGGCTTGGGAGTTTCCCAAAAGTTACAAACTGACCTATGTTTCACACAACGCCGGTGGTAAACAGGGTTATATTCGGGTTTCACCCTTTGATCCTAAAAATCTCAAATATGTTTCCGAAATTTATTTAGACTTTATAAAATCAAATGCGGTGGATGGCGTGCTCTACCACGATGATGTCACGCTCAACGATTATGAAGATAGCTCTGCTCCGGCACAAAGCATGTACCGGGCTTGGGGATTCGGTGCAGATCAATTATTAAAACAACCTCGGCAATCTAAACAGTTGGAATTTGCAAAATTCAAAACAGCCTATCTGGATCAGTTTGCTGCAGGCATTACCAAAATAATTAAACAGCAACAGCCTAATCTTCTGACTGCACGCAATATGTATGCACCAGTAGTATTAGAGCCACATAGTGAAAACTGGTTTAGCCAATCCATGCCTAGTACTTATCAATATTATGACTACAATGCCATTATGGCCATGCCTTATATGGAAGAAGCGGATGACCATCAACAGTTTTATTTAGACCTGATACGACAGTCAAAAAAATACGACCCAGATTTAAGTCATACGATCTTTGAACTTCAAGCATTGAATTGGATAAACGATCAGAAGCTTTCCACCGAAGAAATTGTGGATACCATCAAGTTTTTAGAAAAACACGGGGTAAAACATATTGGTTATTACCCCGATGATTTTGTCCATGAACATCCTCAGCCTTCTAAGCTGAAATCCGCTTTTTTAACTGGTGATTAGTCTCAAAAAACTCCAGTAGCCCTTTATTGTTATAATAAAGGGTTAAATTCCTGGCCTGTTGCATATTGATAATATCTGCCGTATTCACCTTAAAACTACTGGCAAGTTGGGGTACCGCGATTGCTAATGGGGTTTTTCTACGCTCCTTACCTGAAAAGCGGACCCAGTTATAAGTTGCCCAAAGAAATAGCACACTAATAAAGCTTAAAATCAGTACAATAATATTCATTAAACTTAATTGGCTATCCGGTTGAGCCTCTGTGACCAGTTGCTGATAAATGGTTTGACCTTCAAACCACCAAAACAGCATGGTCAACGCTGGCATAAATAACCACATAAATACAAACCAACCTACGATTTGCAAACTGTAACCCATGCTTTTATTACGTACATATTCAGGTTGATCAATATATTCTGGCAGCTCCAATTTTGACTCATCTTCAATTAAATAAAATTTATATACTTTAGTCATTTTCTGGCTCTCCTCTAAATCCACGATCTGGGCTTACCCAGCGCGCACGTTTTTGAGTCTTGAAAATCGTTTTAGGTAATGCAACCACTGTCGTCAACATGGTTAGAATCCAGAAGAACAGTGGATACCAAATGACCCAAAAATAGTTCCTGAAGATTCGGGCTTTATCATAGGGTTTATCGATCCATAAACTGACAAAGAATTGGATCAGACAAGTTAAACCCAAAATAATCCCGTACCATTGTGGAAAGAGAGATTGAATTGCCCACTCTCCTGGTAAAGAAAAAAACAGACCATATAGATATAAGATAATAATACCAAACATCACATACGCCCAAACCACACTGATAATAGACTCCAGCGCAATAAGCCACATACGGCGTCGATTCCACTTAAATAAGCTCGGTAAATAAGCAAATAAAACCTCTACTCCTCCTTGTGCCCAACGTAACCGCTGTTTCCACAAGCCTTTGAAGGTTTCAGGCATATAGATGTAACACAATGCTCGTGGGACATATTGCAAATCCCAATGATCAAACTGTAAACGCCATGATACATCGATATCCTCTGTGATCATGTCATCACGCCAATATCCTATCCGGTCTAGGGCCGTTTTACGAAAACCGACTATTGCGCCTGAGACAGTAAAGATTCGTCCATAGGTGCGTTGTGCACGTTTAATTAATCCAATAATAGAAGAGAATTCGCCGACCTGAATTTTGCCCAGCATACTGGAACGGTTCAAAATACGTGGATTCCCGGTGACTGCCCCAACCCGTGGGTAACTGGTTAAATGATGCATCATCCATAACACTGCATGCGGATGTATTAAGGCATCACCATCTATACAAACCAGATATTCATTTTGACTCACCATTGCCCCGGCACGTAAGGCATAGGCCTTGCCTTGGTTTTCAGCCAAATGGACAACTCTGAGTTTCGGATATTTTTGCAAAAGCTCATCCAGAATTTCAGCAGTTTTATCCTGACTACCGTCATTCACTGCAATGACCTCAAAATCCGGATACTGAGTTTGCATGACAAATTTTATGGTATCTCTAACCTGTGCTGCCTCATTAAAACAAGGAATCACGATACTGCATCCGTGTTCGCTAAGATGAGGCAATGGCGGTTTCTTGTGTTCATGCTTTAGATAAAACCAGATTCCGCCGGCAATCCAAATCCAAGCCATAAATAATGGATAGAAAAATGCAAAACCAAAGTATAAATCACTCACACTTATCAAACTGAATTCACCCATTATTACCTCCTTTTCGCAGTATTATTCTTATAAGGATTGCGATAAGTTAACGGACTATCATTGTTGCTTAACTCCCTATAAAGATTTTCCTGAATCTGCTGTCCTGCTTTTAACTGATAGTTATTAATTCCAACTTTTTGTATCGCTAAATTTTTTAATGTTTCATAATTTTCTTGATAATGTTTCCATTCACGTTTACTGGAATTTGGATTAACGGTAAAACTAAAAATCAGACGCTGCTTTTGTTCAGCATTTAATTTTTTCAACTGTTTTTGCACAGCCCTAAATATTTCAGGATGTTCCACAGGATCAAATTCAATATAAAGGAAGTCACTGTATGCCAAGCCCTGCTCAATTAAGGGTTTTAGACCACCAATATGTTTATTCTTTAAACTTATTTTCAAAGCGGTTTGGTAATTATTACTAATATTGGCATAGTAATTTGCCTGTTGTTTAGTCCGTTCTTTTATTTGTAAAACGCGTTTCACTTTTTGAGCACATGCCGCATCCCAGCTTTTATTTTCTACAGCACACGAGAATTCATCTCCCACTTCAATCATCAAGCCTTCAATAGAAGTATTGTTCTTAACCAGATCTCCAGTTAATGTAGCCAGATTCAATCCTTGTTTCGTTTCTATACTAATCGGCAACTCTGCATATACACGGTTATCAATACGGGTACGCGCTTGCCAAACCGTACGGTTGAGCAAATCTCGTCGCATACTTAATTGCGAGTTTGGAAAATAAGCAACATCTATTTTTCCATCACGATTCTCATCAGCTACAACTTTTAATAGCAGTGTATTGCTTTTTAATGCATTAATTTGATCCAGCAACTGCCCCAGTTTCTGATTAAAAATTTTATTATTGGGACTGACCATTTCAGCCAGATCAAAACCGACAAAGCTCTTACGTTGCTTGTATTCTTCATTGGCGAAAGTTAAAAAATCCAGCATTTCTGTATGTAGCATTTCAGGGGTAGGATTACCCATGACTAACGCACGTTGATATGTGGTACCTGCATCTGCAAGTGTCGACATGCTACCCAAACTAAATGACATAGGTAATCCTGCTTTTAATGCAAGCTCTTCACTTTCCTTGGTCACTGCTCCATAAGGCCAGAAAATAGCCAAAGTCTCGATACCTAATTGGAAATCTAAAATTTCCTTCGATTTCTTTAAATCTTCTATGATACGTTTTTGATAGGCTGCATCTGTTTCATAACGTTTTAATTGGGGTAAATATGTACGGGTAATTGCAGCGGGCTCCATACTTTGTTGAGGGTTGGCAACTATACCTTTATGCATATTATCTGAATGGGAACCAAACTCCGCTAAGCCAGATTGTTGCATTTCACGCATCTGATCCCAATTCATCAAATTGTTTTTGCCATAAGCTTCATAGGGATCTTTGGTATTACCATTAATCCAGCTCGTAGAAATGGCAAATACCGCAGGAAAGTTATATTGTTTTAATAAAGGAAATACCCGAGTATAACTGCTGAGTGCGCCATCATCGAAGGTCAGCAATACCGATTTTGGTGGTAAGTGCTTTTTCTTCTGTCGTGCCAGCCAGACATCTTGCAAACGTATGGGTACCCATCCTTCTTGCTGCAACCATGCAAAATATTGGGCCAAATTTTTAGTACTAATAGCATACAGATCGTGGTCGCCAGAAGTAACATCGTCTCTTACATCATGAAAGGTAATCGTCACAAATAAATTATCGGGTAGTTCATTTTTAGCGTTTGTCACATTTTGCGCCATACTCATCGTAGGTATAAACCAAGCAGCAATAAACAAGTTAGCAAGTAAAAATTTTACGATTTTTTTCATTAAAAATGCCCCTTCAGACCTACCGATCCATAAGTTCTTTTTTCATCTTCCCCATCATAAGGATGGACTCCCCAGCCTATGCCATAGTTCAAACTCCAGGTTCGAGAAAAATGCCAATCGTGCTGATAAAAAACGTTATATATAGCCTTTGAGGAAAATCCATTTTGCCCAAAAGCTCCAGCACTGAATTCAAAATGCTGGTTGAAATATGCATCATAATTACGCCAGGTGTTCCAGTCATGCTGTAAGGTCAGTTCCGCACTATAACTTTCTTTAGGATTAAAATAATTCACCGCAACCTGATCGTTTTGACTGTAATACCCCCCTAAAGACAAACTTGTAATATGGTGAGGTCCTTTTAAAATCCGCTGTTTTAAATAGGCCGTCGCTTCATGACGGGTATTGTTATCATCGATATCGGTCAGTTGATAGTTCATCCCAGCTTCGCGAGATTCATGCTGCTGCCAATTTAGGCCTAAACTATAGGACTGACCTTCATTACCATTTTTAACCGCTTGCAAGGGAATATTGGCTTGACTGTTATAGCCTAAAGCGTATTGCCAATGATCATTTAACCATTGTGACCAATTCACCAGTACACCAAAGCGGTCATTTCCCAATGCATCATTTATACTCTGGGACAGCAGGATATTTGCAGCTTTACGACGCGACTCCCATTCCAGCCCCAAACCTACGCGCTGATCATCCACCTTGCCGTCATCGTAATCAGCGGATCGAATACTATGATCGACATAAGCTCGGAAATTGTCATAAAACCAAGGCGTATTTATACGTGTCCAGTTTTCCTGTTCACGACTACCCTTCAAACGATCCAGCAAAGCTGCATTGTCTGATTCACTTTTTGAAAAAAGACTTTGGTGCTGAATAGATGCATGATCACGATCATCAAGTTCTTTTTTACTTTTTACCACCCCGGTATCTTCAGGTAAGGTGCGCATGAGCTCAGCATTTTGAGCACGCCATTGTTGAATATCACCCAAGGCCTGCATATTCAGCATATGATTGATTTTTACACTACTATCAACTGGGGTCATACTATCCCACTGCGACAATATCATTTCAGCCTGCTGAGGATTTTCACGCGCGCGTTGCACTTGTGCACGATAAGTTTGATACACCACGTTATTGGGTGCCTTCGCCACTAACTCATCAAAATATTTTTCTGCTTTACTATTTTCATTGCGATATAAATAATTAAGACCCACAAGTCCCAAATATTCAGCACGGTCATCATGGGTAACTTTATCTACCCCTTTGGCACTACTATAGAAATAAGTCGGCAACAATTTATCCAGACTTTTGAGGAACTGATCCGCTTCCTTATATTTTTCCTGTTCAATTAAAGCGTAATACAAACCTGCATAAATTTTATAATTTGCATTCTTTTTATCCTTGAGCAAATTTTTATAATGCACTTCAGCCACTTTAGGTTGATGATCACTCAAATATGCTTCTGCAATCGCTTGACGTACATAAGCTGGCATTTGCTCAACCGGCAAACCAACTTTGGGGATCTGCTCAATAACTTTTTTTGATCGATTTCTTACATTTAATGCATATATATATTCATAGTAAAATCGACGTTTTAAATTGACGTCATTATTAGGGATCTGGGCTTCATAGCTTTCCATATCGGCAAGAACACGATCTAGAGGCTGATAAGGATTACTGCCACGAGCACGATAATTGGCTAATTTAATATATTGCTCCGCATTTTGAATACGTTGGGTAAATTCACTGATTTTTACCGTGGTTCCCAATTGCGGCTGTTTTTGACTTATTTCATTACGGCTCAGGTACTGTTCAGCTTTGGCATAATTTGAATTCGCCATAAGTGCCAATACATATTGTTCATCGGTACTTAAATCTTTATTTTTCTCAATGGCCAGAGTCGCTGCATTGATTGCATCGATCGGCATGTTTAAAAGTCGATAGGTATATGCAAGTTGTGCCAAATAATCGGCCTCTACATAGTTGATATCAATCGGCTTTAGAGTATTTCTTGCTTGAGCAGTTTTGCCTGCTTCCGCTTGCAAGACACCCGTCCATACTGTCCACATCTGATTTTGATCTGTTTGGGCGAATTTTTTTGCCCAAAATTCTCCTAATTCAAATTTTTTTAAATCACGCAAGGCCTTAAGCACATTCACCTTTGCATAATCTGGAAATTGTTGGCTTTTTATACCCTTAAGGTACTGAATATCTGATTCTGTAAATTTTTTATTTTCATAGGCGAGCACCACAAAATCAGCGATCAATTTCTGATTATTGGGATAACGGACCAATAATTGTCTGAGTTTTTGTAATCCACTATCCACCTGGCCTTGTTTAATTAAAGGTACAATCTTTTCACGTTGTTGATCGACAACGTCGTTATAGATCAATTCTGCATATGACAATGTAGAAAACAGTAAAGTTCCACAAGATAGAAAAAGTATATTGAGTTTAAAGTTCATAATTAAAATATTCTTTATTCATTGTTATTAATGGTCATATTGTAGTCCACAATATGTGCTTAAAATAACCAATTAACAAAATATTGTGTTTCGTTTTGTGTTTTTATTATTTTATGTGATATATATCACGTTATTTAAATTATAAACTATATTGTTTTTAACTTATTGCTTTACTTTAATTATGATATTTTCTTTATTTAATCAGTATATTTTTTGTTCAATATTTAATTTTTACTACAAAAAAATCATCTCTTACAATCCATCATTTTTCAATATTGAATTTTTTAATGGCCAATCATTGCTAAGCCATCAAATAGTACTCAATAAAAAACCCTCTATCGAGGGCTTTTTATTACATTTGCCAGGTTTGTGTTAAGCCATACCTTTGCTCTTTAATACTTCAAACATGGTTGAGCCAAGTTCTGCCGGGCTACGGGTATATGCCATACCCGCTTTTTCAAAGGCTGCGAATTTTTCTTCAGCTGTGCCTTTACCGCCAGAAATAATCGCACCCGCATGTCCCATACGCTTGCCTTTCGGTGCAGTCACGCCTGCAATATAGCCCACAACCGGCTTAGTCACATGCGACTGAATATATTCTGCTGCTTCTTCTTCTGCGGTACCACCAATCTCACCAATCATGATAATAGCTTCGGTTTGCGGATCTTCCTGGAATAACTTCAAGCAATCAATCTGGTTCATGCCTGGAATCGGGTCACCCCCAATACCAATACAGGTTGACTGACCCAAGCCTAATTTAGTCGTTTGCGCGACTGCTTCATAGGTCAATGTGCCTGAACGAGAAATAATGCCAATTTTACCAGGTTGATGAATATGCCCTGGCATAATGCCGATCTTGCATTCACCCGGTGTAATAATGCCTGGACAGTTTGGCCCAATTAAACGTGCATTATTACCATAAGTCTCTAGATAGCGTTTTGCTTTCAGCATGTCCAAGGTTGGGACGCCTTCAGTAATCACCACAATTAACTCAATTCCTGAATCAATTGATTCAATAATCGAATCTAAAACAAAAGGTGCCGGAACATAAATGGAAGTTGCTGTTGCTCCTGTTTCTTTAACAGCTTCTTTCATGGTATTAAAAACCGGAAGCCCTAAATGCTGCTGCCCACCTTTACCTGGGGTTACGCCACCAACGACTTTGGTGCCATAGGCAATGGATTGTTCTGAATGGAAAGTACCATTTTTACCTGTAAAGCCTTGTACCAATACAGTGGTGTCTTTATTGATTAATACGCTCATGTTTGATACTCCCTTAAGCTTTTACAGCAGCAACAATTTTTTCTGCAGCATCAGCCAAACCTGATGCAGAAATTAACGTTAGTCCAGATTCATCCAATAGCTGGGCGCCCAGTTCTGCATTATTTCCTTCCAAACGCACAACAACCGGTACGGCTACGTGAACTTCCTGAACCGCTGCAATAATGGCTTCAGCAATCATGTCACAACGTACAATTCCACCAAAAATATTAATTAAAACACCTTGTACCGAACTGTCTGCCAAAATAATTTTAAAGGCTTCAATCACCCGTTCCTTGGTGGCACCACCGCCGACATCCAGGAAGTTTGCAGGCTGACCACCATACAGTTTGATGATGTCCATGGTTGCCATGGCAAGACCGGCTCCATTGACCATACAACCGATATTGCCTTCTAGGGCTACATAATTCAGGTCATGTTCTGAAGCTTTCAATTCACGTTCATTTTCTTGAGACTTGTCGCGCATCGCTGCAATCTCTGGTAAACGGTACAATGCATTAGAGTCGATGCCTACTTTGGCATCAACACATAAGATGTCACCATTTTCACGGACTGAAAGTGGATTAATTTCAAATAGGGCAAAATCATTTTCAATAAATGCCTGATAAGCAGCCGTCATAATTTTGACAAATTGGTTGATTTGTCCATCTTTTAAATTAAGTGCAAAGGCCACTTCACGCGCTTGAAAAGGCATTAATCCCACCAAAGGATCCACTTCTACCTTAATAATTTTTTCTGGGGTTTCTTCTGCCACTTTTTCAATTTCGACACCACCTTCGGTGGATGCCATAAAAGTTACGCGACGACTGGAACGGTCGACCACTGCACCTAGGTACAATTCACGTTCAACGGGATAGACATCTTCACACACAAGAACACTATTTACCGGCTGACCATTGGCATCGGTTTGGTAAGTCACAAGCCGTGTACCAATAATGCCATTTACATATTCAGCGGCTTCATCACTTGATTTTACGACTTTAACCCCACCTGCTTTACCACGTCCCCCCGCATGAACTTGAGCCTTCATTACGGCAAACTTACCGCCGAGTTGCTCAAATGCTGCTACAGCTTCTGCTGCATTGGTTGCCAGTACACCCTCTTGAACTGGCATACCATATTTTTTTAATAACGCTTTTGCTTGATACTCATGTAAATTCATCGAATAACCTTTTATTACTTTTTTGCTTTGTTATGACCCACCAATACCCAGACGTCCGTCAAAGCAGTATTGGCATTTTTTAAAATCGTTATCTTTATTTTTAGATGATTGTTCCAATAAAAACAACCATGGAATGTAAAAAGAGCGACCTAAGTCGCTCTTTTTTCGAATTACTTGCGCTTACGTTGAATCGCGTGAATTGCGCGTCCATCGACTGCCAGTGCAGCTTCATGTACCACTTCAGAGAAAGTTGGGTGACCGAAAGTCATCAACTGTAGATCTTCAACTGAAGATACAAACTCAAGCGCAATCATCCCTTGGTGAACGATATCAGACGCAGCAGGTCCAATCACGTGCATACCCAATAAACGATCCGTTTTTGCATCAGCAACAAACTTAACGAAACCAGCACCTTCACCCGCAGCTAAAGCACGACCGTTCACAGCAAAACCGAATTGACCCGTTTTAACTTCGTGACCTTTTTCAGTCGCTTGCTGTTCTGTTAAACCTACCCACGCCGCTTCTGGGTGTGTGTAAATTACAGAAATGATCGTGTCATAGTTCACTTGTGCAGCATGACCGTGAATACGTTCAACTGCCATTACGCCTTCTTCCATTGCTTTATGAGCAAGCATTGGACCACGTACCAAGTCACCAATTGCATATACACCTTCAACAGAAGTTGCACACCAATCATTTACTTCAACCAGACCGCGTTCAGTCAATTTAATGCCTGAATCATCAGCCAATAAACCTTCAGCATAGGCACGACGACCTACACAAACAATTAATTTATCGAAAGTTTCAGTTTTGTCTTCGCCAGCCTGGTTATATTTAACCGTTACTTCACGACCGTTGATTTCAGTACCTGCAACTTTTGCACCGATACGGATATCCATACCTTGCTTGGTCAACAGTTTTTGGAAGTCTTTTGCCAAAGCTTTATCAGCCATTGGCAAGAATGCATCCATTGCTTCAAATACAACAACTTCCGCACCCAGACGACGCCATACTGAACCAAGCTCAAGGCCGATTACACCAGCACCAATCACACCTAAACGCTTAGGTACTTCTGGGAATTCAAGAGCGCCTGTAGAATCAACGATTAAGTCTTGATCTACAGGAGCCACTGGAATATTTACAGGAACAGAACCCGTCGCAAGAATCACGTATTTAGGCTCTAAAACTTGAGTTTCACCTTCGTGAGAAACAAATTCTACTTTTTTACCTGCAAGTAATTTACCCGTACCTTTTAACCACTCGATGCCATTACCTTTAAGTAATTGATCGATACCGCCAGTCAATTGATCTACAACTTTGTCTTTACGAGCCAGCATTTTAGAAAGATCAAATTTAACTTCACCGGTAGTAATACCATGGTCATCTAAATGCTGAACGGTATCTTCATAGCGATGTGAAGAATCAAGTAAAGCTTTAGACGGGATACAACCCACGTTTAAGCAAGTACCACCTAAAGATGGTTTGCCTTTATGAATACGCTTTTCGATACAAGCAACTTTGAAACCAAGTTGAGCCGCACGAATTGCTGCTTCATAACCACCTGGTCCACCGCCAATTACAACTAAGTCAAATTGTTGAGACATGTTTATCTCCAAAAAATGGGCTTAGAGGATCGCCCTAAGCCCATGGATTTATTCTTTAGAATTAAAGATCAAGGATAAGACGAGCAGGTTCTTCTAACAATTCTTTGATCGCTACAAGGAAACCTACCGCCTCTTTACCGTCGATTAAACGATGGTCATAAGAAAGCGCTAAATACATCATTGGCAAGATTTCTACTTGACCATTTACAGCCATCGGACGTTCCTGGATTTTGTGCATACCCAAGATTGCAGTTTGTGGTGTATTCAAGATTGGAGTAGAAAGCAATGAACCGAATGTACCACCATTAGTAATGGTGAATGTACCGCCAGTCATGTCTTCAATGCCCAATTTGCCATCACGCGCTTTCGCAGCGTAAGCACGGATACCATTTTCAACTTCAGCATAGTTCATGCGGTCTGTATCACGAAGAACAGGAACCACAAGACCACGTTCAGAAGAAACCGCTACACCGATGTCATAGAAACCGTGGTAAACGATATCGTCGCCATCAATAGAAGCATTTACCGCTGGGTAGCGTTTAAGTGCTTCAGTTGCCGCTTTAACAAAGAATGACATAAAGCCTAGACGTGCACCATGACGTTTCTCGAATGCATCTTTGTATTGAGCACGCATTTCCATGATTGGTTTCATGTTCACTTCGTTGAACGTCGTTAACATTGCTGTTGATTGAGTAGCAGCAAGTAGACGTTCAGCAACACGTTTACGTAAACGAGTCATTGGAACGCGTTTTTCAATACGCTCACCTACAGCAACGCTTAAAGGCGCAGCAGCAGGAGCAGCTGGTTTAGCTTGATGGCTTACAACATCTTCTTTAGTGATGCGACCACCACGGCCTGTACCAGCAACATCGCTTGCAGCAATACCAGTTTCAGCCAACGCCTTACGAACTGCAGGCGCTTGATCTTGAACAGGTTGGCTACGTTCAACTACAGGTGCAGCACCCGCTTCAGTTTGAGCAGCGGCTTGTTCTACCTGACCTTCAGATTGAACTGCTTGAGTTTGAGCAGCGCCAGAAACAGCACCCTCTTCAAACTGTGCAATCACTTCATTCGAAAGTACAGTCTCGCCTTCATTTTTGATAATTGATGCAATTGTACCGTCAGCAGGAGCAACAACCTCTAAAACAACTTTATCAGTTTCAATATCGCAGATCACTTCATCGCGTGATACAGCTTCACCTGGTTGTTTGTGCCAAGTTGCGATCGTACCGTCTGCAACTGACTCTGGGAATACCGGTGCTTTAATTTCGGTTGCCATTATTTAGAATCTCCTGATTGTTCAGCTGCAATCGCTAATGCGTCATTTACCAGCTGAGCTTGTTGTTTTGCATGCAAATATGGTGAACCACAAGCTGGCGCAGCAGATGCTGGACGGCCTGCGAAGCTAATACGTACTTGTTTACCTGTTTTCATTACATCGTCATATAAACGCGGCGCAATGAACAACCAAGCACCTTGGTTTTTCGGTTCTTCTTGAGTCCAAACTACTTCTTTAACATTTGGATAAGAAGCAAGTACTTCAGCGATACGTTGTTCTGGATATGGATACAATTGTTCAATACGAACGATTGCAGTGTTATTAAGTTCTTGCTCGCGACGTTTTTCAAGCAAGTCGTAATAAACCTTACCACCACAGAGTACCAGACGAGTAACGTCTGCTTTATTGATTTGATCGATTTCATCAATCACAGTCTGGAATGTACCAGTTGCAAGTTCTTCTAATGTAGAAGTTGCAAGTTTGTGACGAAGCAATGACTTCGGTGAAGTCACGATCATTGGTTTACGGATTGGACGGATTGCCTGACGACGCATAGCATGGAAAATCTGAGCCGGTGTAGTTGGCGTAATCACTTGCATGTTGTCTTCAGCACATAGCTGCAAGAAACGTTCTAAACGTGCAGATGAATGCTCTGGACCCTGACCTTCAAAACCGTGTGGAAGAAGCAGTGTTAAACCACATACACGTTCCCATTTGGTTTCACCAGATGAGATGAACTGGTCAATCACCACTTGCGCACAGTTTGCGAAGTCACCGAACTGAGCTTCCCAAATCACCAAGCTTTTCGGTAATGTGGTTGCATAACCGTATTCAAACGCAAGAACCGCCATTTCTGATAACAATGAGTCATAAATTGCAGTACGTGGCTGGTTTTCTTTGATATGACAAAGTGGAATGTATGTCGAACCATCTACCTGATTATGCAATTTTGCATGACGGTGTGAGAATGTACCACGACCCACGTCTTCACCCGTTAAACGCACAAGGAAGCCTTCATCAAGAATGGTGGCATAGGCTAAAGTTTCAGCAGCACCCCAGTTCAGTGGCATTTCGCCTGTTTGCATTTTCAAGCGATCATCAATCACTTTAGCCACTTGGCGTTGCATTACGAAGCCTTCTGGAAGCTCGCGCATTTTAGTGCCAAGTTCTTTTAAACGCTCGATAGGGAAAGTCGTATCCCAAATGTCAGTGTAGTCATGACCCAAGTATGGAGTCCAGTCTACAAACATTTTGGTGTTTGGTTCCAATACCAAGGCATTGGCAACGTGTTTACCCGCTTCAAGGTCTGAACGGTACTGTTCAACCATTGCATCAGCTGCAGCACGATCAAGAATACCCTGTTGTACCAGTTGATCAGCGTACAAAGTACGAGTCGTGGTTTTCTTGTTGATGATTTGGTACATCATTGGCTGAGTTGCAGCTGGCTCATCAGCTTCGTTATGACCGCGACGACGGTAACAGAACATGTCAATCACTACGTCTTTACGGAAAGTATGACGGAAGTCATGTGCCAATTGAGAAACAAACAGTACTGCTTCAGGATCATCACCATTTACATGGAAGATTGGCGCCTGGATCATTTTCGCGATGTCAGTACAGTATTCTGTTGAACGTGCATCACGAGGATCAGATGTTGTGAAACCAACTTGGTTGTTTACAACAATATGAACCGTACCACCCACTGTGTAACCACGAGTTTGTGACATCTGGAAGGTTTCTTGGTTTACACCTTGACCCGCAAATGCAGCATCACCGTGAACGATGACTGGTAATACATCATCACCACCAATGTCACGACGACGTACTTGACGCGCACGTACTGAACCTTCTACTACAGGTCCAACAATTTCCAGGTGTGATGGGTTAAATGCCAATGCCAAGTGAACTTCACCACCTGGAGTCATCACGTTAGATGAGAAACCTTGGTGATATTTAACGTCGCCAGAACCTTTTTTGGTCAGTGATTTCCCTTCAAACTCACCAAACAGGTCAGCCGGGTTTTTACCCATGATGTTGACAAGAAGGTTTAAACGGCCGCGGTGAGGCATACCGATCACAACTTCTTTACAACCTACAGAACCTGCACGTTGAATCAGTTCGTTTACCATCGGGATGAAAGATTCACCACCTTCAACACCAAAGCGTTTTGCACCTACGTATTTATTACCGAGGTATTTTTCTAGGCCTTCAGCTGCAGTTAAACGCTCTAATACGTGTTTCTTTTGCTCAGCAGAGAAACCAAATTGACCTTTAGCGCCTTCTAGACGTTGTTGAATCCAGCGTTTTTCTTTGGTATCAACAATGTGCATGTATTCAGCACCAATAGAAGCACAATATGTTGCTTCCATGGCATTGACCATTTCAGCCAAAGTCGCTTCAGTCTTACCGATTGCAAGATTACCCGTGTTAAATACTGTGTCTAGGTCAGATTGAGTCAAACCATGCGCAGCAAGATCTAGATCAGGCACGATTTCACGCTTAGCCAAACCAAGTGGATCTAATTTTGCTTTTTGGTGACCACGGTTACGATAAGCAGCAATCAGTTGTAAAACGCCAATTTGACGACGTTCATGCTCAGAACTTACAGCACTTTGCACAACAGGTTGCACGCGACTTGAATTGCGACCTAATAAAAGGAATTGCTCACGTACATTGCTGTGGGGTTGATCACCTTTAGGGAATTTACCGAAGTATTCCTGCCAGTCAGCTCCAACTGAGTCTGGTGACGTTAAATACTGCTCATAAAGTTCTTCAATATACGCTGCACTGTCAGCGCTTAGTTCAGTGTCAAGACGCAGTGCGTCAGCAACTTCTTGCATTTGTGGACCCATTTCCTATTGCAAAAACATTTTCAGGATGCTTTTTAAGCGAACCCATGATTAATAATGCCAAATTGGTAATATGACATTAGTCCCCATCAGGCATAAGCCATGAGGCGTTATCACTACATTAGGAATAACCCAATGTGAATAATGAATCATAACGCCCTCATTGGCATCATCACTCATTTAAATACTCGACCAAGACCGAGCAATTTTTTGCAAATCGACTTAGAAAAAATAACTACGCGACTTAATTTTTCTAAAGCGATTTATATCTATTTATAAACCTTATACATAATTTCAAATGTTGAAAAAATGTACGTAAATACAGGGCTTTTTTTAAATATAGCTTTGTGTCAAATCGTAACATGTTCTCCAGTTACAATTGATTTTTTTGACACATACCCTCCATAACTTGGCGAAATACATAGATATCATTTTCCTCTAACATATGGTGCTTTATCTAAAAATTAGATTCAATGTAGACCATAGTCCTAGCCTCACCACCACATATAACAAAAGAGAGCACAATTTTTACACTGAGCCCTCTTTATATACGTTATATGATAACATCTTAATCTCAACTTTGCAGATTCAAACTTGCAATTAGCGCTTAAATTGTCGAATAAAACAGTCTCACAACAAACAGATCATTTTTAAGCACATTTTCGTTTTTATTTTAATCAGCCATATCTCTTTAAAAAATCATTATCAGCCTCCCCCCAAGTTATTTACATTGATATTTCATATCTCATTCATACCACGCAACTATGATCAGCATAAAAAAAGCACACCCCAAGGTGTGCTTTTTTTGACTAGGTACAGATTAACCTGCTTGGTCTAACAACATGCTACGGATGTGACCGATTGCTTTAGTTGGGTTAAGACCTTTAGGACAAACCGATACACAGTTCATGATGCCTTTACAACGGAACAAGCTGAATGGGTCGTCAAGACGAGCCAAACGATCTTGAGTTGCAGTATCGCGAGAGTCAATGATGAAGCGGTATGCATTCAACAATGCTGAAGGACCCAAGAATTTGTCCGGGTTCCACCAGAATGATGGGCATGAAGTTGAACAACATGCACAAAGAATACATTCATACAAACCATCTAAGTGTTCACGTTCTTCAGGAGACTGTAAACGCTCTTTCGCTGGTGCAGGCTGGTTATTGATCAAGAATGGATGAATCTTGTCGTACTGATCGTAGAACTGATTCATATCCACAACTAAATCTTTTACCACGGGTAAACCAGGTAAAGGACGAACCGTAATCACTTCCGGTAAATCGTTCAGGTTCCAAAGACACGCCAAACCATTTTTACCATTGATGTTCACACCATCAGAACCACAAATACCTTCGCGGCATGAACGACGGAATGTCAAAGATTCGTCTTGTACTTTCAACGCAAGAAGAGCATCAAGCAACATACGGTGCTTGTCAGTCAACTCAAGTTTAAAAGTTTGCATGTACGGTGCTTTATCCTTATCAGGATCGTAGCGGTAGATATTAAATGTACGAGTACCTCTACTCATCTTACTTCTCCTAATTAGAACGTACGTGGTTTAGGTGGAATAGCATCAACCGACAATGGACGGTAACGCACTGGCTTATACTCAAGATGGTTATCTGTTGAGAACCATAATGTGTGCTTCATCCACTCATCATCACGACGACCATATGGGTAGTCAGCATGATCAGGTGACAATTCAAAGTCTACCACTGTATGCGCACCACGACACTCTTTACGAGCAGCGGCTGAAATCAAGGTCGCTTTAGCAACTTCATACAAGTTTTCAACTTCTAGAGCTTCAATACGCGCAGTGTTGAATACTTTAGATTTGTCTTTCAAATGAATGTTACGAACACGTGGCTCGATCGCAAGAATTTGCTTAACACCTTCATCAAGAAGCGCAGATGTACGGAATACACCCGCATGATCTTGAACGATATCACGGATTGCATCAGCAACTTCTTGAGCGTTTTCACCTGTAGCTGATTCGTCTAGTTTACGAATACGTGCAACAGTTTGCTCAAGTACAGTCGTTGGAAGCGGTGCATATTCATCGCCGTGGTGTTTAGTCACGTAGTCGATGATGTGTTCACCAGCAGCTTTACCAAATACAACCAAGTCAAGCAGTGAGTTGGTACCTAAACGGTTTGCACCGTGTACAGATACACATGAACATTCACCAATTGCATAAAAACCTTTTACAGGTTTAGTGAAGTTACGACCTTCAGCATTGGTAGAATAAACATCAGTTTCTTTGTTGTAATGTGCTTCAAGCGGCGTAGTTTCGCGGCTTTCAGGTACAACAACCTGACCATGAATATTCGTAGGAATACCACCCATTTGGTAATGGATTGTTGGTACTACTGGAATTGGCTCTTTAGTGATGTCAACGTTCGCGAATTTCTTACCAATCTCGAATACAGATGGAAGACGTTTCATGATTGTGTCAGCACCCAAGTGAGTCATATCAAGAAGGATATAATCACCTTTAGGACCACAACCGCGACCTTCTTTGATTTCCTGGTCCATAGAACGTGATACGAAGTCACGTGGCGCCAAGTCTTTCAAAGTTGGAGCATAACGTTCCATGAACGGTTCGCCGTCTTTGTTACGAAGGATTGCACCTTCACCACGACAACCTTCAGTCAACAATACGCCTGCGCCCGCAACACCTGTAGGGTGGAACTGCCAGAACTCCATATCTTGTAATGGAATACCTGCACGAGCTGCCATACCAAGACCGTCACCAGTGTTGATATATGCGTTTGTAGATGCACGGTAAACACGACCAGCACCACCAGTAGCGAATAATGTTGCTTTCGCTTGGAATACTGCGATTTTACCAGTTTCTTGGTCAATTGCAGTTACACCAAGTACATCGCCTGCTTCATTACGGATCAAATCAAGCGCGATCCATTCAACGAAGAATTGAGTACCCATTTTCACATTGCTTTGATAAAGCGTGTGAAGAAGCGCGTGACCAGTACGGTCGGCAGCAGCACATGCGCGAGGAACAGCTTTTTCACCGTAGTTCGCAGAGTGACCACCGAATGGACGTTGGTAAATTGTACCGTCCGCGTTACGGTCAAATGGCATACCAAGGTGTTCAAGTTCATAAACAACTTGAGGCGCTTCACGTGTCATGAACTCGATCGCGTCTTGGTCACCTAACCAGTCAGAACCTTTCACTGTGTCATAGAAGTGATAGTGCCAGTTATCTTCTTGCATATTACCAAGAGATGCACCAATACCACCCTGTGCCGCAACAGTGTGTGAACGTGTTGGGAATACTTTAGTCAGTACTGCAACTTTCAAACCCGCTTGAGCAAGTTGGTAAGAAGCGCGCATGCCTGAACCACCACCACCAACGATGACTGCATCGAAAGTTTGATGTGGAATATTTGTGTAATCTTCTTTAGGGGTTATAGCGCCCATGATTGTTTCCTATCAATTCGCCCAAAAAATCTGGATCGCCCAGATTGCATATGCAAATACAGCAATGATCACTGCTGAAGTCAGCACCAAACGCAAGCCTGAAGCTGAAGGACCCATTTGACGAGTAGTCACATAATCAGTGAATACCTGCCACATGCCGATCCAAGCGTGTGCGACAAGAGATAAGACTGCCAATAAAGATAAAATCTTCATTGGTAATGTCATCATGAAGCCGTACCATTGTTCATAATTGAATCCACCATGAAAAAGGATCCAACCCAATACCACAACAGTATAAACAGCTAATACAACAGCACTTACACGTTGGATATACCAATCGCGAGAACCTGAACCCGTTAAACCTGTAGCACTTTTCATTAGAGAACAATCCATACAAATGATGCGACAATTGAAATCGCAGCCAAGATCAATGAAATAGTAGCTGCTACACGACCACTTTGCAGTTCTTCAGCAAAACCAAGGTCAGCAAGTAAATGCTTGATACCCATAATGAAATGGAAAAGTAAGCCGGCTACAAATACCCATACGATAAAACGTACAATGAAGCCACCAAAGATTGCCTGAACTTCAGCAAAACCTTCAGCAGAAGACAATGATTTGTCTAAAAGCCACAAAAGTACCGGTACAAGTAAAAATACGATCACACCAGAAAGACGGTGTAGAATTGATGCAATAGCCACAGGGGATTTTAAGTTTACTTCTAAAACTTGACCCATGGACAAATTGACAGGTCTGTTGCTTTTCACAGCGGGCATCCTGTAAGTAAAAACTCCATCCGGAGTTTGTTGGAATTAATTCGAAGGAAAGCTAGCATTTTTAGGCCATTACTATATCTAGCAATACCTAAATTTAAAACGACACTGAATTATAAAACGTGAACTATCAAAACACAAACAGTCACATTTAGCTTTTCTATAAAAAACCATTAAATAAGAATCATTAACATTAATTGTTCGATATATGCAGACAAAATAAATCTAACAAAATTAACCTATATAGTTGGTTTTTATTAATTAAAGTTTAAATTTACTGATCGTTTTTTACTTTAATAATTTAAATAATTTATTTAGACTAAAGATGAACAAGTAATTACTATATTTTACAACACCATTAGCCACATTCACACTCTCTATAATAGATTTTATTTTTAATATAAATATACAACATTTACTAAAATTATACTCATTAAACATCATGAAACGAAATAACCACTTAATCTGTGTATAACCTCCCTACATAGCAAAATCACGCTTAATTCTTCAGCAAAATTATGGGATATTTTTCATCTTTTGAACAAATAAACAGCATTTCAGCACATATTCAGCAGCTATTTTTTAACCAAACAAACTTTATTTTACTCTTCACTTATCGCTTTTAATTATGACCAAGAAAACAACAACAAAAACACCAGAAAGAGGTAAGTTACGAAAATTCTAATCATTTAGAATATAAAAACCAACAAATAGCCGGGATTTATCAGAGTTTTTAAGAATTAAAAATTGCTTACAATTCAAACAACATGCATATTTTTTTCTGCAACTTATTTTCATTTGACATATTATACTGCGTCGATACTGATATTTTCCTTTTCGCTACTGGATTATTTTTGACCAAATCCCTGTGAGAGCGTCTCTTTTTATCCATAAGTATAATTGACAAAATTTCAGTACTCACTAATCTTATAGCAAATTTTTGACCCGTCTGATTCGCGCATTAAAAGATTAGTACTACGAGTCAGATAAAACATTCACCAGGACAGGAGATCTATTGAATGTCTGAAGCAACTGGCAAAAAAGCCGTTTTACAGCTTGATGGCAAAGAAATTGAATTACCAATTTACAGCGGCACATTGGGCCCAGATGTAATCGACGTTAAAGATGTGTTGGCCGCAGGTCACTTTACTTTTGATCCTGGTTTTATGGCAACAGCTGCATGTGAATCTAAAATCACATTCATCGATGGTAACAAAGGTGTTCTTCTACACCGCGGTTACCCAATCGACCAGCTTGCAACTAAAGCAGACTATCTAGAAACTTGCTACTTATTGTTAAACGGCGAACTTCCAACAGCTGAACAAAAAGTAGAATTTGATGCTAAAGTTCGTAACCACACTATGGTTCACGACCAAGTTAGCCGTTTCTTCAATGGTTTCCGTCGTGACGCTCACCCGATGGCAATTATGGTTGGTGTAGTTGGTGCGCTTTCTGCGTTCTATCACAACAACTTGGACATCGAAGATGTTAACCACCGTGAAATTACTGCAATCCGCTTGATTGCTAAAGTTCCTACACTAGCAGCTTGGAGCTACAAATATACAGTTGGTCAACCATTCGTTTACCCACGTAACGACTTGAGCTACGCTGAAAACTTCTTGTACATGATGTTTGCTACTCCTGCAGACAAAGACTACAAAGTTAACCCAATTCTTGCTAAAGCAATGGACCGTATCTTTACGCTTCATGCTGACCACGAACAAAACGCGTCTACTTCTACAGTACGTTTAGCGGGTTCTACTGGTGCTAACCCTTACGCATGTATCGCTGCAGGTATTTCTGCTCTTTGGGGTCCTGCTCACGGTGGCGCGAACGAAGCCGTTCTTAAGATGCTTGATGAAATCGGCACTGTAGAAAACGTTGCTGGCTTCATGGAAAAAGTGAAAACTAAAGAAGTTAAACTTATGGGCTTCGGTCACCGAGTTTATAAAAACTTCGATCCACGTGCGAAAGTAATGAAAGAAACTTGTGATGAAGTTCTTGCTGCTCTTGGTATCAACGATCCACAACTTGCTTTGGCTATGGAACTTGAACGTATCGCGCTTTCTGACGAATATTTCATCAAGCGTAACTTATACCCTAACGTAGACTTCTACTCAGGTATCATCCTTAAAGCGATTGGTATCCCGACTGAAATGTTTACTGTAATCTTCGCTCTTGCACGTACTGTTGGCTGGATCAGCCACTGGTTAGAAATGCACAGCGGCCCTTACAAAATCGGTCGTCCACGTCAGCTTTACACTGGTGAAGTTCAACGTGACATCCAAGGTCGTTAATTCTTCAAGAATTGATGATTTAAAAAACCACCCTTTCGGGTGGTTTTTTAATGCCTGTAATAAAATAATTTAAAGTATTTGATAAACCAGATAAAAATCAGGCTTTTTGCATCAAAAAGGGAATACAGGCTTCATATGCACCGCACTCTTCGCCACGCGTTTTTTTAATAAAATAGTCCTGCACCATCTGCGCCTGCTGCTCTACTCCATATTGCAAAAACTGTTTACCCTGCTCCAGTACATAATGATATTTACGGTCAAATAGCGCTTTACGCACCACCGCCAAACCTTGCTGAATTTGCCAAACATGGGTTAACTCATGAATAAACCAGGATTGTTGCCCCAGCGGCATTTTGGAGAAATCTTCACACCAGTTCTTCGGATTGAAATAAATATGCCCGTTCGGGCTGATTGCATAATTCTTCAAAACAGCGCGATGTGCCACGATGCAAATAGCATCCAGCTGCAAATGAGGCCCAAAAACAGACTCCGCAAGCCTTCTCTCACCTGCGCTCAGCTTTCGGCTTTTAATTTCAAACAAGCGATTAAATCTTTGCCAAATAGCTTTCATAAAAATGTCATTGTGCCTCATCACCACTACAAATGAACCGCTTGTTCATTTTCTCATGATCGCTGTAGCTTTTTGTCTAAATTCGGATTTTTTTTTGTTTTTTTCTCTACAAATGACTCAATTCGTATATAGTATCGGATTGCTAATTATTGATTAATTCTTCTTTTTGTTTTGTTTATTATCGCATACACAGCGTTGAATCAATAACCATAAACAATCATCAGTCTGTGTATACATCCCTATAGGTATAGGATTAAGTTGGAATGAAAAGTTTTAAAATTGCCCTTGCACAATTCTCTCCGCATATTGGCAATATCGAAGCAAATGCTCAAAAAATGCTTGAACAGGTGAATGAAGCCAAAAAACAAAAAGCTGATTTAATTATCTTCCCAGAGCTTTCAACATTAGGCTACCCTGCAGAAGACTTGTTACTTCGCCCTAGCTTGGTGAAACGTACGCAGAAAGCATTTGAACAATTAAGCCAAGTCAAAGATATTGTGATGGTGTTTGGTTTCGTTAATCAAACTGAAGATGGTCAGCGTTATAACGCGGCTGCCGTAATGAAAGATGGTCAAGTTCTTGGAATCTATAACAAGCAAAACTTGCCAAACTACAGTGTATTTGATGAAAAACGCTATTTTAATGAAGGACATCAGCATCTGGTATTTGAATACCTAGGTCATAAGTTTGGTGTGCTGATTTGTGAAGATATCTGGTCACTCAACACTGTACACCAATTGTCTCAGCTCAATGTTGAAACTGCTTTAGTGTTAAATGCTTCACCTTATGAAGTCGGCAAACCTCAGCACCGTCTGAGCACCATGAGTGAGCTGGCTAAACAATTGAACATTAATCTGGTTTATGCCAACCAGGTTGGTGGTCAAGATGATCTAATCTTTGACGGCACCAGTTTCGTGATCAATAAAGATGGCGGTATTGCCTTACAAGCGCCAAGCTTTAAAGAAGATCTTTATTACGCGGAATACGAAGCTGAACAAAAAGCCTTCACTGTTGGGCAAGTTACCCCTGTGCTGGATACCATGGCCGAAATTTATCAAGGTCTGGTTTTGGCAACCCGTGATTATGTTCAGCGCTCTGGTTTTCCTGGCGTCATTCTTGGTTTATCCGGCGGGATCGACTCTGCATTAACACTGGCGATCGCCGTAGATGCCATTGGTGCAGATAAAGTCCAGGCGGTGATGATGCCCTATACCTATACTGCGCAAATCAGTGTGGAAGATGCAGCTGCACAGGCGAAAAATATGGGTGTGACTTTTGGTATTGCCGAAATCAACCCTATTGTGAACAGCTTCATGCAAACCCTGTATCCATTCTTTGGCAACAGCCCTGCTGATGCGACTGAAGAAAACCTGCAAGCGCGCGCTCGTGGCACTTTGTTGATGGGCTTGTCGAACAAGTTTGGCAATATGGTACTGTCTACCGGCAACAAATCTGAACTTTCTGTAGGATACTGCACCCTGTACGGCGATATGGTCGGTGGTTATGCAGTTCTTAAAGATGTATATAAAACCATTGTGTTTGAACTGGCTAAATACCGTAACAGCATTGCCGATGCGCCAGTCATTCCGGAACGTGTGATTACCCGTCCACCTTCTGCAGAACTTCGTCCTGACCAGAAAGACCAGGATTCATTACCGGCGTATGAAGTGCTTGATGCTATTCTTTATGCTTATATTGAAGAAGATATGAGTCAGGATGACATCATTGCCAAAGGTTTTGATGCAGAGGTGGTCAAGAAAGTGATTCGTTTGGTAGACCGTAACGAATATAAACGCCGTCAAGCTGCGATTGGTCCACGTATTAGTCCACGTACATTTGGCCGCGAACGCCGCTATCCAATCATGAATGGATGGGCACCAGGTGTCTAAGCAGGACCTAGCCCAACAGTTTGCTCAAGCACTTATGCTTGAGCAAACCCTTTTTATAAAAAAACAATTATTAGCAGAACAAAATAATCCCTATATCGAAAAATTTGTTCATTATCTTTATACCCATTCCGAACAGGTTTTGTTAAAACAGGTCATCACATTTCAGTCTTTACAAGAGGTGGTTCAAAAATATGCCTTTGAATTGAATCTAGGTGCTGAAATTTTAGAGTTCATCGGGGTTGTTTCTCAAAGAATTCATCAGCTGGCAATGAACAGCCAGACTCAAATCAACGCGCTGCTTTCAGATGAAAATTTTGAATTATGGATGTACAAGATTCTTGAACTGGACCAATTGCGTCATTACATCCATGACAGCTTGCAGCACAATCCGCAAGTCAAGCATGTCAGCTTACAACTGGCCAATCAGATTCTTGAAAGCAATACGCCATGGCTGGATCATCTACGCAAGCTCAATACCCATCAACAAGGTTTGGGTTCTAAAATACTCAGTTTTATTCAAGACCAGCAACAGGCTATTGAGCTCAAACTGGAGCAGCAACTTGCTCACGCTCTGGTCAAACAGCTTGCCAACCTGTTTTTACTGCCGAATGAAGAGCTGGCAGATATCAGCCTGCATTTATGGGAAGATATTAAGCAAAGAACCCTACAAGAAGCTTTTTCTCAATTTCAGGCCATCGACTTTGAAGAGTTCTTCATCTTGGTCTATGAAACATGGCGACAGCTCAGACAAGGTGAATACCTACAGCAAGTAGTTCTGGATGTGGTTGCAGGTTTTTATGATTACTTTGCCGACTACGACCTACAGGAACTGTTGCAATCTGTAGGATTGAATGAAGAAGATTTATATCAAGAAACACGACGCTTTTTACCCTACACTCTTCAGGCTTTGGAACAACAGGGTTTATTGGATGGCATTATTCAGGAATTGATTTCACCCTTCTATTCAAGTGAAAGCACCCATCAATTTATTGAGCAGTTCATTCAGGAAAAATTGTAAGTTTCTTTTATATGTGGCCATTTAGTTATGGCACTCACTTTTTTAACCCACAAAAAAAGAGACCATGCTGAGAGCATGGTCTATAAAAATGGTGGCTATGACGAGACTTGAACTTGTGACCCCCGCATTATGAGTGCGGTGCTCTAACCAACTGAGCTACATAGCCGTAAACTGTGTGCGCATTATCTAAATTTCAGAGATTAGCGTCAAGCCCTTTATTTGATGAGTGTTCAGAGTTTGAGCACTTTATTTCTTTTCAGTTAATATTTAAGCAAAACTACCATTTATTCATGCTATTTTTTCTTTAATCTCATCAACAAAGCATTTAAAAGTCTAGATAAAGATACCTCAATTCAAATTCATCGCTATCAGTTTAATCACGTTGACCACCACAGCCTGCCAACTGATTTCACCTTTGTTTGTGAACTACAATGGGGTACGTATGGATGTGTAGCACGTTGGATCAACAATCAGTAGCTTCTGAGCATGCAACAAAAACGCAGTCTTGCCCAGCTGAGTAAAGCACAACAAAAACTTTATCGAATTGAACAGATTCCGCAAGATCAGAAATTAGCCATTGCCACGCAAAACCAGATTGCCTTACATTGCGCCCAGCTCCATGTTTCAGAACATAAAATAAATCAACTGCAACTGATTGTATTTGGCAAAGATAAAAAGCAACAGATTCTGGAAAAATATGATCAAGAATTTCCGAAAGTAAAACTCGAGGCTAGTGCAATTCAATGTGAATAATAATTTTTTAAGATAAATTTTACGCATAAAAAAAGACCACGCTTTTAGAAACGTGGTCTATTAAAATGGTGGCTATGACGGGACTTGAACCTGTGACCCCCGCATTATGAGTGCGGTGCTCTAACCAACTGAGCTACATAGCCAAAACTGTGCGCATATTATCTATTTCAGGTAACTTTATGTCAAGAAATATCACGCAATAATTATAAAAAAATCTGGTGAAGTGAGCCGATAAGCCGGGTTCTGTCGTGAACGATCATTCCTCTAGGCGTACAATCACTCGTACGCTCAAGCGACCTACCCGAATCCAGCACGGGCCGTGCCTGAAGGATTCCTATTTGGTCTTGCTTCTGGTGGGGTTTACCTTGCCGTGAACTGTTACCAGACACGCGGTGCGCTCTTACCGCACCCTTTCACCCTTACCATCTCTCTTGGTCTCCCCGAAAGGAAATTGCAAAGATGGCGGTCTACTCTCTGCTGCACTTGCCGTCGGCTTTCACCGCCCAGGCGTTACCTGGCACCCTGCCCTATGAAGCCCGGACTTTCCTCCCCTGCTTCAATCACGGAGATTTCCACAGCAGCGATCGTCTGGCTCACTTCGGGGCGTATGCTAACAAATTTCAGCATTAATTACTGGTGCTTTTTTGTGCAATCAGCTTTTTATATTTTTCCATCAGCTCATCTTGCGATTCCACATGCTGGGGATCATGCGGAATACAGTCGACTGGACAGAATAATTGACACTGCGGTTGATCATGATGCCCGACACATTCGGTACATAAATCAGGGTGAATTTCATAAATGACTTCACCCATAAATATTGCCTCATTCGGGCACACCGGCTCACAGACATCACAATTGATGCATTCATCGGTAATATATAAAGACACGCTACCAACCTTGCTGCTGTTTCCGCTTAAAGGCTTCAACCACAGCTTGCGGTACAAACTGGGTCACATCACCATTTAAACGTGCTATTTCACGTACCAACGTAGATGAAATAAATGAATATTGTTCTGAAGGGGTTAAAAACACCGCTTCAAAATTTGAATCTAGTCGACGGTTCATATTAGCCAACTGAAATTCGTACTCAAAGTCAGAGACGGCGCGCAAACCACGTAGCACCGCAGTGGCTTTTTGTTCATTAAAGAAATTGACCAACAAACCATCAAAACCTACAAATTCAACATTGTCCAAATGGCTAAGCGATGCTTTTGCCAACTCTACGCGTTCTTGCAAACTAAACACCGGGTTTTTATGATGACCAATGGCAATCGCGACCACGACTTCATCAAACATTTTTGATGCACGTGTCACAAGGTCAATATGGCCGTTGGTGATTGGATCAAAAGTTCCCGGATAAATCACGCGAGTTTTAGACATCCATTTGTACCCTGTTTGTTATGTAGAACTGTATTTTAGCAAAATCTTGATTTATTGGTGAAGAAACTCCATTAATTTAAAAACTTCAACTCAATTCAAGATGCGGTACAATAGCAGTAAGTTTGGAAGTATCAGATTATGGCGAAAGCAAGTATTGTAGTTAAAAAAAATAACGGCGGCACGATTGCACTCAACAAACGTGCACGCCACGATTATTTTATTGAAGAAAAATTTGAAGCGGGGCTTTCTTTACAAGGTTGGGAAGTCAAATCAATGCGTGCAGGTCGCATGACCATTGTAGAAAGCTATATTACCTTTAAAAATGGTGAAGCCTTCTTGTTTGGTGCACAAGTTCAGCCTTTGCTGAGTGCATCCACACACGTCGTTCCTGAAGCAACGCGTACACGTAAACTTTTGCTGAACCGCCGTGAAATTGAAAAGCTCATGGGTGCGATTAACCAAAAAGGTTATTCCTGTGTGCCATTGGCATGTTATTGGAAAGGTCCAAATGCCAAGCTGGAAATTGCCTTGGTTAAAGGTAAACAGTTACATGACAAGCGTGCCACAGAAAAAGATCGTGACTGGCAACGCGATAAGGCCCGGATTTTCCATAAATAATCCATAAATAATTTTGCATCAATAAAAAAACCTCCAACTAAGGAGGTTTTTTTTGATATTCAAAAATGATTATTTGAATTTATTCAACAACAGCGCAACATATTCACCAAACCAGATTGCCGTATCCAAGTCACCTTGGGGAGGCGTCACTTCAATAGGTGCATTATCGGACTGGGTCATCAACCCCAAAAAACTCGACATCCGGTTTAAGTCCTGTGTACTGCGCCCGGTGGGCATCATCGGCAAACCGGTCCACAACATGCCATGCTGCATGGCAAACAGGTTAATCTGTTGCAATACTGCCAGCTTATCTCCGCTTAAACCGCCACCATTGGTGAAACCGGCCGCGATCTTGCCTTGCCAGGTGCGTGCCAACCAGCGTTTGGAAGATTGCTCCATAAACTGTTTCAAGCCAGAGGTAATGCTGCCCATATAGGTAGGACAACCCAACATGATCGCATCGGCCTGATCCAGCACCTCCCAATCCACCTGTTCAATGTTCATGCAGTGCACATGAATACCCGCTTGCTTGGCACCTTGTGTAATAAAAGAAGCAACCTTTGCGGTATGTCCATATGGGCTGTGATAAACGATGGCAAGCGATTTAGAAGATAAAGACATATCAATAAAAACAATAAATTTTAATCAAGTTTAACAGTTTCAAGCCATAAACACGAATGTCGCCATGCGTCCTGTTTTGGCTTCACGGCGATAGGAAAAATATTCCCCTGTCTGCTGATAGCTGCATTGATCGCCTCCCAGCACCAGCTCAACACCGTGTTGCTTTAAGATAAACCGTGCAATAGCGTATAAGTCTGCATAAAACTTACCCGCTTTTTCACCGGCTTTAAAAGCACTGTCCAGTTCAGGATATTTGGAGCAAAAAGCCGTTTTGACTTCTTCACCAATTTCAAAACAAGGCTGACTGATCGCAGCGCCTAACCATGCCCACGTCGGCTGAGTTTGCATGGTCGCAATAGTATTTTCCACAATACCACCCGCCAGACCACGCCAACCGGCATGGAGATTCGCGATTTCCGTGCCATCTGCATTGCCAAGCACGACAGGCAAACAATCGGCCGTCATCATCATTAAAGCATGTGCTTTACGCTGTGTGACCAGACCATCTCCTTCCAAGGCCAGAAAAAGAATTTCTTCATTGATGCTATGGCAGATGGTGCTATGCGTTTGTGTCATCCAGGTGACTTTATCGACGCCAAATTCAGCAAACTGTTGCAGCAAGGCCATACGGTGCTGTTGTACACGTTTTGCGTCATCATGGACATGCAATGCCAGGTTAAATCCAGCCAGTTCAGGTTGAGCTGAGGCCAGCGTTTTTTCATGATGCACGCGAGTCTGCCCAACATATACACCTTGTGGAAGCCCTTGAACAAATTGCATGTTTATTTCCTTGTGCTTTTCCCTATGATTCATACCCAGCCTTAAAACAGCTTAATAGGCTTTATTTTCACTGCGCAATACCTCAACCAGTTGTGCGAAGTCATCTGACCATGGCGCTTCAAACATCATTTCTTCACCGCTACGAGGATGAACTAGGCCAAGTTTGGCTGCATGCAAGGCCTGACGTCTAAAGTTACGTAAAGTATCACCCAGCAATTCTGAAGCACCTGCCGGTACACGAACACGGCTCATATAGACCGGATCACCAACCAGACCAAAGCCCAAATAACTAAAATGTACACGAATCTGATGGGTACGACCGGTTTCCAGACGCGCCTGCACACGGGTAAAATGCTGGAAACGCTCTTTGACATTGTAATGAGTGACCGCATCTCGACCACCTGGCAAAACTGCCATTTTCACGCGATCTACCGGATGGCGCTTGATTGGCTCATCAATGGTACCGCCAGCAATAATATTGCCGTAAACAATCAGGTCATAGACCCGGTAAACCGATTTCTTCGCCAATTGCTTACTTAAAGAAAATTGCGCTTCCAGATTTTTTGCCACCACCAGCAAACCACTGGTGTCTTTATCAATACGGTGCACCAGACCGGCGCGTGCCAGTTCGGCAGATTTTGGATAATGATAAAGCAAGGCATTGACCAAAGTACCCGAGCTGTTTCCAGCCCCCGGATGAACCACCATGCCAACCGGTTTGTTAATGACAATAATATCGTCATCTTCATACACCACATTTAAGGGAATATTTTCCGGCTGGCTTGTGGTTTGAACTTCCAGCTCAACATCGAGCGTTAACAGCTCATTGCCTTCACATTTATACTTAGGTTTAACAGTGTTACCATTTACCAACAAATGACCATCTTTCAGCCACTGCTTTAATTTTTCACGGGAAAAATCATTCCAGATTAACGCTGCAACCTGATCGATACGTTGCCCCAAATAGCTTTCATCCAATTGAAATTGCAACGATAAACGTGTTGCAGTTGAGTCTGAAGTATGGTTATCTGCATCCTCAGAATCTTCAAGTAAATTGAAATCAGTTTCAGGGACATTAGAATTAGAAGATTGTGCTTGACTCATTTGCTCATTCAGACAAAAGTGGTTTAATAGTGCAATTGTAGCTCATTGCCCGTATTAACAGAGGAATTTTTATGTCGTTACCACGTTATAAAATGACAATGCTTGCTTTATCTTTAGGCGTTGCGTCGGCAATAGTGGGCTGTAGCAGTAATCCAAAGAAAGATGTGGTGGACACAGGACCGCAGTCTAGCGAACAAGTTTATATTCAAAAAGCAGAAAAAGCCCTTGAACGTGGTCAATATACCGACGCGGCCAAACATCTTGAAGCCATAGATACCTATTACCCTACAGGTGAATATGCGCAACAAGCACAATTAGAATTGTTGTACGTTAAATTTCAACAAAAAGATTATGAGGGTGCAATTGCCCTTGCCGAACGTTTTATTCGTTTAAATCCGCAACATCCAAATGTGGACTATGCCTACTATGTTCGTGGCGTGGCGAATATGGAACAGAACTACGATAGTCTATTGCGTTATACCTCATTAAAGCAGGCTCACCGTGATGTGAGCTATTTAAAAGTCGCTTATCAGAACTTTGTCGATTTCATCCGTCGTTTCCCATCCAGCACCTATGCAGTAGATGCAGCACAGCGCATGAAGTTTATTGGCAATGAACTGGCTGAAAGTGAAATGAACGCAGCACGTTTTAATATTAAACGTAAAGCCTGGCTAGCGGCTATTGAACGTTCACAATGGGTAGTCGAACACTATCCACAAACACCTCAAGTTCCTGAAGCTTTAGCGACCATGGCTTATGGCTATGACAAGCTAGGCGATACGCAAACTTCACAGCAATACGTTGAAGTGTTAAAGCTGAATTATCCACATCTGGTTAAAGCAGATGGTAGCGTGAATATGCGTGCCGCACATGGTGAAGGTAGCTGGTTTAACCGCGCTACTTTAGGTGTTTTTGGTCGTGAAGCGCAAAACTCTACCGAAGCAGAGCAACAGCAAATTTCAGAACAGCCTGAAAAGCGCAGTCTCACCAATCGTTTAAGTTTTGGTTTGCTGGATCGTCCTAAAACTGAAAGCAGCATTCCTCCTGCACCAGAGCAACAACCTCAACCAGAAACACCGACTGAAGCACCAGCCGCAAAATAAGCGTAGCTTAATCGGTCGCATTTTCATGAAGGGCAAGTTATCATACTTGCCCTTTTGTTATTTCAATGCGTCATATTGATCATTTTGCGCAAAAGGTATACAAATTAACTTTTAACCGAATCACGCAATTTTAACTTGCGTACATTCTGACAGCTTATTTGTCAGTCATTTATAGATAGATCACAACCCGATTGCATACCTATGGCTATTCCTCAACACACGATTGATCAAATCCTGGATCGTACCGATATTGTCGATCTGATTGGTCAGCGCGTGAAACTCAAGAAAACCGGTCGCACCTATTCAGGATGCTGCCCTTTTCATCAGGAAAAATCGCCATCTTTTCATGTCTATCGCGACAAGCAATATTTTCATTGTTTTGGCTGCCAGGCCAACGGCAACGCCATTCGCTTTTTAATGGATATTGACGGTCGTAACTTTATCGACGTGATGAAGGATCTGTCGAGCCGAACCGGGATTGAACTACCGAAAGACAATAACGACAGCAATAAAATCAAATATAAACGTGAAGCAGCAAAACCTGCTCCCACATTACAGGTGCAAGAAAAGCCGAAAAGCACCGCCGATCAAACGGTAGATGCAGCACCTGTAGCGAATTTTGATCCTTTTGCAGAATTTCAGGCTCAAGAAACCGAATACTATGGCGATCCCTTTGCATCCTTTGAACAGATGCCAATGGAAGAAACCGCACAAGACGGCAACCTGTTTGATTTACTGGAAAATATTGCCCAGTATTACCAACGTCAATTACCTCAAAACGCCAGTGCACAGCAGTATTTTAAGCAGCGTGGCTTAAGTGCAGAGACCATTGATTATTGGCGCTTAGGCTATGCACCCGAGGATTGGCAACACCTTGAAAAGGCCTTTCCACAAGATCTCGAAGGCTTAAAATTGCTGGGTCTGATCCGTACCAGTGACAATGGCCGTGATTTTGACCTGCTGCGTGACCGGGTGATTTTCCCGATCCGAGATGCTAAAGGACGTGTAGTCGGTTTTGGTGGTCGTGCCTTAAATGATGAAATCAAGCCCAAGTACATCAACTCGCCTGACTCTGAAGTATTCCATAAAAACCAGTTACTGTATGGTTTATATGAAGGCCGCAAACAGAAAGCCCAAGACTGGCTGATGGTTGAAGGTTATATGGATGTGATTGCCTTGCAGCAATATGGTATTGCTGGAGCCGTCGCAACACTAGGTACAGCAAGTAACACCGAACACCTGAATATTTTATTCAAGCAGAATAACCGTATCACGATTGCTTTTGATGGAGATGCAGCTGGACAAAAAGCTGCCCGTCGTACTTTGGAAATAGCCCTGCCGCTGCTGAATGATGGCCGTGAACTGAAGTTTTTTGTACTGCCCAATGATCACGATCCGGATTCTCTGATTCGCCGTGAAGGCATTGAAAGCTTTCAACGCATGTTGCAAGCCGCGCCTTTATTGTCCGAGTTTGTTTTTGCGCATTTAACTCAAAATCATAACAGCACATCGCCTGAAGGTAAAAGTCAGGTCATGGGTGAGTTAAAACAGCTCACTGAACTGCTACCAAAACATGGCTCTTATCGTTATTTACTACAGCAATATTTCCGTGAAAAGCTCGGTTATAGCCGCAAATGGCAGCCGCAAATTAACAATGATGCATCCTTAAGTTTTAGCACCAAGATTGATGCTGAAGAATATGTGATTGCGATTTTGATGAATCACCCCTATCTGTATATTCATTTTGAACCGCTGCGGGCATTGATTTCACCTGATCAGCTGCTGTTTAAAATTTTAAATATCTTGAATATTATTTTTGATGATTTACCCGATGATACCGAGCTGTCACAGTATTATGTATTAGGGGCCTGCGCAGCTTATCACCATGACTTGCAACATATTTTACTGCAAGCCAATATCAGTGATTACACCTCTTCACCTGAGCAGGCCGATAAACTGGCGGAAGATTTCTCCATTAAACTGCAATACCAATGCCTGCAACAAAAACTTAAATCGAAGAAATTTGCCAGCATTGCCGAAATGCGCAATCTGAAACAGAAAATTTATGAGATTGATAAAAAACGCTCGCTGACCCTGTTAGAAGAATAAGCGAGCCGCAGTCACTTACTGCTTATGATTCGTGCTTGGTGTTACGCCGTTTGGCAAATACATCTTCTAATTGATCACGCAGCGATTCGAAATAACCCGGATCTTCAGCCTTGGCGGCTTGTCGCAATAAGATAGACGTCGGATGCAGTAATTTTTGTGTCAGGCGATGCGACAATTCCTGTAAAACCTGCTCCGGATTGTCACCACTGGCCATACGAGACATCGCCAAAGCCAGTTCTTCTTGTCGAAGTGCTTCACCCTGTTCACGATAAGCTTGAATGGTACTACCAGCTTTTTTAATTTTTTGCTGGGTCAGTAACTCTGTAGCTAACTGATTGACCATTACCTCTGCTTCAACTGCAGCTTGGCGACGTTGGGCCAGATTGTCATCAATCACGCTCTGTAAATCATCGACGCCATACAGATAGACACCATCTAGAGATTCAACTTTGGGATCGATATCGCGAGGAACAGCCAAATCAACCAACAGCATTTGTTGATAGCGACGTTTTTTTAAAGCTGTCTTGACATCTTGATATGAAATGACCTGATGCAAACTACCGGTACAGCTGGAAATGACATCTGCACGGTGCAAATTTGCAGCCAGTTCAGAAAATTCAATAATTTCTACATCGACACGATGGGCAATTTCTTGTGCCAAGGTTTCAGCACGAGCACGGGTCCGATTGCAAATCAAAACCTTACCCACGCCCATTTCCGCCAGATGTTTCGCCACCAGACTATTCATTTCACCTGCAGCAACCACCATCACGGTCAGCTTTTCTGGTTTGCTAAATACTTGCAAGGCCAACTGGGCAACCGCATAGCCCATAGAAACCGCATGGCTACCCACAGCAGTTTCCGAACGCACACGTTTCGCTGCATAAAAGGCATATTCAAAAATACCGTTCAAGTTTGCAGAAACAGTATTTGCATCTTTAGCCAGAGAAAGTGCAGACTTTACTTGTCCTAAAATTTGCGGTTCACCCAGCATCAAGGAATCCAATCCACTGGCAACTCGCATCAGATGCGTTACAGCCTGTGCATTTTCATAGCGATAGACATGATTAAATAATTGTTTAGCATCTATGCCATTTGCTTGGGCGAGCCAATTCATTACCATATCTGCGTTTTCAGACATGGCATAAACTTCGGTGCGGTTACAGGTAGACACCACGACCATATCGTTCAGGTCATGTTTTTGGCTTTGTAGGCTAAGCAATTGCATTAATTTTTCAGGATTAAATGCAATCTGCTCACGCAGTTCTACAGAAGCGGTTTGATGGTTGACACCCAATGCAAAGAAAGACATATCAGATCATCATTTCGCTAAATTTATGCTATTGTGCGGTATTGGTGTCATAAAAAGCATTACTTGGATCAAGAAAAATTGCGTCAAACAAATGGCCGGATTAACGGCATGACAATTAAGCAATATTCTACCACATTCTTACTTGTGGGTAGCATGGCTTCCAGTGCTCATATTAGAGCATCTGGAGAAATTTTTCATGCCAATTCAAACTATAATGCCATAAAACAAAGCATGATTGCTGAATTTGCATTGACCTATCATGACATTCCCACAGCATTGCACAACTACACGGTGCTGGCAATTAAAAGCAATTCAAGCACGGTTAAACAGCGCGCATTAAATGTTGCTTTAGAGCAAAATGACTTGAAGGCGGCACTGGATATTGCCACCCATTGGGTGGTTCAAGAACCAACTGACGTTCCAGCCTTATTTTATCTTTCACATATTGCATTGAAATCGCATGAGTATGAACTGGCTGCGGACACACTGGACAAGATTTTAAACATCGACCCAGATGCAGACCTGGAAAAAATTCTAGTCGGTATTGCCCCGGAACAGCCAGAAGATCGCGAAGTATTGATTGAGGCCTTGCGCAAAAGTAAAGAACGGGAGAATCCCTCGGTACTGGTACTGATTGCAGGCCTAGAAGCACAAAACGGACAGCTGGAACAGGCACTGACCACCATTAACCGTGCATTAAGGAAGCGTTCTAATGTCACAGCCTTCATTTTGATGAAGGCCAATTTGCTTAGTGCCTTGGGAAATGAAGAAGAAACCTTAAAATGGTATGATAAAGCTAGCCGTAAACATAAAAACAATTTAGAAGTGCGTTTGGCCGAAATTAAATATCTGATTAAACTCAATCAGTCGGGAAAAGCCCTCAGTAAACTACAAGGCTTACTAAAAAAATGGCCCCATGAAGAAGAAGCGCTGTTTATTGCCGGCTTGACCAGTATTGACTTAAAAGAATATGAACAAGCAGAAAAATATTTGGTAGAACTGCGTTCTTCCAACCAATACCAGAATGAAGCCTATTACTATCTGGCAGTTAATGCCGAAAGAAAGCAGCATTTTGAAACAGCAAAAGCCTATTACCGGCTGGTAGATGGTAGCCTGTACACGGTTTCACGCCGCAACATGATTAATATTTTTTCTGCCCAAAATCAGCTTGCCGATGCACTGCGCTTTCTGACCCAAGAACGGGTCAATTATCCGCAATATGCCAGTTTTTTATATCAGGCGCAGGCCGATATTTTAAAACGTATGGACAATAAAAAGGCAGCCATACGCCTGCTCGATGAAGCCATCAAAAATGTCCCGGATGATCCGGAACTGATTTACTCAGAAGTGCTATTACTCGATCCTTATCAAGATCGGGACAAACTTGATAAATTATTACAAAAATTGCTGGAAATTGAGCCTAATAGCCCAACCTATCTGAATGCCTATGCCTATACCCTTGCGCTGCAAAACCGGCGTCTGGATGAAGCCCGCAAGTATGTTGAACATGCCTTGGAGTTTGCTCCCGAACAAGCGTCTATTTTAGATACCCTGGGCTATATCACCTTTTTACAAAACGACTTTAAAACCTCGGCTCAGGTGTTAGAACAGGCTTATCAATTGAGTCAAAGCGTGAAAATCGGGGTGCGCTATGCAAAATCGTTATACATGCAAGGTGATCTGACAAAATTTAGTAAAGTGTTACAACAATTACAAAAAAATCATCCTAATGATCCGCAATTAGAGCAATTGAAATCGTTAGTGTTACCGCAACAAATGAAAAAGAGTTAATTATCTGTATGCACATTTTTTCAAAATTGAGCTTAAGCCTGATTGCCACAAGCACCTTGATCCTAAGCGGTTGCCAGCAATATACCCAGCCTCAGGCACCCGGCGTTTCTCAACTTCCGGTAGCCGCCAATCATTTCAATCTGCAAGGTAAAATTGGGGTAAAAACACCCGGACAATCAGGGAGTGCTTTTTTCACCTGGGTACAAGAGCAGGATGAATTTGACATCGAGTTAAGCGGAATTTTAGGTGTCGGTAAAACCCAGATTTCAGGTCAACCGGGTAATGTCAGCCTCAACAGTGCCAAAACAGGTCTGATTCAAGCTGGTACGCCTGAAGAATTACTGGAACGTGCAACCGGCTGGCAAGCACCAATCACCCATTTAGTCGACTGGGTTCAGGCCCGACCGGCAACGACACAAGCAAAAATCAGTAAAGACGAGCAAAATCGTCCCATCCAGTTTCTGGAAGAGGGCTGGATCGTCGACCTGAGTTATAATGCACAAGCCCAGTTACCGAACAAGCTGATTTTAAAACAGACACTTGAGTCAGGTCAGGAAAACCGTATTACAATGCTCATTCAAAATCGTTAAGTCTATTTAAAAAGTCCAAAATTCTATGATTCGTGTTCCCTCTCCTGCCAAGCTCAATCTTTTTTTGCATATCACCAGTCGTCGTGACGACGGCTATCATGAATTGCAAAGCATTTTTCAGCTGATTGACTTGTGTGACTGGCTGGAATTTAGCCAAACAGTCAGTCCTGAAATTAGTATTGATGGATTAAGCAGCGTCGATTTGGAACAAAACCTCATTTTCAAGGCCACGCAGATTTTAAAACCTTATGCAAAAATGTATTCGGGCTTAAATATCAGCATTGAAAAAAACATTCCCATGGGTGCTGGACTGGGCGGAGGTTCATCCGATGCCGCCACCACCCTGATTGTGGTAAACCAATTATGGCAATGTGGTTTAAATATTGAGCAATTGGCAGAACTGGGTTTAAAACTGGGTGCCGATGTGCCCATTTTTGTTCATGGCCGTAATGCCTGGGCAGAAGGCATTGGTGAACACTTAACATTCATAGACTTAGATCAAAAACAATACATCGTGTTAAAACCTGACTGTTTTATCAGCACTCAACTGCTTTTTTCACAAAAAACGTTGACAAGAGACACGAAGCCTACTAAATTTTGCGCCTATCAGTTAAAGCCATTTAACTTTGGAAATAACTTTGAGCCTTTGGCAAGAAGCTTATATCCGGAAGTAAATGAAGCGATGCAGTATTTAGATCAGTTCGGTATTGCAAAACTTACGGGTACAGGTGCTTGTGTTTTTACTGAAGTAACTGCCGATATGAATATTGATGAGATTTTAGCTCATTCACCTTGTAAAGCTTACTTGGTTAATAGTTTAAATGAATCACCATTACGTCATTTCAAGGTTATATGATAGGGGCGTCGCCAAGTGGTAAGGCACCGGGTTTTGATCTCGGCATCCGTTGGTTCGAATCCAGCCGCCCCTGCCATCATTTTCATCTGTAGATTACTGTATTAGGGGCGTCGCCAAGTGGTAAGGCACCGGGTTTTGATCTCGGCATCCGTTGGTTCGAATCCAGCCGCCCCTGCCATTTAAACAGTCGTTTAAATTAATATTACAGTGATCAAATTTAGGGGCGTCGCCAAGTGGTAAGGCACCGGGTTTTGATCTCGGCATCCGTTGGTTCGAATCCAGCCGCCCCTGCCATTTTCTCAAAAAAGACAGTACAGTATTTGCTTGTTCATTTGTTAATTCACCTTGACATAGAGCAGCAAAACTATTAAAGTTCTGCCGCATTAGGGGCGTCGCCAAGTGGTAAGGCACCGGGTTTTGATCTCGGCATCCGTTGGTTCGAATCCAGCCGCCCCTGCCATCTATTTTCAAACATTCCAACCGCCAAGGGTGCTTCATGCCCAATCTTGTCGTTTTTAGTGGAACTGCACATCCACAATTCGCCCAAAAAGTCGTAAGCCACCTGCACATTCCTTTAGGTGCAGCATCTGTAGGTCAATTTTCTGACGGTGAAATCGCTGTCGAAATTACTGAAAATGTTCGTGGTAAAGACGTATTCGTTGTACAGCCTACTTGTGCGCCAACCAATGACAACCTGATGGAAGTCCTTGTTATGGCTGACGCTTTACGTCGTGCAAGTGCAGGTCGTATTACCGCTGTTATTCCTTACTTCGGATATGCTCGTCAAGACCGTCGTCCTCGTTCAAGTCGTGTACCAATTACTGCAAAAGTTGTAGCAGACATGCTCACTACTGTAGGTATTGACCGCGTTGTAATGATCGACCTTCATGCCGACCAGATTCAAGGTTTCTTCGATATCCCTGTAGACAACATCTACGGCACTCCTGCATTACTTGCTGACCTTCGTCAACAGCAACACCATAACCTTATGGTTGTTTCTCCAGACGTAGGCGGTGTAGTTCGTGCCCGTGCTGTAGCGAAACAAATGGGTGATATCGATCTTGCAATCATCGACAAACGCCGTCAAAAAGCAAATGAATCACAAGTGATGCATTTAATTGGCGATGTTAAAGATCGTGACTGCGTCATCGTAGATGACATGGTGGATACTGCAGGTACTTTGTGTAAAGCCGCTGATGCACTCAAACAATTTGGTGCTCGCCGCGTTGTTGCTTATGCAACTCACCCAGTACTTTCTGGTAAAGCTATTGAGAACTTGAAAAACTCTGTAATCGACGAACTTGTGGTAACAGATACTATTCCGCTTTCTCAAGAAGCCCAAGAACTTGGTAAGATTCGCCAAGTTTCAGTAGCCAGCATGGTTGCTGAAACAATTCGTCGTATTAACAACGAAGAATCTATTAGCGCAATGTTCGATTCTTATCTATAATATAGCGCTGAATTTTCAAAACCCTGCCCTGTGGCAGGGTTTTCTATCACTAGGCTGGTCGAAGGCCTAGTCAATTAAACTTAAATTAGGAATGTCTATCATGGCAAACTTCGTATTAAATGCAGTAGCACGTGAAGAAGCAGTTCAAGGGAAAGGTTCGAGCCGCCGCCTTCGTCTTCAAAACAAAGTTCCAGCAATCATCTACGGTTCAGGTGAGCCTGTTGCAGTAACTTTAGAACTTCGCGAATTAATTAAAGCTTTAGAAAACAATGCTTTCTTTGAAGAAGTTGTAGAAATTAAAGTTGGCGATAAAGTTGAAAGCGTTAAAATCCAAGCTTTACAACGTCACCCAGCTAAAAACACTCCAATGCATGCTGACTTCAAACGCGCATAAGTGTTGATGGTGTAAATTAGTGTCAAAACTTTCGCTAATTGTTGGTTTGGGCAATCCTGGTAAGGAATACGCCCAAACCCGCCATAATGCAGGCTTTTGGTTCGTTGAACGCCTTGCAGAACAATATGGCATTTCTCTCAAAGCCGATCCTAAATTCCACGGAATCAGTGGTCGAGGTAATATTGAAGGTCAAGACGTCCGTCTGCTGTTACCCACAACCTTTATGAATGCCTCAGGCAAAAGTGTTGTTCCCTTCGCCAAATTCTATCAAGTTGCTCCCGAAGCAATGCTCATTGCACATGATGAACTGGATATGAATCCCGGTGTCATCCGCCTGAAAACCGGCGGTGGTCACGGTGGTCATAATGGTTTACGCGATATCGTTCCTCATACAGGCCCTAATTTCCATCGCTTGCGTATCGGTATTGGTCATCCTGGTTCCAAAGAACGTGTATCGGGTCATGTACTCAGCAAAGCACCGAGCAGCGAACAAGATTTAATGGATGATGCCATTGCCCACGCTTTATCTCGCATTAAATTGCTGGTAAACGGTGACATACAGCAAGCCATGAATCAAATTAATGCTCACAAACCGAACTGATCATTCTACAAATAATTGAATTTTCCTTCTTGCCATGTTGCTTTTTTCGGAGCAAAATGCGCTTTCTGCGGATTATTGATCCAGTAAGAAGTGATTTGATTTAACTAAGATAAAATCTTAGGTCAACTAAGGAGACGCTAGCCATGCTTTCTCGTTTATTAAAAGCTAAAATTCACCGTTGTGTCGTTACACAAGCAGAATTACATTATGAAGGTTCTTGTGCAATTGACGGCGTGTTAATGGATTTAGCTGGTATCCGCGAATATGAAGAAATTCATATGTGGAACGTGACTAATGGTAAGCGTTTTACCACTTATGCCATCCGTGGTGAAGAAAACTCTGGCATTATTTCAGTCAATGGCGGTGCTGCCCTGCAAGCTGATGTTGGTGATCTGATGATCATTGCTACATTTGGTGATTTCACCGAAGCTGAAGCAAATGCCCATAAACCACGTCTGGTTTATGCCAACCCGAATAATACTGTAAATCACACTGCGAACTGTATTCCTGTTCAAGTGGCTTAAGATTTAAAGATATGAAAGCCCGCAATCATGCGGGCTTTTTTATGCGCAACTTTTCACATTTTAATTTATGCCTAGTTTGACTAACCATATGACTGATTCATCTATAGAAACTTAAGTCATCCTTGCAAAACAGGTCTATACTTATTGCACATCGCTTCAGGGCGGGGTGTAATTCCCCACCGGTGGTAAATTAAAACTGTATTTTTATAGCATTTAATCAGCCCACGAGCCTCTAAACTAAAAATGGTTTACTCGCAGATTTGGTGAAAAGCCAAAGCCGACGGTATAGTCCGGATGAAAGAAGACGACGTAACGGATATTTATATTTGATATATCGCTGCGACCCCATTTCTACATCAGTCCTGAAATGTTCAACCGTATGTTTATTTTACGAGAGCGTTTCAATGTCTAGTTTGATTCAACCCGAAATTTTCTTTTCAGCCCTTCCCCCAGCTGAACAACGTATTCAAAAAGCATTCGAAGATATCCGCCAAGGCAAACCCGTTTTGGTCATGGATGACTTTGACCGTGAAAATGAAGCCGACCTGATTGTAGCTGCAGACACATTAACGGTAGCAACCATGGCACGCATGATTCGTGATGGTTCAGGTATTGTCTGTTTATGTCTAACCGATGAATTGGCTAATCATCTAGAACTTCCTCCGATGGTGGCTGATAACTCCAGCCAGTTTAAAACTGCCTTTACGGTGACGATTGAAGCTGCGGAAGGCGTAACTACCGGGGTTTCAGCCAAAGACCGTACCACTACCATTAAAGCAGCAATTAAAGAAGGTGCCGTAGCCAGCGACCTCAACCGCCCAGGCCATGTGTTCCCCTTGCGTGCTCGTGAAGGTGGTGTACTCACCCGTCGCGGCCATACTGAAGGTACAATTGATTTAGCACGTTTAGCCGGCCTTAAACCTGCTGGTGTTTTATGTGAATTGACCAATCCGGATGGCACTATGGCTTCAGGCATTCAGGTGTTGTCTTATGCGCAAACCCATCAATTAACCGTGATTACCATTGAAGAAATTGTGCAATATCGCTTAGTGCATAATCTTTAAGATTAAAAAAATAAAAGCCCCTAAAGTCGGGGCTTTTTTATTATTCGGAATATTTAGAACAAGCTGGAATACAGACCATATCCGGCTATTAAAATTAGTATTGCACCACACGCCCCCAGTAATTGACTGTAATTTTTGGACTGAGAGAACCGATTAAAACTCAAATAAACCAATGATAAAGTGGCAAAATCTAGAATAATCCAACTCAAAGTTAGAATCCCCAGACTAATATCTAAATCAGGAGTGATCTGTATAAATTGAGGAAAAAATGCAGCCAAGAAAAAAATGTCTTTAGGATTGGAAATGCCCACAGAAAACCCCGTTTAAAACCGCCATCCGCTGCTTTTAATTGTGCTGAATGACCCTTAACTGAGTTTGAGAAGGCTTCTTTTAAAATCTGAAAACCCAGATAAGCAATATAAATACAGCCTAAAATTTTAATGCTGTTAAACCATTGCTGATTAAGCTCCAGAAAACCTTTTAATATTAAAATAGAAATAGTGATCAGGATCAATGAAGCGAAATTGGTTCCAAAAATGGTTTTTAATGCTTTGCGATAGCCGCCTTTTAATCCAGCACTTGCTACCCGTAACATTTACCGGCCTTGGGGTTGCAATCATAATAATGACTGCAACAACATACAGCAGGAATTCTCCAATATTCACGGGCTAACTCGCTTGATTTGATCTTTTATTATTTTTAAACCCACATAACAAAGAGGACTTAGTCATCCTCTTCCACTTCACGCAATAAGTGATGACTAATCCCATCGGCACGTAAAAAGGCAAAATTGTAGCTTGCTGTCGCCAGCGCCAGTACACGACGCTCAAACTCCTGCCACAAAGGACGTACATCTTTGTAATGAATGCCTAAACCACTATCATCAGTAAAATGTCGATTCTTTTCACAGATTTTTAAAGCGTGATACAGCTTACGACCCTTCGAGGCATCATCACGCAAACGAACCCGTTTAGATAATACAAAGCCTTCGACATGCCAAATATCGGCAAATGGCAACATCGGCACTAAAATTTGATCCAGCTGGGCATCCAGACGTTTCCAAACAGCCGTTTGCTGTTCTGCTGTATAAGTATTCCATTTAATCACTTCATGATTAAAACGACGGCAACCACGACATACCGAATCACCAAACACCGTAGAGCAGCGCCCTGCACATGGAGTCAAAGAGGCAATTCGACGATCAGTATTCAAAATAAACTCCGAAATTCAATAACATTCAGGTCTGACAGATAAAGACCACTTTATATTTAACATTCAATTTGCACAGGCATAATACATCTCCAAACAGCAAATTAAAAACCATATTTCATACATGGTTTTCTCGCAAATTTAGGCAATTCAGGTTAGAATATGCGCCTTAAATTTTGTCCTATCTTAAATACATTTGGAGTATTCCATGAACGCTACTGTAGAACAGCTTGCACCTGTAGAACAGCAAGCGACCACTGAATGGGTTGTTGCAGCACTTTATCAATTCAAAGAAGTTCAAGATCCTGCCGATCTTCAACAACGCTTACTTGATTTGGTAAAAACCATCAATCTTTGTGGAACTCTAATTGTGGCTGGTGAAGGCATTAACGGAACTGTAGCGGGCGACCGTGCAGCGATTGATACCATCCATCAATTTCTACTGAATGAAGGTTTTAACGCAATGGAATACAAAGAGTCTCACAGCTCTGACAAACCATTTCGTAAAATGAAAATTAAACTAAAAACTGAAATTGTGACTTTGGGTGTGGAAGTTAAACCACGCGACTTAGTCGGTCACTATCTTGATCCTAAAGAATGGAATGAACTGATTGCACGTGATGACGTGATCTTGATTGATACGCGTAACGACTACGAATATAAAGCAGGTACGTTTAAAGGCGCGGTTGATCCTAAAACTGAAACTTTCCGTGAATTTCCGGAATACGTCAAACAGAACCTTGAACAGCACAAAGACAAGAAAATTGCCATGTTCTGTACCGGTGGGATTCGCTGTGAAAAATCAACTTCATTATTACTGCAAGAAGGTTTTAATGAGGTCTATCATTTAAAAGGCGGTATCTTAAAATACCTGGAAGAAACCCCTGCTGAAGAAAGTCTGTGGGAAGGCGAATGTTTCGTATTTGATGGCCGTACCGCAGTTACCCACGGTGTAGAAGAAGGTCAGAACGTTAAGTGTCATGCTTGTGGTTGGCCGCTACTTCCTCAAGAAGTTGAACTTCCAAGTTATGAACATGGCGTATCATGCAAATACTGCATCGACAAAACCACAGAACAACAGAAAGCCGGATTCCGTATGCGTCAATCGCAGATTGCAGCGGCTAAACGTAAACGTCTGTAATTCAAACCAAGAAAATCTTTTAAAAAAGTTCTCTTTAGAGGACTTTTTTTATTTACTAAAAAACAAAAGATAAAAAAAGATACCAAGACACACAAATAATGTATATATAATCATCAATAATCTGTTAATCTGAGAACTGCAACACACAATAAGAGCTAACTTATTCATATTTAACGTGAAAAAGGATAAAAATTATGCCTAGAGCAATTAGCCGTTCAATTGATTATACCCGTCGTTTTCACCAGATTCGGGAAAAAAATCACCTAAAAATAGAACAACAAAAACAGATTTTAGAGCAAGAATCACATCTTTTTATTGTGGTATTAGGTGCCATGATCGGCAGTATCTTGTCTATATTCATCGCCTATCACCTTACACCTAATTTTATAGAATACGCCCTACTCAGCGCGATTCCTTTTGCACTAGCCTATAGTTTAAGAAAAGTTTATATCCATACCTTAATCCATAGCCAAGAATAATCTGCTGTATTTAGAAGGATACTTTACCCTGAGCTGAATAATATTTAGGATGGTTGAAATATCATTATTATTTTTACAGCCATATGAATCTGACTGAGTGGATTATTTCCATTATGGAACAACTGGGCTACCTCGGTATTGCCCTGCTCATGTTTCTCGACAATGTATTTCCTCCGATTCCTTCTGAAATTATTATGCCTTCCGCAGGTTACTCAGCCTCACAAGGTCAGCTCATACTCCTTGGTGTCATTATCGCAGGCTGTTTCGGTTCACTGCTCGCTGCAGCTTTTCTATATTGGATTGGCTATCAGTTCAAGCATGAAGGCATTTTTCGATTTATAGACCGTTATGGCAAATATCTGTTTATCAAATCTGAAGATGTGAAAAAGTCACTGGGCTGGTTTGAGCATTATGGACATCGCATCGTATTCTTTGGCCGCATGATTCCCGCCGTACGTTCCCTGATTAGTATTCCAGCGGGCATGAGCCACATGCCCTTTTGGAAATTTATGTTTTATAGCAGCTTGGGTACCATCATCTGGACCACTTTTCTGGCCTGTGTCGGATTTTATTTTGGTGAAAATCAGCAGCTCATGCAGCAAATTTTCAGTAAAGTCAGTGATGTGATTATTGTCATTGTCGTGCTCCTTATTGGCTGGATTGTATACCGTAGACAGCAGCGTAAAAATCGCCCATCATGAACAAAGGTTACCCGAGGGAGACTAAAACGATGTCGCATTATCTTAAATATTTTGCAGCCGTTTATAGTATTGCCTTAATCCTGTTGGTCAGCATCTTGATTTATGCGCTAAAGCTCGGTGTCATCACCCTGCTGCCTGGCTTGATCGCTTCTGCTTTTCTGAGCGCCAGACATTTTGTCAAAAAAGAACAGCGCTTACCGAATGCCAAAGAAAAAAATACCCTGGTTTGGGGATCAACAATCATCGCCATGACCATGGGCTTTATCGTGATGTTTATTTTGATTTTTATGCATCCACGTGCTGAGGAAATTCTCATGACCATGGGTTATGCTGGGAGAGCCCGCAATTCATTGCTGGTGGCGGGTGCCATTGCTTTACATGGGCTGATCTTTCATATCGCTTATAATGGTTATGCCCGATACACTTTGAATAAATATAAATAACTTTTGCTGAGAAATTTTCTCTATCCACTATAAAAATGGAAATTCGCGCCTAAAAAAAGCACCCCAAGGTGCTTTTTTATTTAACGAATTAATTTGCTGTGTGATACATAAGCCGCGATTGGAACGGCGCAAGGCGCACCATCACGCTGGCGTATGGTACATTAAATATAATTCATTCAAGTTATCTGGAATTTCTTCAGCAATTTCATCCATGAGCTGACCATTGCGGCGGAAAGATTCCATTTGTGGATCTTCTTCATCTACACCACTGAAGACCATCATCGGTAAAGTTAAATCTACCAGTTGCTCTTCATGTTCTGGTGTAAACCAAGCATCTTCGTTTAAGAACATGGCATCGACAAAACCAACGCTCCAGTCGCCTAAACTTGAATCCACATCTGCTTCTTCTATTTCAAAAGGAAATTCAATTCCCTCTTCGTTCGCCAAATTCTGACGAATCGATTCTAACCAGGCTTTTACTTGTGCAACAATTTCACTCGGAACTTTCTTTTGATTATTGTCAAAGAGTTCATCGAGCCACTTATCAAAAGCAGGGCCAACTGCAATTGCACACAGAAAACCATGAGTTGCCGCAAAATCCAGACCATATTCATTTTGGTCGCCATCTAGATAATCGCTCAAAAGGTCTAAATCTAAAGCACTCATTTAAAATCCAGGTTTGTAAAATAACTGCCGCATAGCATAGCATTTTAGCTGGCTGTGCAGAATCCTATTTTAGTCTTCTTCATCATCAAAATCGTCGTCGTCATCAAGATCATAATCAAAATCTTTCAGTTCACGCTCTAAACGACGTTGTGCGAGAAGGTCATCAATGAGACGACGTTTTTCTAACGACTCTTTAGCACTAATTTTGCTTGATACTTCATCAAAACTAACATCATCATCACTGTAGCTATCATCTAGTTCAAAATCTGTAGAAGACACTAAAACTACCTCATGGTGAAAAAAAGTGAATGGGCCTAGGCGCTATTTATCGCACTTATGTAATTTTGTCAAGTATTTTTATTTTTTTATCTTAGAAACACCATTTTATCTTGTTTTTTACCTCTAAAATTGTGTATTTATGAACGCTGAGAATTTTTATTACGCCGGATAAAGCAAACTCAAAATATTTTGTAGGCGATCCCTCACCCGGCCTTGAAAAAAAAAATTCCAGCCCCATATTGAAAACAATTGTTAAATCAAATTCATGTTTTTTAAATGAGACTTGAGCAATCAATATTCAAAACAATTTTAATCGAATTGTGCTATCATGCACGGTTTTTCACTGCCACAGATTCAACGAAGAGTAAGCAAAGATGAGCGATATGACTTCCCCTACTTCGCAAGTAGCGGCTCTGATTAGCCGAGGCAAAGAGCAAGGTTACTTAACTTACGCTGAGGTTAACGATCATCTCCCGGACTCGATCACGGAAAGCGAACAGATTGAAGACATTATTCAGATGCTTCAAGACGTCGGCATTCCTGTGCATGAACGTGCGCCTGAATCTGATGACACCATGTTCGATGGCTCGAATACTGAAACAACCGATGAAGTTGCTGAAGAAGAAGCGGCCGCTGTTCTTGCGTCAGTTGAAAGCGAACCTGGTCGCACGACCGATCCAGTACGTATGTACATGCGTGAAATGGGAACGGTTGAACTATTAACGCGTGAAGGTGAAATCAGCATTGCTAAACGCATTGAAGAAGGTATTCGTGACGTTCTTCATTCTATTGCGTATTGGCCAAATGCAGTTGAAGTTGTATTAAAAGAATATAACGATGTCACTGAAGGTGAACGTCGTCTTGCTGATATTTTATCGGGTTATTTAGACCCGGAATCTGATGAAGAAATTCCAGAAGTTTTAGAAGAGGAAGCTGAAATCGATGAAGATGAAGAAGCAAGTTCTAAAACAACCAAAGATGTAAAACTGGACGATGATGACGAAGAAGAGTCTGAAAGTGATGATGATTCTGAAGGCGAGTCAGGTCCTGATCCAGAAATTGCCCGTATTCGTTTCACCGAATTGGAAGATGCATGGAAACTAACTAAAGCTGCAATTGAAAAGCATGGCCGTAATAGCAAGCAGGCAGAAGAAGCGCTTGAAGCATTGGCAACCGTGTTTATGATGTTCAAATTTACCCCGCGTTTATTTGACATTATTTCTGAAATGATTCGTGGCACACATGAACAGATCCGTACTTCTGAACGTGAAGTCATGCGTTATGCGGTACGTCGTGGCCGTATGGACCGTACCCAGTTCCGCACTTCTTTCCCGGGTCAGGAGTCGAATCCAGCCTGGTTAGATGAGCAAATTGCCAAAGCACCTGCCGAGCAAAAAACTTATTTAGAAAAAGTACGTCCAGATGTACTAGCATTTCAGCAAAAGATTGCCGACATCGAAAAAGAATTGGGCTTGAATGTTAAGGACATTAAAGACATTTCTAAACGTATGTCGATTGGTGAAGCCAAAGCCCGTCGTGCGAAAAAAGAAATGGTTGAAGCCAACTTGCGTCTGGTAATTTCGATTGCGAAAAAATACACCAACCGTGGTTTGCAATTCCTTGACTTGATTCAAGAAGGTAACATCGGCTTGATGAAAGCCGTGGACAAGTTTGAATACCGTCGTGGTTATAAATTCTCGACTTATGCAACTTGGTGGATTCGTCAGGCGATTACCCGATCAATTGCGGATCAGGCACGTACCATTCGTATTCCAGTACACATGATCGAAACCATTAACAAGATCAACCGTGTATCACGTCAATTGCTTCAAGAAATGGGGCGTGAACCGACGCCTGAAGAATTGGGCGAACGTCTGGAAATGGACGAAGTCAAAGTACGTAAAGTGCTTAAAATTGCCAAAGAACCGATTTCTATGGAAACGCCGATTGGTGATGATGAAGATTCGCATTTGGGTGACTTCATTGAAGATGGCAACATCACCTCTCCGATTGATGCTGCAACCTCAGAAGGCTTAAAAGAAGCGACTCGAGAAGTACTGGAAAACCTGACTGAACGTGAAGCGAAAGTCTTGAAAATGCGTTTTGGTATTGATATGCCAACTGACCATACTTTGGAAGAAGTCGGTAAACAGTTTGACGTAACACGTGAACGTATCCGTCAGATTGAAGCCAAAGCATTACGCAAATTACGTCACCCTTCCCGCTCTGAACACTTACGTTCATTCCTGGAAAATGACTAAGCCATTGTGATACCGATGGAGACTTGAAAAACAGCCAAGTATCTCCATCTAGTATTCAAGACATATAACGCCTGCATTCATGCAGGCGTTTGATATAAGGGGACTACTATGACCATGTTAGACCGTACGCCATCTCGCGAACTCCGAGAAGATCTATGGGTCTTCCCAATGGATTATCCAATTAAACTGATTGGTGAAGCCAGCACAGAATTACATATTGCCGTTGTAGAAATCCTGGTAAAACATTTTCCCGACTTCGATGGTACCAGTATTAAGGTACAACCTTCACGTACCGGGAAATATCATTCTTTAACTGCTCAGATTGTCTTTGTGGAGCTGGAACAGGTTCATGCATTATATGCTGACTTGGCAGCCTGCCCATTGATTAAAACAGCACTTTAAGAACATAAAAAACACGCTTCAGGCGTGTTTTTTTTATTTATATAACAATAAAAATATGACTAAATCTGAAAAAAACTTTAAATCGTCCAGCGATCATCCCCTATCCCAGTATGATTTCATTATAATCATTCTATCCTGTTGAAAATTTTTAAGGACGCACTTCACGTGACTGATGCTGTTCTAAAACCCAAACTGATTATTCATCAATTTAACCAGCTTACTCCCTACCTCGACCGTTTTCAGGACATGAAAAACCTGACTGAAAACCGCGATGAAAACACGCCGGATGAACTGTGGATTTTACAGCATCATGATGTACTGACCCAGGGACAGGCAGGTAAACCGGAACATATTCTGCTGCCGAGTAATATTCCAGTCGTGCAAACAGACCGCGGTGGACAAGTGACATGGCATGGCCCTGGTCAGCTGGTGGCCTATTTCATGTTTGATTTAAACCGTTTGGGCTGGAATGTACGTACTTTAGTGTCCTATGCTGAAAATTTAATGATTGGACTGCTGAAAAAATACGACATTGAAGCCTATGCCAAGCCGGATGCACCGGGTGTTTATGTAGCCGAGCGCAAAATTGGGTCTTTAGGCTTTAAAATCCGTAAAGGGCGCAGCTATCATGGTTTGGCACTGAATATTGATTGTGACCTGTTTGGTTTCCACACCATTAATCCATGTGGTTATGCCGGTCTGGAAATGGTCCGCATTCAGGATTTAGTGCAGGACTACCCTAAATTCGAGAACTTATGCGTCGATATCATTGAAACTTTACACAACAGCGGTTACTTTAATGAAGTTCAAGTCATGCAACAATAACTTTGCTTTTGACATAAAAATAAATTAGAGTATTTACTCTAAACTAATAAAATATTTTTTAGATAAGGGATACGCGAGTGATTTCAACCAAATCCGTTAAGCCCGCTTTACAACTGACCTACGTCAAACTCATGATGGATGTGATTGGCAGAGGTCTGGTAATGGCGAGTCAAGTCGACGCCGAAGTAAAACAGGAAGTTGCTAAATTCCCTGTGGGTTTCGTTCTAACGATGAAAGTATTTCCCAATGGCCCAGCTTTTATTGCAAAAGTCACGGAAGACCATCAATTACAATTACTTCAATCTGTAAACAGCAAGCCTGACCTTACCATTACTTTTAAGCACTTAACTCATGCTTTTTTAGTGTTTTCTTTTCAGGAAAGCACGGCACAGGCTTTTGCTCACGACCGCATGATTGCTGATGGAGATATTTCATTTGCCATTCGTCTGGTACGTTGCTTAAACAAAATGGAAGCGCTTATTTTACCTAAACTCCTGGCTGAGCTTGCTGTAAAACAATATCCAACAGAATTAAGCCTAAAAGAAAAACTTACTGGAGCTGCAAATATTTATTTGAAACTAGCTCAATCATATTTTAAACGGAGTGCATAACATGGCTAAGCCTTATTACGAATTTTTCTGTCCGGTAAAAGTGATCGCAGGTCATGCCGCGTTAGAGCACATTCCTTTTGAACTTGCCACTTTAGGTGCAAAACGTCCACTGATCATTACCGATAAAGGCGTACGCAGCAATAACCTGCTTGCTCCAATTGAAGCTGCTTTTGAATCTACAGAGGCGGTGATTGGTGCTATTTTTGATGATGTTCCACCAGATTCGAGCGTAGAAACCGTACGTAAGGCAGCACAAGCCTATCGTGACAATGGTTGTGATGCGATTATTGCCGTAGGTGGCGGTTCAGTGATTGATACCTCCAAGGCAACCAACATTTTGGTGACTGAAGGTGGTGATGATCTGCTTAAGTATTCAGGCGCACATAACCTGCCAAAACCATTAAAACCATTCTTCGTTATTCCGACTACATCAGGTACAGGTTCAGAAGTGACTATGGTTGCTGTGGTTTCTGATCTTGAAAAAAATGTCAAAATGCCGTTTGCATCGTATTACCTGATGCCGCATGCTGCGATTCTTGATCCGCGCATGACGCAAACCTTGCCGCCACATTTAACTGCCATGACGGCTATGGACGCATTGACCCACGCGGTTGAAGCCTATACCTGCATGGCAGCAAATCCAATCAGTGATGCCTATGCAACGGCTGCCATTAAAAAAGTTAGCAACAGCCTGTTCAATGTTCTGGATAATCCAACAGATGAATTTGGCCGCCTGGAATTGGCACAAGCTTCGACTATGGCCGGCATTGCATTCTCTAACTCCATGGTTGGCTTGGTACACTCGCTCGGGCATGCTTTAGGTGCGGTGGCTCATTTGCCCCATGGTCTATGCATGAACCTGTTCCTGCCTTATGTGCTTGAGTACAATAAGGAAGTCAATGGTGACAAAATTGCAGAATTATTGCTGCCTTTGGCCGGTGCGGATATTTATGCACAAACGCCTGCACATTTACGTGCTGACAAAGCTATTGCTACTATTCTAACCATGCGTGATCGCTTATATGCATTAACCAAATTGCCGCGTACTTTACGTGAAACTGGCAAAGTTTCAGAAGCACAATTGGATGAAGTAGCAGATAAAGCATTAAATGATGGTTCCATTATTTATAATCCTAAAGAAGCCACGTTTAGTGATTTAAAAGCGATTTTAGAAAAAGCTTGGTAAGTATTGAAAATTAAGCGAATATAGCTAAAAATTAGCCTGATGTTTTTTTAAGCATCAGGCTTTTGCTTTGTGGAAAATTAAAGCTGATTTTTTATACCAGATGGCATATTTTTTGCATTAAAAAATCATAAAGATATTGGCAAAAGGTAACAAACTAGAGTAGATTGGCGCACTTTTGTTTTATTCATTTAGGGGGGATCGTTCGTCTCAAACGATCCTTGTAAACATGACTGATCCTTGATCAACGATTAAGAGGATAACGCCGTTGACAAATATCTCTGGGACTCAACCGGCAGCTAAACTGCAAAAAACGCTTGGACTCTGGCACATTATTATTATTGGTTTAGCTTATATTCAACCAATGACATTATTTGATACGTTCGGTCTGGTTTCCGAAGAAAGTCATTACCATGTACCAACGTCTTACATTATTGCCCTGGTTGCAATTCTATTTACTTCCATCAGTTACGGACATATGATCCGCCGTTACCCGTCATCCGGGTCTGCGTATACTTATGCGCAAAAATCGATTCATCCCAATGTCGGTTTTATGGTGGGCTGGTCATCATGGCTAGATTACCTGTTGTCACCAATGGTCAACATCATTTTGGCGGTAATTTACCTGGAAGCCTTGTTCCCCGATATTAATCACTGGATTTGGGTTATAGGCTTAACTGCATTTATGACTGCGGTGAACCTCCGGGGCGCCAGATTCGTTGCGAACTTTAACGGTCTGATTGTCCTCGTTCAAATCGCTGTCATCGTTTACTTCACTTGGATGGTTTATAGCTTGCTGGCTGGTGGTGTAAATGCCGATGGTTCACTGGTGAATGCCAAGTATCAGTTATGGAGTCTGGAACCTTTCTGGAATTCAATGACTTCTGTGGGTGCCTTGATTACAGGAGCAACTTTACTGTGCTTCTCGTTTACAGGTTTTGATTCACTGAGTTCACTGGCAGAAGAAACCAAAGATACTGAAAAAACCTTACCTAAAGCAATTTTCCTGACTGCATTAATTGCCGGGGTGATTTTCATCATCAGCACTTACTTCATGCAAATTTACTTCCCCAATGATCCTAAAACTTACTTTGAAGATGTAGCTGCAACTCAGCCAGATATTCTTCAGGCTGTTGGCGGCGTTGCATTTAAAACCGTGGTGCTTTATTTCGCTATTGTGACTGTTATGGCATCCGGTATTTCTGCACATGCAGGCGTATCACGCTTGATGTACGTAATGGGTCGTGATGGTGTGATCAATAAAAAAATATTCGGTCACATCAGTCCTAAAAGCTATACCCCTGTTTACAATATCCTCATTGTCGGTGCTGTGGCTTTAACTGCCGGCTTCATTAATTTGGATATCGTGATTTCCATGATCAGTTTCGGAGCATTAACCGCATTTACTTTTGTGAATTTATCGGTGATTTCACGTTATGCATTGCGTGATGGCCGTACTAAAAACTTTAAAGATATACTTAACTTTGTGGTTATTCCGATGCTCGGTTTCATCAGTATCTTTGCCATGTGGCTTGAAATTGAAGACACTGCATTGAAATTCGGTCTATGGTGGGCAATGTTTGGGATTTTGTATCTTGGTTATAAGACCAAGGGCTTTAAACACCCTGCTCCACAACATAATGAATTTGATGATACTCACCACTAAATAAATGTTTTCATTTAATAAAAAAGACGCTTGATGCGTCTTTTTTATGGTCATTGATTTTTTTATCAGGAGTTTTTTAGGCTTCATCCTTCCCTTTTATACCTATTCATCAAGTCATTTTTTAAGCGCCAAGCTATTTAATCCGACAATTAAATCCCATTTTGCTATCTACAAGATTGTCCTGATAGCCTAGCGCCTGAATAAAAGCATTGCGGTCTTGCAACAGTTTTTGCTCTTGCTCGCTCAAACGTGCTTTATTTTCAACGGCCAGACCATAGATGTCATTAATGATATTTTGATAGATACCACACACTTGCTGACGTTTTTCTTTTTTAAGCTGCCGCCCAGTCCAACTCCATTCAAAATCATCACTCGTTAAAGTCTTGCCCCATGCTTCAATTTGCTGATTCATTCGTTGCTGCATGTCTTTTAAGCCTTGCTGAATTTCGGCTTGAGTAATCGGTTTTACTGTTTCCGTTGCTGCCTGATGAGCAACTGGAGATTCCGCAAAAGAAGTTGCCGGCATAATAGCTGTAACGATTGCAAGAGCAATCAGCCCAGTAATAAAAAATGTATATTTCTTTCTCAGGTTCAAAGTGTACTCACTTTAGTTCTTATTTATTCTCTTTTTATAACTAAAATTGATCAAATGGAGAAGATAAAATGAGTCAAACTTACATAAAAAAAACCACCCTCAGGTGGTTTTTAATGATTGGCTCAATCTTTACTTCAATTCTTGAAAGCCTTGTTGACGCCAAGCTTCATACAAAATAACTGCTGTAGCATTGGATAAGTTCAAACTGCGTGAATTTACTGCCATCGGTAAACGAATCCAGTGTTCTTTCGGGAACATCATGCGCACATCTTCAGGCAAACCTCGGGTTTCTGGCCCCATCAACAAGGCAACCGGACGGTTTAAATTTGAGGTATGCGGTGTTTCAAAACCCTTGGTGGTTAAAGGATAAATTGCATCATTATTAATACCTTGCTCTTTTAAATGAGCCAGACACTCTGCAAAATTTTCCCACACTTTCATATGTGCCCATTCATGATAATCCAGACCCGCACGTCTGAGCTTCTTATCATCCAGCTCAAAACCAAGCGGTTTTACCAAGTGCAACTGCGCACCGGTATTGGCACATAAACGGATGATATTCCCAGTATTTGCAGGAATTTCAGGCTCATACAAAACAACATGAATCACAGGATTTCTCTACTCTTTCAACGCAACAAGGCCTGAATTAGCCTTGCCACTGTAATTGTTCGCGCAATTTTACCACTTCACCAATAATGGTCAGGGTCGGCGCTTGAATGTGATGTTCTGCCACTTTCGACGCAATATCGGCTAAAGTTCCCACCACCACTTTTTGCTCTGGTGTAGTACCTTTAGAAATCAGTGCAACCGGCATATCCGGACGCTGGCCATGTGCAATCAGCTGCGCACATATTTTTTCCAATCCAACTAGGCCCATATACAGCACCAAGGTCTGATTTTCATAAACCAGTTCACTCCAAGGCAACTCAGGTGAACCTTCCTTCAAATGTCCAGTAAGGAAACGGACACTTTGAGCATAATCACGATGCGTTAAAGGAATACCGGCATAGGCTGAACAGCCAGAAGCAGCGGTAATCCCCGGCACCACCTGAAAAGCCACACCGGCAGCAAACAGTTCCTGAATTTCTTCACCACCACGACCAAAGATAAATGGATCACCGCCTTTTAAACGGCAGACACGTTTACCTTTTGCAGCATATTCCACCAATAGTGCATTAATCCCTTCTTGAGGAACACTATGATTGGAACGGGCTTTACCCACATAAATCTTTTCTGCATCACGGCGACACAAGTCTAAAATCGGCGGTGAAACCAAACGGTCGTAAATAATCACATCTGCCTGTTGCATCAAACGCAGTGCTTTTAAAGTCAACAGTTCAGGATCACCTGGCCCCGCACCCACCAAATAGACTTCGCCTTTAGGCGCTTTCCACTCCATTAAAGCTTGTTCAATTAAACGGTCAGCTTCGGCAATGTTGTCATTAAACACCTGTTCTTTGAGCGGACTTGCATATAAGTCTTCCCAAAAAATACGGCGCTCATCTGGGTTTTCAATTTTTACCTTCACCGCAGCACGCCATTTTCCAGAAAAATCTGCCAGTTTGCCCATGCCATGAGGAATAGCAGCTTCCAGCTGGGTTCGGATTTGACGTGATAACACGGGTGAGGTGCCATTGGTGGCAATGGAGACCACCAAAGGTGAACGGTCAATAATCGCAGGAACCATAAAACGACAATGCGGTGGATCATCGACACTATTCACCAGAATTTTTTCAGCTTCGCAAGCTTCAAAAACTTGGATATTGGTCGCTTTATCATTGGTTGCCGCAATCACCAAACGGTAATGGCGTAATGGAATATCTGGGCTAAAAGGGGCTTGGACATATTGCCCTTGGCTTGATTCAACAATCTCAAGTAAATTACTTTCAATTTCAGGTGCAATCACGTGAATAACTGCGCCTGCTTTTGCCAAAAGGACTGCCTTCCGGTAGGCAATATGTCCACCACCGACAATCAGACAAGGTTGCTGTTGCAACTTTAAAGAGATTGGAAAGATATCCACGAACTACCTCAGTATTTTAGATCTGACTGTCTTAAGCAATTTTTATGCACAAAACTGTGCCGTTTATCAATTTATTGATCAATCCGAAGATTAATCAATAAATTCTGCACCACCCATGTATGGACGAAGTGCTTCAGGAATCTCAATCGAACCGTCTGCACGTTGATAATTTTCCATCACTGCAAGCAAGGTACGACCGACTGCCAAACCTGAACCATTCAAAGTATGCACAAATTCAGTTTTCTTTTGGTCTACACGATAACGTGCTTTCATACGGCGTGCCTGGAAATCACCCATGCATGAACAACTTGAAATTTCACGGTAAGTATTTTGGCTAGGCACCCAAACTTCCAAATCGTAAGTCTTGATGGCGCCAAAGCCCATATCACCACCACAAAGAATGATTTTACGATATGGCAGACCTAATGCTTGCAAAATGCCTTCAGCATGACCGGTCAATTCTTCTAAAGCCTGCATAGAATCTTCAGGTTTTACAATCTGCACCATCTCAACTTTGTCGAACTGGTGTTGACGGATTAAACCACGGGTATCACGGCCATATGAACCTGCTTCACTACGGAAACATGGCGTATGCGCGGCATATTTTAGTGGTAAACGGTCTGGATCAACAATTTCATCACGCACGAAATTGGTCACTGGCACTTCGGCAGTCGGAATCAGGTAATACTCTTTTTCACCCTGCAATTTGAATAAATCTTCTTCAAATTTAGGCAACTGACCTGTACCACGCAAAGAATCCGCATTCACCAAATAAGGCACATACGCTTCGGTATAACCATTTTTAAGCGTATGGGTATCGAGCATGAATTGGGTTAACGCACGTTGTAAACGCGCCAATGGACCTTTAAGAACACTGAAACGTGTACCGGTTAATTTGGTCGCAGTTTCAAACTCCAAACCGCCCATCCATTCACCTAAGTCAGTATGATCTTTAATTTCAAAATCAAATTGACGTGGTGTGCCCCATTTTAAAATTTCAACATTATCATCTTCATCTTTACCTTCAGGTACAGATTCATGCGGCATATTGGGAATGGTTAAAGACTTGGTTTCAATTTCAGTTTGCAATTCTGCAAGCGCAACTTCAGCAGCTTTAATTTCATCACCAATGGCTGCCATACGTGCCATGATTTCAGATGCATCGCCACCAGATTTTTTAATTTGGCCAACTTGTTTAGCACCCGAATTACGCTCTGCCTGTAAAGCTTCTGTTTTCGATTGGAGCTCTTTACGGCGAGCTTCGAGTGAAGCCCACTCTTCTACATTAAGCTGTACACCACGTTTTGCCAAGGCTAAATTTACAGCCTCAATATTATTTCTGATTAATTTCGGGTCGATCATAGCCAATCTTTTGCAAAGAAAAAAACTGGCTATAGTGTAAGCGCTAAACACTAAAAAAGACAGTGATCGAGCGGATAGCTGGGGCTTATTAGAGCAAATTTACCCGATTTAAGCTGAAATTATGACGTTGGATACTTGGGCAAACTTGGCAGATATTCCACTTTAATCAGTTTGCCCAAGGCCGAATAAGGCAAGGTCAGCTCAGTCATGCCTTCTGCATAGGAAGCCAGCTCATACAAGGGATAAACAAATACAATACCATTGGCACCATAATAAAAATTATCACTTAATTTCAGTTTCGCTCTTTCGATACTGTGCTGCTCCAGCCAGATGCTGTTTGAATCATATAAGGTATTCAGTAACTGCTGTTCTGTGCCCTTGAGCATAATATCTTGCAGTGCCAGACGCTTTTTGTTTTTCAAATCGAAATTGACAAATTCCTGATGATACATGCCATGCGCAGCACCGGATGAATAGGTATAGGTTTGAATGGCAAAAGTTGCCCGGTCATACTGCTGACTGACAAAGCGGATATAGGTCGAGCTTTGACTTAAATTGGGTGCCGCCCCATCGGCAGTATTGACCTTTTGATTGGGAGCTGTAGAAAATGCAATCGGATCGGCTTTTTTTACCCGATCGATAAAATAGTCATCCACCCATTTCAGGTTGCTCTTTACCGTCTGAATTTCATACTGGGTACATCCTTCTGCATCACATGCTTCCGGTTTGCTCAGTTTCACAGGAACAACTTTGGCTTGAATTAATGGAATTGTCTGAACGTTTTTCTGTTTTGTAGTACTTGCCTGTTCTGTTTTTGGAGCTGGTCGCTCCTGACATCCCGTTATGACGAGTGCTGCCAAAGAAACTGGAACAGCCCATAGCCATTGTTTATTCGTGCGTGTTTCCATTTTATTTTTACAACCTAGTGCCTATTATCATGCGGCTTCACTATACAAAGCTCAGTAAGCAAATGAAATTTAAAATATGTATCTTCAAAAAAGATAGACTTATATATCCATAAAAAGATGAAAATCAGCTTAAATTAAGACAAATCTACCCAATTACCATGAAAGCCCAAGGGCACATGTACACCCAGGATAATTTCAGCTTGAGGCTGAAGCATTAAACCTTGCGCTTTTAGAATCACCACTTTGGATGATTCTTTATGGATATGATGCACATAAGATAACAAATAGCCCATGCCCTCTTTGGCATCAACTGACTCGGGAATAAATACCACTTCTCCCGTCACCCATTGTTCTCCATAGGCATACGTGGTTTTTTCCTGTGTATGTATATCATGACAAACCAAATGATTGGCTTTGCTTATGTTTAAAGGATCAAAACTGACACTATAAATATAACGATGCCGTTCCCCCGTATAGCGCTCATCAATTCGTGGAAATTCCTGTGCCTGCTCATCAATAACCTTGCGATCTACCGCATTTCGCTTCAGATCAATGGCCCAGCGCTCCAATTGTGTTTTTTGCTGCTCAAACGGACCTTGATGGGACTTTTTAAACATGGAGCGATGAACGACTACATCCAGAATAATGATCTGTTGATCATTGCGATAAGCATTGGCGGCATGAAAAATAAAACACGGTTCTACAGCAATCCACTGTACTTCATCGGCACGGCCATATTTAGGCAAAATGCCAATTCGTGCTACATGCTTTTCATTCCATGCATAAGGCAACGGATTTCCTTTGATGAGTTGCTTCAAAGAGAAGGTGACCGGCAAATCAAAAATTAAAACATCTTGCTCGGTAATGGCACAGTCATGAATCATGGGGCCGTGCTGGACAGGAATTTTAGCCCAATGCAGCAACATTCCTTGCTGATCAATCACTTCATAATAGGCATGTTTAATATCCAGGGCATCATAACAAATGGCGTGTAAATGCCCTGTGTTATTGTCTTTATGTGGATGAGCAGTAAAAGGCAGGTCTGCATCGGTATTAAAAAGACGGTGTTCTTCCGTATTTAAATTTAAGTCCAGCCGTGCCGGCAAAGTACCCGCTTCTACACTGGCCCAGATTTTATTGGCATGATAAAAAGCATTAGTATTCACTACATCCCCTGGACCACGGCAAAATCCGGCTTTAACTGGTTCATGCTTTAGCTTTTGCACGGAATCCGTTTCGATATACTGGCTCTTAAACCATACTGCTCGACCCTGTTCAATTTTTAAAGCGTGCAGCATTCCATCACCAGCAAACCAGTGATATAAATCTTGATTCTCAACATGAACGGGATTAGGACCTATTCTTAATAACAGTCCGGTTAAGTGCTGTGGAATTTCACCAATCACACTAAACTCACTTTTCTCAACCTCCTCTACCGGAGCAAATATCCCATGCAGATAAGGATTTTCTGCCTTAGCTTTAGATGAGTTTTTAGCTGAATTTTTTGATCTTCTTTGCAGCCAGGTCACACCCAGCCCCATGACTTTTTGACGATACGTATTGAACTTAGATTTTAATTTGGTGAAACGTGGGTAATCCAAGGTTGAGGCACCTGTATTGTTATTTTCCACTTTTTATTCCTCCTGAGCTTTTATCTTTGTTTTAGGTCAAGCTTATTTTTTGTATTTTTCCCTTTGCTGCTTATGTCTATCTACTTATCTGTATATAGGCTACATGGCTGTATGAACCAGACATCTTGTGTTTATTTTTGCATAACTTTTTGCATAATTAGGCTTTACCCGAAATGCCTCGTATTTTTTAGCCAATAAAATTTAAAAAAGCAGCCACGTAGGACTGCTTTTTAAATGATATAAGTACTTAATTCAATAGTGATCAATCAATTGATTATTGATCAATAATATCGGTGCCTTTCGGCGGTGCGAAATTAAAGGTTGATGAAGCAATAGATGGATTCAACTTCACATTATTAAAGCGTACATAGGTGGTTTGACCCAATGAATCCTGCAAAATCATCAAACTTGGTGCCTTATTCGCACCAAAACTAATGGTCAGGCTTTGGAATGCACTGTCTTTAACTTTTGGATACAAGGTGTAATAGGTCTTGCCTTTATCCGGCTGAGTCACCCGATAAGACTTCATAATCTGGCTGGTATTACCCGACAATAATAATGCAGGGGTATTAGCCACTTGCTCATCTAAACTTTGACGGACTGCTTGCTGTAAATCGGGATCATAAATCCATACGGTTTTACCGGAAGTCACAATGGTCTGTTTGGATGGGCTGGTGGTTTCCCAGAAGAACTTGCCAGGACGTGCAACTTTCATCACCCCTTTAAAGGTCTGGTTCATGTGTTGTCCGGTCAAACCTTTTTTCTGCGGCGCTTTGCCCGAAGTCGCTTTAGTGGTTTGTTCAAAGTTAGCTGACAAAGTACGAATATTACTTAACTGTTTCACCAGATTGTTGGTTGCTTGCTGCTCCGATGCTGCTACAGGGGCAGCAAAAACAGTTGTACTCATTACCGGTGCAAGCGTTGCAGCACCCAAGGTCATCGCACACAGGGTTTTACGAAGCATTTTCATATCATCACCTTTTTTTATTTGCGGTATCGCAATTTGTTCAATGCGTCCATCTTAAACCAATTTTTAATCCTAATAATTGAGAAAATAAGAAGTTTTGTATTGTTATTAATAGCCAATGTAGCCATTTCTACATCATGATGAAGATGGTAACCATTATTTCACCGATTTACAGACATAAAAAAACCCACATCAAATGTGGGTTTTTCGTACCATTAAAACTTATGCAGTTTCAACAGATACATAGCGACGGCCAAATTGACCTTTCACTTCGAATTTGATCACGCCATCAGCGGTAGCAAATAAAGTATGGTCACGGCCCATACCTACGTTTAAACCAGCGTGGAATTCTGTACCACGTTGACGAACAATAATGTTACCAGCAGTCACAGCTTGACCACCGTACATTTTAACACCTAACATTTTAGGGTTTGAGTCACGACCGTTACGTGTCGAACCACCGGCTTTTTTAGTTGCCATGTCTATTTACTCCTCGTAATTAGCCTGAAATAGCAGTAATTTTCAACTCGGTAAACCATTGACGGTGACCTTGTTGTTTACGGTAATGTTTACGACGACGCATTTTAACAATACGGATTTTGTCGTGACGACCGTGGCTAACTACTTCAGCAGTTACTGTAGCACCAGCAACAACTGGAGCACCAATTTGAATGCTTTCGCCGTTTACAAGCATCAACACGTCATCAAAAGTAACGGTTGAGCCAGTTTCAGCTTTCAACAATTCTACTTTAAGGGTTTCACCCTCAACAACACGGTGTTGTTTACCACCGCTTTGGATTACTGCGTACATAATGTACTCCAAACATGCCCGTGTCGTCGTGCCGATAAAGGAATATATCGATCTTAATACGAACGCCACTGGGGGATATCTAAGGGCAAACATATTAAGTGATAATAAATCAAACAACAAGCCATTTCAGCGTTTTTTTGCACCTAGCTGTTGCTGATTTTATAAACGATTAAGACTGATTAAAAATAACCATGAAGATTTGAAGCTGACATTTTATAAAATGTAATAGATTTTTAAAATCAATTCGCTACTATAAAACACCCATGCTAGTTTGATCACATATCTGGTGTAATAGTAGAATCCAGTCAAATTTAAAACCATTTGCCTAGTCAGGATTTAAACAACTATATTAAGATCTTAGCTTTATATCCACTATAGTTGTTACACTATAATAAGCAATTCAATTTTTAGAGGTTTCTCTTCATATGGCCATCGACTTTAAGCAAGACATTCTCGCTCCTGTTGCTTCAGACTTTGCTGCGATGGACACTTTCATTAATGAAGGGATCACTTCAAAAGTTGCCTTGGTGATGGCCGTGAGTAAACACGTGGTTGAAGCTGGCGGCAAACGTATGCGCCCAATCATGTGCTTATTGGCGGCAAAAGCCTGCGGTGCAGAAGATATCGAACGTCAGCGTAAACTGGCGGCCATTATTGAAATGCTGCATACCGCAACGCTGGTCCATGATGATGTGGTCGATGAATCAGGCTTGCGTCGTGGTCGTCCTACAGCCAATGCCACATGGAATAACCAGACCGCGGTTCTCGTGGGTGATTTCCTGATTTCCCGTGCTTTCGATTTGCTGGTCGATCTGAACGACATGACCTTACTGAAAGACTTTTCTACCGGCACCTGTGAAATTGCCGAAGGTGAAGTGTTGCAGCTACAAGCCCAGCATCAGCCAGAAACCACGGAAAAGACTTATCTCGATATTATCCACGGGAAAACCTCACGTTTATTCGAACTGGCCACCGAAGGCGCTGCGATTTTATCGGGCACACCCCAATACCGTGAACCTTTGCGCGTCTTTGCCGGTCACTTTGGTAATGCCTTTCAAATTATTGATGATATTTTAGACTATACTTCCGATGCTGAAACATTAGGTAAAAATATTGGCGATGATTTAATGGAAGGCAAACCGACTTTGCCATTAATCTCTGCCTTGCAAAAAACCACCGATGAAGAACATGAAATTGTTCGTCGCAGTATTGCAACGGGTGGTACAGCCCAATTAGAACGTGTGATCGAGATTGTGCAAACCTGTGGCTCTCTGGATTATTGCCGTCAACGTGCAACCGAAGAAACCCAGTTTGCGCTGAATGCCCTAGATGCACTTCCTGACAGCGAATATCGCCAGGCATTGATTAACTTGACCCAGCTGGCTTTAAACCGAATTCAATGATGGGATTAGAAAGAAGATATTTACCCCTTGCCTATGCATATCAATTTTAATGATTTATTTTCAAAAATGCAGCAACAGCTTGAGTCTAATCAGGCTGTGCTGGATGGTTCACTGCTGATTGAATTAGTGAACCGTATTCGGCCAGATGATCCGGCTGATCTTGAAGAAATTAGCCGCAAATTTCAGACTTTTATTCAAGCCTTACTGATTACTCCCCATGCAGTCACCACACTGCAAAATTTCATCTTAAAATTAATCAGCCACTACAAACAAACCAGTCTATATGCCGATACCGGTATTTTGTCGCTGGATGGTTTCTGGAATCAGCTCGCTCAACGCCTGGGTGCTCATTTTCTTCCCCTGATTAATGATGAAAGCCAGCTGCAAGATTTGGTCCGTCGGGTTTTTTATCAACGCAGTGACAAGTACTGGCTGGACAGTATTGCCGATGAAGACTGGCAAAAGCTGTTTGCCTTAGTCAATCAGGGGCATAGCAACCAAAAAGAAAAACTTCAAATTAAAAGTGAACTGATTAAAGCCATTACTGTTTTATCTTACCGGATTAGCGGTATTGGGCTTTATCCCGAATTTATTAATGCCCAGCCTGATCTGACCGAATATGAATCGCCTTTTCTGGTACAGAACCGGGAAATCAATGAATTCATTCAGCATTACAAGGCACTGCATCAAAATACCGATCCTCTGGCAATTATTGCCTCACCCGATGCCTCACAAGCCTTGGTGATGATTGAGCAATGTCGTGATGTAGTGTTAAAAATTCGTCGTGCCATTAAACGCATTGGCGTAAGTATCAGTCTGACTTATTTATTGTCACTGCTGGAACAGTGTTTAGACCGGATCGAACTGCTCATTAACTTGATTGTTGAAGAAGATAAAATTCGTTATCAATCACTCAGTGCCTTGCTGGTCGATATCACCTCTGCCATTTATAGTGAACGGAGTGTGCGGTCTTTACTGGCAAATAACAGTGAATTAATTGCCTTGCAAGTGACCGAAAATGCCAGTAAAACCGGTGAGCATTATGTAAGTACCGACAAGCAAGGCTTTTGGTCAATGTACAAATCCGCCGCTGGTGCGGGTGTGATTATTGCCACCATGGCGACCCTGAAAATTCTGGCTGCACGTCTGGTCATGGCACCGATGATGCAGGCGTTTATTTTTAGCATGAACTATTCACTGGGTTTCATGTTGATTCATGTCCTGCATTTCACCGTCGCCACCAAACAGCCAGCCATGACGGCAGCCGCGCTGGCAGCCACGGTACAGCAGCAAAAAGGTTCTAAAAATGCACAGATTGCTGAACTGGCTGCGCTGATTATCAATATTATTCGCACCCAGTTTATTGCCATTCTCGGCAATATCTCGATTGCCATTCCGACTGCTGCAGTGATTACCCTGCTCTGGCAATACGGCATGGATGAACCTCTTTTAAGCTATGCCAAAGCCACCAAGACCTTACATTCACTGAATCCGTTTACATCCTTAGCGATTCCGCATGCTGCCATTGCCGGTGTGTGTTTGTTCTTTTCGGGACTGATCGCCGGTTACTTTGACAATATGGCGGTGTACCGTAAAGTTGGGCCACGTTTAAAAGCACATGCCAAGTTAAAGCAACTATTGGGACAAGAACGCCTGAATAGATTTTCTGCCTATATCGAACGAAATTTAGGAGCATTGGCAGGGAATTTCCTGTTTGGGATTATGCTCGGCAGCATGGGAACCATTGGTTTTATTTTAGGCCTGCCTTTAGATATTCGCCATATTGCCTTTGCTGCGGCCAACTTTATCCAAGGCACACTCTGTGTGAATGGCAGCCCAGAAATTGGTTTAATTATTGTTTCATTTTTAGGTGTACTGCTGATTGGTCTCACCAACCTGTTTGTCAGTTTTAGCCTGACCATTATTGTAGCATTACGTGCCCGGCGTGTTCGCTTTGAACAATGGAAGCCCTTAGCCAAACTGGTACTCATGCACTTCCTGACCCGTCCCAGTGACTTTTTCTGGCCACCGAAGACCCCATTGGAAGTCGATGAACTTAGCCCGGTACAAAAATATTCACAGAAGTAATCTATTATTTTTGTTTTACTTCTTGGTTAAAAATGGGTAAAAAGAAATTAGTATAATTTACACACACTTGAAATAAAGTGTACTGATGAGTACACTTTAACCATGAATTAGTCATACTTTAATCGGCTAACATAACCCGGGTTCCTTACATGCCTTACTTGTTGCTTGGTGTAGGATTTTTCTTATTTATTTTCAGCATTTTAATGCTAGTAAATCCATCCTTGAATCACTTCGACTGGGTGATCACGGAATGGCTGAGCCAGCATCGTAGCCTGCCTTTGAATAAGATATTCATCACACTTTCGACTATAGGCGGCATGCCATTTGTATTATTTTTAACCACAGTCTGGTGTTTCCACCAAGCCTGGTATAAAAAATATGCAAATGTTATTTTCATTAGTTTAGGACTGATAGGAAGTATAGCCACGGTTTGGCTGCTCAAATATGTAATTTCAAGACCTCGCCCACCCGAAATGTATCATCTGGTCAACAGCTATGGTGCTGCATTTCCCAGCGCTCATAGTGTTTATGCCGCTACCTTGGGTTGTCTTGCAATTTATCTAAGCCTTCGACATTCCAAACAGCACATCATTGTTATTGTTGCTTTTATGTGGTTGTTGATCATGGGAATTTCCAGGGTTTACCTTGGCGTGCATTTTTTCTCTGATGTCTTAGCCGGTTGGAGCATAAGTTTTATTTGGATCACACTACTTTATCGGCTGTATGCCAAATTGAGTAGGGCGAAAACAAATTAGTTTTTAGATAATAATCTAATCGAGGTGGAAGAATGATGTCTGCAAAGCTCTGGGCGCCCGCCCTTACCGCTTGCGCATTAGCAACAAGTATTGCACTTGTTGGTTGTAGCAAAGATCCTAAGGATGCGCAGCAAGCTGCAGCAGCCCAACAAATGCCACCTACTGAAGTCGGTGTCATTGTTGCCCAACCACAAAGCGTAGAGCAATCTGTAGAACTTTCAGGCCGTACCACGGCATTTGAAATTTCTGAAGTCCGCCCACAAACCAGTGGTGTGATTCTCAAGCGTCTATTCACTGAAGGCAGTTATGTACGTGAAGGTCAGGCGCTTTATCAAATTGATTCCAGCACAAACCGTGCAAACGTCGATAATGCCCGTGCTTCTATTGCCAGCGCTGAAGCAAATCTGAATGTTCTACGTGTCAAAGAAGGCCGTTACCGCCAATTGGTCGGTACAAATGCCATTTCAAAACAAGAATATGACGATATCGCTGCGCAAGTAAAACTGGCTGAAGCAACCTTGAATGCGAGCCGTGCAACCTTGAAAAATGCCGAAATCAACTTGGGCTACTCAACTGTACGTGCACCGATTTCTGGTCAAACTAATCGCTCAACAGTTACTTCAGGCGCTTTGGTAACAATGAACCAAGAAAGCCCATTGGTGACTATTCAGCGTTTAGACCCTATTTATGTCGACATTAACCAGTCTAGTGCTGAACTCTTGCGTTTGCGCCAGCAGTTGAATCAAGGCAGCTTAGGTAGCAGCAACAACACTAAAGTGAAGCTTAAACTGGAAGATGGCAGCTATTACCCGGTTGAAGGCCGTCTTGCATTTTCGGATGCCAGTGTAAATCCGGAAACGGGGACGGTAACTTTACGCGCGGTGTTCCAGAACCCGAATCATTTATTACTTCCAGGCATGTATGCGACTGCACAAATCGTGCAAGGTGTGATTCCGAATGCCATGCTGATTCCTCAGGCAGCGATTACCCGTACTCCAACAGGTCAAGCCATTGCCATGGTCGTGAATGCCAAAGGTGTGGTTGAAACACGTCCGGTAGAAACTGCCGGCGTTCAAGCTAAAGACTGGATTGTGACCAAGGGCTTGCAAACTGGTGAAAAAGTGATTGTTGATGGTATTGCCAAGGTGAAAGAAGGTGCAACTGTGGTTGCGAAGCCTTACCAACCTCAAGCCGCTGCGCCTCAAGGTGCAGGTCAACCTGCAGCAGAAGCAAATAAAGCAGGCCAGCCAGCCGGTCAAGCACAACCGAAAACTGAACAAAAATCTACTTCAAATGCATAAGGGGTAGACTAAATGGCTCACTTTTTTATTCATCGCCCGATTTTTGCATGGGTGATTGCATTGGTGATTATGCTGGCGGGTATTTTAACCCTCAGCAAAATGCCGATTGCACAATATCCGACTATTGCGCCGCCAACGGTGACCATTGCTGCGACCTATCCAGGTGCATCTGCTGAAACTGTAGAAAATACAGTGACCCAGATTATTGAACAGCAAATGAACGGTCTTGACGGTTTACGCTATATTTCTTCAAATAGTGCGGGTAACGGTCAGGCATCGATTGCCTTGAACTTTGAACAAGGGATCGATCCCGATATTGCCCAAGTTCAGGTACAAAACAAATTGCAGTCTGCAACTGCGCTACTGCCTGAAGATGTACAGCGTCAGGGCCTCAAGGTGACCAAATCAGGTGCCAGCTTCCTGCAAGTTTTAGCATTCTATTCACCGAATGGCTCAATGACTGACGCCGACATTAAAGACTATGTAAACTCCAATATTTCTGAACCGTTGAGCCGTGTGGCAGGTGTGGGTGAAGTGCAGGTGTTTGGTGGCTCTTATGCCATGCGTATCTGGTTGGATCCTGCAAAACTCAGCAGTTATCAACTGACTCCAAGTGATGTGGTGGCTGCCCTGCGTACTCAAAACGCACAGGTTGCCGTAGGTCAATTGGGCGGTGCGCCTGCTGTTGAAGGTCAGGTACTGAATGCCACTGTAAACGCGCAAAGCCTGTTACAAACAGCTGATCAGTTCCGTAACATTTTCTTGAAAAATATCGGTTCCGGTGCAAAAGTGACGATTGGTGATGTCGCTAAAGTTGAATTGGGTTCTGATAACTATCAGTTCACTTCTAAATTTAACGGCAAACCTGCAGGTGGTGTAGCGATTAAATTGGCTACCGGTGCAAACGCGCTCGACACAGCAACAGCTGTTGAAGAACGCTTGCAACAACTTCGCAAAAACTATCCAAGTGATCTGAAAGACCAACTGGCATTTGATACGACTCCATTTATCAAACTCTCCATTGAAAGTGTGGTTCACACTTTAGTTGAAGCGATCATCTTGGTATTCCTGGTGATGTTCCTGTTCTTGCAGAACTGGCGTGCAACCCTGATTCCAACCATGGCCGTTCCTGTGGTGGTATTGGGTACTTTTGCCATCATCAACCTGTTTGGCTTCTCGATTAACACGCTCACCATGTTTGCCATGGTACTGGCCATTGGTCTGCTGGTGGATGATGCGATTGTGGTGGTCGAAAACGTTGAACGTGTCATGCAGGAAGAACATCTCGATCCGGTTAGCGCGACTGAAAAGTCGATGCATCAGATTTCGGGTGCCCTGATCGGGATTACCACAGTATTAACCGCTGTATTCGTACCGATGGCCTTCTTTAGTGGAACGACCGGTGTAATTTATCGCCAGTTCTCGATCACGCTTGTGACCGCGATGATTTTATCTCTGGCGATTGCCCTGACCTTTACCCCTGCCCTTTGTGCAACCTTGCTCAAACAGCATGATAAAGACAAGCCGGAAAGTAATGGTGTGTTCGCCCGCTTCTTCCGCTGGTTTAACCATAGCTTTGACCGCATGTCGGGTGGTTACCAGAAATGGGTTGGCAAACTGCTTATCCATAAAGTGATTGCCGGCGTTATTTATGCTGTGGTGATTGCTGGTCTATTGTTCCTGTTCAAGAACCTGCCAAGCTCATTCCTGCCGAATGAAGACCAAGGTGTGGTGATGACTCTGGTTCAATTACCGCCGAATGCGACACTTAACCGTACAGAAAAAGTTATTGATCAGATGACTGGCTTCTTTATGGAAGGTGAAAAAGCCAACGTCGATTCTGTATTCAGTGTCGCAGGCTTCTCTTTCACAGGTGTTGGTCAGAATGCCGGTTTAGCCTTCATTAAATTGAAAGACTGGAGCGAACGTACTACGCCTGAATCACAAATCGGTGCCATTATCCAGCGTGGTATGGCGTTAAACGTGATTGCTAAAGATGCATCATATGTAATGCCGTTGCAGCTTCCTGCAATGCCAGAACTGGGTGTTTCTGCCGGCTTTAACTTGCAATTAAAAGATGCTGCAGGTAGCGGTCATGAAAAGCTGATTACTGCACGTAACATGATCTTGGGTATGGCTGCGCAAGACAAACGCCTTGCCGGTGTACGTCCAAACGGTCAGGAAGATACGCCACAATACAAAGTGTATGTGGATAACGAAAAAGCCAGCTCTATGGGCGTAAGCATTGCTGAAATCAACAACACCATGCGTATTGCCTGGGGCGGCTCATACATTAATGACTTTATTGACCGCGGTCGCGTGAAAAAAGTCTATGTTCAAGCCGTACCTGATGCGCGTATGATGCCGGAAGATTTAAACAAATGGTACGTACGTAATAACCTGGGACAAATGGTGCCGTTTTCTGCCTTTGCAACCGGTGAATGGACATATGGTTCGCCACGTCTTGAACGTTATAACGGTATTTCATCGGTGAACATTCAGGGTACTCCTGCACCGGGCGTCAGCTCAGGTGATGCGATGCTTGCCATGGAAGAAATCATTGCCAAGCTCCCGCAAATGGGCATGGCAGGATTCGACTATGAATGGACAGGTTTATCTTTAGAAGAACGTGAAGCAGGTTCGCAAACTGCGGGTCTATACGGACTTTCTATGCTGATTGTATTCCTGTGTCTTGCTGCATTGTATGAAAGCTGGTCTATTCCATTCTCGGTACTGTTGGTGATTCCTTTAGGTATTGTCGGTGCAATTGGCTTAACTTTCCTCGGCATGGTGGTACTGAAAGATCCAAACTTGTCGAATAATATTTACTTCCAGGTCGCGATTATTGCCGTCATTGGTTTGGCCGCGAAGAATGCGATCCTGATTGTAGAATTCGCCAAGGAGCTGCAAGAAGATAAAGGCGAGCCTTTACTTGAAGCCACTTTGCATGCTGCAAAAATGCGTTTACGTCCAATCATTATGACCACCCTTGCCTTCGGTTTTGGTGTACTTCCACTGGCCATTGCTTCAGGTGCCGGTGCAGGTAGCCAGCACTCGGTCGGTTATGGTGTACTGGGTGGCGTAATCAGTTCAACTTTATTGGGTATCTTCTTTATTCCTGTGTTCTATGTCTGGATTCGAAGTATCTTTAAATACAAACCTAAAAAACGAAATGATCAGGAGCAAACATCGTGATGCAAAAGGTATGGTCTATTTCAGGTCGTAGCATTGCGGTATCTGCACTTGCGCTTGCTTTGACTGCATGTCAAAGCATGCGTGGCCCAGAGCCCGTAGCTCAAGCAAATATTCCAGAACAAGGTTATCTAACTGCTAATTCTGGACCTTCAATTGCTGAGCAAGGTTATAAAGACTTTTTTGCCGATCAACGCTTGCTTCAAGTGCTTGATCTGGCATTAGCCAATAACCGTGACTTGCGTACTTCGACCTTAAACATTCAACGTGCGCAGCAACAGTATCAAATCACCCAGAACAACCAGCTTCCTACTATTGGTGCCAGTGGTAGTGTACTTCGTCAAGACACGCTCAACACCAGTGGTGCCATGACCAGCTACAATGTAGGTCTAGGTGTAACTGCCTATGAGCTGGATTTTTGGGGCCGTGTTCGTAGCTTAAAAGACAATGCTTTAGATACTTACCTGGCAACGTCGAGTGCGCGTGATGCCACTCAGATTGCGCTGATTGGTCAAGTGGCTCAGGCATGGTTGAACTACTCGTTTGCCAATGCAAATTTAAAACTTGCCGAGCAAACGCTGAAAGCCCAGCTTGAGTCTTATAACCTCAATAAAAAACGTTTCGATGTCGGCATCGACAGTGAAGTTCCTGTCCGTCAGGCACAGATTTCTGTCGAAACGGCGCGTAACGACGTTGCCAATTACAAGACCCAGATTGCACAGGCACAAAACCTGTTGAATCTGCTGGTCGGCCAGCCGGTTCCAGCGAACCTGTTGCCAAGCCAACGCGTAACACGTATTACCAGCAGCAGTGCCCTAACTGCAGGCTTACCGAGTGACTTGCTAAATAACCGTCCTGACCTGCGTGCTGCCGAATATAAACTTTCTGCAGCAGGTGCCAATATCGGTGCAGCTAAGGCACGCATGTTCCCGACCATCAGTTTGACCGGTAATGCAGGTTATGCTTCAACCAGTTTAAGCGACCTGTTTAAATCGGGTGGTTTTGTCTGGTCGATTGGTCCTAGCATTGATCTGCCAATCTTCGATTGGGGCACACGTAAGGCCAACATCAAGATTTCAGAAACAGATCAGCAAATTGCCTTGTCTGATTATGAAAAATCGATTCAATCCGCTTTCCGCGAAGTGAATGATGCCTTGGCAGTACGTCAAAATATTGGTGACCGTTTAGCAGCACAGCGTCGTCTGGTGGATGCAACCAATACCACTTATCGACTGTCGAATGCCCGCTTCCGTGCCGGTATTGACAGTTACCTGACGGTACTGGATGCACAACGTGCCTCTTATGCAGCTGAACAAGGTTTATTGTTGCTTGAACAGGCCAACATGAATAACCAGGTTGAATTGTATAAAACACTGGGCGGCGGTCTTAAAGCCAACACCGGTGATGCCGTTCAACAGGCACCTTCTTCGGCTGAACGTAAAGCTGCAAACAGCGCTCAATAATTTAAGCGTGATAAAAAAGCCTGCGCCATGCAGGCTTTTTTATTGCTTTTTAAAGCCTGATTTTCTATCTTCACTAGAATCTATTTCATTTGAATATCAAAAAAATGCTGCTGAGTAATTTAGAAACTGTTCCGGGACATACCATTCTCCGTCAAATTGACGTGGTCTATGGCAGTACCGTGCGTAGTAAACACGTGGGTCGTGACTTGCTGGCAGGTCTAAAAAATATTGTCGGTGGTGAACTGACCGCTTATACCGAACTGTTGGAAGAATCGCGTCAGGAAGCCATGAACCGCATGATTGAGAAAGCGAAATCTCTAGGGGCAAATGCCGTGGTGGGTATGCGTTTTTCAACTTCAAATATTGCTCAAGGTGCTTCGGAACTGTTTGTTTATGGCACTGCAGTGGTGGTTGAAACGAATGCACAAAAATTGCCTGATCCTTTCCCGACGCAAGGCTAAGCCATGGATGCCTTTATTTTAAAAGTCGTCATTTTTGTGATTTTATTTGCGATAGGCTGGGGCTTTGGTCGCCATACTGAAACAAAGCATTTAACTGAACTGGATGAACAAGAACAGCGTTTGGCCTATATCACCTTGGACAATAACCGTTTTAAGACCTCTCCACATCCGGGGCAACTGGTGAGCAGCAATGTGGTGATTTCCCATGACTACTTTAAATATGTGATTGCCAATATCCAGAATTTTTTCGGAGGTCGTCTGACCAGTTATGAAAGTGTAGTTGAACGTGCCCGCCGTGAAGCGATCGTCCGTTTAAAACTGGAAGCCGAGAAAATAAGTGCCACCCATATTATGGGCTTACGCCTAAGTACCACAGAGATGGGGATGCAAGGCGGCATGGTGGAAGTGTTTGCTTATGGCACGGCGATTCAGGGTTAAGTAAATTAAATAAGGTTTGAATCTCCTCAAATCCCCCTTTTTCAAAGGGGGACTTGCCATGTATTTCATTGGCTTTCAAAAAGCATAGCTCCTCCCTTTTTAAAGGGAGGTTGGGAGGGATTAAGTTTTTATAAAAAATATCCTCATCCCACTCCTCTCTTGCACTTCGTTTAAAGCTCTGCTTTAAACTTTTTCAGGGAAAGGGGCATCATATTATTTCATAAATGTTTGAGTTACATAATGGAATCCCTCTCCTTCTAAGAGGTGAGCATCCTCAGAATATATTCTAAGTGCGCAAGGGAAAGATTATATCTTTGACCAAGTTTTACCATTTTGATAATCCCCCTAAATCCCCCTTTTTCAAAGGGGGACTTTAAAGCTCCTTCCTTAAAAAAGGAGGACGCTTGAATTATTTCACCTTCATCTTGCGAATCATTTTATACAGTGTGCTTGGTGATAAGCGCGATACCCATACGCCCAGTTTTTCTTTAGTGCCACCCACTACAATATATTCTTCACCGTTCAACAAAGCTGTGACCACTGTTTTGGCAAACACTTCCGGTTCCAGACCATTTTCAATGGCTTCATCCTGATGGCCTTGCGGTTTTCCGGCACCATTTAAGGCATTAAACGACACATTGGTTTTGACAAAACCCGGGAATACCACACTCACATTCACGCCATCTTGTGCCACCTCTGCACGCAAGCTATTGGCCCACATATGAATCGCGGCTTTTGCCGCCGAATAGCTGGCACGGTACTGGGTACCCAATAAACCCGCCACACTGGAAACAAAGATAATCCGGCCCGACTTCTGTTTCAGGAAAGTAGGCAGTACGGTTTTGGTCAGAAAAACTTGCGAGAAGTAATCTACTTCCATAATCGCGCGTTCGGTTTGCATGGTGGTATCGGCAATTAAGGCGCGCTGGCTTAAACCGGCATTGTTAATCAGCCAGTCAATACGACCTTTCTGGGCTAGTACCTGTTCATAGGCATGGCGAACCTGATTTTCATCGGTAATATCTGTACTGATACAAATATGCTGTTCAGGATGGGCAAGACTTAAACGGACATTTTCCAGCTCCTCCACGCGGCGTGCTGTCAGAACCACCTGTGCACCCTGCAAGGCACATTCCTGAGCAAGTGCCTTACCCAAGCCTGAAGATGCACCGGTAATCCATACTACTTTATTGTCTAAACTGCCCTGCTGTGCCATGTGATGGTTCCTGTTTTAAGTTACGATTCAGAATTGTTTGAGCTGTCTTTTTTAGGCTCTGGATTCAAAAACATCAGAAAATGGTCAAAGTAACGATGGGTTTCGTGAGCATCGTAATAAGTCCCGATTTTTTCTAAACGCTTATAGCCTATTTGCGTGGTAAAACTAATAACACCATTTAAGGTTTTATCAACCACAAAATTGAATTTCAACATTTTTTTAGGCTCACGTACCAAATGGGTCACGCCCTGATCGACCATTTCGGTAAAAGCTTTCAAAGCAGGCGAAATATATTGGCTATTGCCGCTTTTGACTTGTTCCACACAGCCTAGCAGTTCCACCACCAACACATGATCAACACGATAGGAAATATAGTTTTGACCATTTTTTTCATGTGCCATCTTAATCAAATAATTGACCATAGGAATCAAGCGGTCATTACCAAAAAATGAAACCGACCACGGCATATATTTACGGACGGTATCGATAATTTGTTGAACTGCCTTTTCAGATTCTTGATCACCGGAGGTAGATAAACGGGCAATTTCACCAAACACCTGATCGACAATTTCACAGGAGATATCTGCCAGCACTTCACCCAGCGGTTTGGCCAGACTTTCGTTTTCGCCCTGATTCAGTTGCTGGTGTATTTGCTGGAACCGTTGATGCGTTTCGGCCTTTAATTTTAAAGAAATCATATAACTCATAATAATTATCTCCTTTTAGAATTGTTCTGCGATCATCTGCGCTGTTTTTATAATACTCTCATCATAGAACCTAATTGTGTATGTGCCAATTGCTTATTTTTTGCATTTTCTTTAGCTGCCTAATCTGTGTTTTTTTTTGCTACAATAGATGCAATTTTTTATTCACTTTCGATCTGTTTTCACTATGACTGATTCTGCGCAAAATATTGCTACGACCTACGATCCTACCGAGATCGAGAAAAAATGGTACAAGACTTGGGAAGAGAACGGCTACTTCAAGCCATCTCAGAAAGGCGATTCATTCTGTATCATGATTCCGCCACCAAACGTCACCGGTAGTTTGCACATGGGTCATGGTTTTAACAATGCCATCATGGATGCCTTGACGCGCTACAACCGTATGTCTGGCAAAAACACCTTATGGCAACCAGGTACTGACCATGCCGGTATCGCAACGCAAATGGTTGTAGAACGTCAGCTGGGTGCTCAAGGTGTAAGCCGTCATGACTTGGGCCGTGAAAAGTTCATCGAAAAAGTCTGGGAATGGAAAGAACAGTCTGGCGGTAACATTACCCGTCAAATTCGTCGTCTAGGCTCATCTGTAGACTGGTCACGTGAACGCTTCACCATGGATGAAGGCCTATCGAATGCGGTTAAAGAAGTTTTCGTAAAACTTCACGAACAAGGTTTGATCTACCGCGGTAAACGTCTGGTTAACTGGGATCCAAAACTACAAACTGCCCTATCTGACCTAGAAGTAGAGTCTGATAAAGAAGAAGCAGGTTCGCTGTGGCATTTCAAATATTTCTTTGAAGATAAATCACTGCGTACCTACGACGGTAAAGACTACATCGTTGTCGCTACAACTCGACCTGAAACACTTTTAGGCGATACCGCTGTTGCAGTTGCACTGGATGATGAACGTTATGCAGACCTCGTTGGCAAAAACATCATCCTGCCAATTACCGGTCGTGCAGTTGCGATTGTTAAAGACGAATATGTAGACAAAGAATTCGGTACAGGCTGTGTAAAAATTACCCCTGCACACGACTTCAATGACTATGAAGTGGGTAAACGCTGCGAATTGCCGATCATCAACATTTTCAACAAAAATGCTGAAGTGTTGGCTGAGTTTGAATACATCGCAAAAGCGGGCGAGCAAATTTCTAAAACCATCCCTGCTCCAGCAGACTATATTGGTTTAGAGCGTTTTGAAGCGCGTAAAAAACTGGTTGAACAAGCTGAAGCTGAAGGCTGGTTAGATCAAATCCAACCGTACACATTGAAGCCACCTCGCGGTGACCGTTCAGGTGTGATCGTTGAGCCATTATTGACTGACCAATGGTACGTAAAAATTGCGCCACTTGCTGAGCCTGCAATTAAAGCCGTGAAAGATGGCGAGATTAAATTCGTTCCTGAGCAATACAGCAACATGTACATGGCGTGGATGAACAACATTCAAGACTGGTGTATCTCGCGTCAATTGTGGTGGGGTCACCGTATCCCAGCTTGGTACGATGCGGAAGGCAACGTATATGTAGGTCGTGACGAAGCAGAAGTTCGCGCGAAAAACAACATCGCCGCTGATGTTGAATTGAACCAAGACGAAGACGTGTTAGATACATGGTTCTCATCTGGTCTTTGGACATTCTCAACTTTAGGTTGGACTGGCGATGAAGCGAAAGATAAGGCGAACTATTTCCTTAATACTTTCCACCCGACTGATGTATTAGTGACTGGCTTTGACATCATCTTCTTCTGGGTTGCCCGTATGATCATGATGACCATGCACTTCATGAAAAATGAAGATGGTACGCCTCAAGTGCCGTTCAAAACTGTGTATGTACACGGTTTGGTGCGTGATGGCGAAGGTCAGAAGATGTCTAAATCTAAAGGTAACGTGCTTGACCCATTAGACTTGATTGACGGTGTAGATCTTGAAACCCTAGTACAAAAACGTACAACAGGTCTGATGAACCCTAAACAGGCTTCGAAGATTGAAAAATCTACCCGTAAAGAATTCCCTGAAGGTATTCAGGCTTACGGTACAGACGCGGTTCGTTTCACGTTCTGTGCGCTTGCCAACACCGGTCGTGACATCAAGTTCGACATGAAACGTGTGGAAGGTTACCGTAACTTTGCCAACAAAATCTGGAACGGTACGCGTTTCGTATTGATGAACGTGGAAGGCCAAACGGTTGGTCAAACTGCACGTCCTGATCTTTGGGAATTGCCTGAACAATGGATCGTGAGCCGTCTGCAAAAAGCAGAAGCTGCGGTTCAACAGGCATTTGCAACATACCGTTTAGACTTGGCTGCGCAAGCAATTTACGAATTCATCTGGAATGAATACTGTGACTGGTATGTAGAGCTGACTAAACCGGTTCTGAATGATGAAAATGTATCTGAAGAGCGTAAAGCTGAAGTTCGTCGTGTGTTATTGGCTGTGATGGAAGCGTCTTTACGTCTTGCGCATCCATTAATGCCTTACTTGACTGAAGAAATTTGGCAAACGCTTGCGCCAATGATTGGTCTAGGTGCTGAAACCATTATGCTTGCACCATACCCTGTTGCTGACCAAGCATTGATGAACGACCAAGCTGAAGCAGATATGCAATGGCTACAAGGTTTGATTGGTGCTGTACGTAACATCCGTGGTGAAATGGGTCTAGGTAATGCGCGCTTGTTGCCTGTTCTTCTTCAAAACACGACTGAAGCTGAAAAAGCACAAATTGCACGTATTGAACCGTTGTTCAAAGCGTTGGCAAAAGTTGAAAGCATTACTTTCCTTAGCGACGCTGAACAACCGCCATTGTCATCTTCTTCTGTAGTGGGTCATGTGTCTGTATTCGTTCCAATGAAGGGCTTAATTGACCCTAAAGCGGAATTGGGTCGTCTACAAAAAGACTTAGACAAGGTTCAAAAACAGCATGACCAAATTGCAACGAAACTTGCAAATGAAGGTTTTGTGGCGAAGGCACCTGCTGCTGTGGTTGAAGGCGAGAAAGTAAAACTTGCTGAGTTTGCTGATCAGTTAGCGAAGATTAAAGCGAATATGGAGCAAATTGCAGCGCTTTAATGCTGTAGTTTGATTCAAAAAATCCCCTCGTTTGAGGGGATTTTTTTATGCACTCATAGGTAATTTTTCTTGAATTATGTTATCCAAAAAATTCAACAAACATGGTGGTACGTCTGCAAAAGGTGCTAAATTAGAGGAGGCCTCTACCAAGTCTGTAGATTTTAACCTTACATTTAATAAGTTCTTTACCTGAGTTCTATCATTTAATTGATCATTGAACAATCTAGTCTGATTTCTTACATTAAAACACAGACTATTTTCGTCTGCTTCATCTCTTAATAAATCATGAAGATAACGTATATAAAAATCAAAAATAATTTTACCTCTGATAAAATTATTCAGCTCATCAGAGTTCAATTCCTCATATTTTAATCTTACATCATTGTATAATTCTCTTTTAACATAACTATCCAAATTATCCATCCAATCCTGCATTGTTTGTGTCAATTTAAATTGAAAACCATTAACAGATACTATTGATTGAGTTAGCTTAAGTTTACTCACATGAGTTTTTTTCTCACTTGAAATCCCTTTTTGCTCCATGAGATAACCAGTGCGAACAATAGCCTCTATATCTTTAATTAAACTAAAAAATTGATCACGGCATCTTAAATAATTTGTTGTCGAACTTTCAAAATCTTGGCTAAATTCATTGAAGTCTTTTACATGAAATTTAGCTTCTAATAATCTCTGAAATGCTGAAATCGTTGTATAAAAGTTTTCATAAGAGTAACAAGGAGTTACATAGGTTCGGTCGCTATATTCAGGAATAAACTCTTCATCATAATCATGATCAACGAAACCAAAATAGATAGACTCTCGATAATCTTCTGAATCACATTTTTTTAAATACTCTACGAAATCTAAAACATTTTTTTTGAAACCGCACCGGATGAAAGCAATTTTTTTATCAGGAAATTTAGATCTTACAATAGAATCATAATATGGCTGATCATCTCCTTCGATACCAACAAAAATATCGTAATTCTTATGTTTAGCATTACCAAAATGAAGAATGTATTCAGGAGCCTCATCAAGCTCATCTAATAAACTATTAACTCTATCACTCATTTATTAATACTCAGTAATATAGTTACGAATATCTGAAGTATGAAACTTAAGACTATTTTTAAAAATAAATGGTGAGTGAGTTGTTACAAACAAGAAATCACATCTATTAGATTCTAAAATATCGGTCAACAATGTTTTCTGCCATTCTACTGATAGAGAAAGTTCAGGTTCATCAAAAATCATCCAAAACTTTTTATTTGGAAGGCTTTCTAAAATTTTGCTTTCACTAGACCAATCAAGTTCTTTTAACGGCAATAAGTATAATTTTGCAAAAAGAGATATTATTTGTTTTTCACCAGAAGAAAAAACATTAAAATTCAATTCCCTACCATTTTGAAGCAATTGTATTTGCATTTTTTTTCTACAGTATTCGATTTTCTTACCTACTAAATAATTATTACAGACTTCAGTATATTTTAAGATCTCATTTTCAACTTTTCTTTGAACTTCGTAAATTTCGATCATATTAATAAGTAGAATATTAATATAACTATTATTTGAATTAGTGCCTATTGACTCCAATATCTTTTCTTTATTTTTCTTATCTATTCCATTACCAATTCTATCTAAAATTAAATTTAAATCTTCCAGGCTATAATGCATTAATACATTAGTATCAATATTGCTTCCATTCAAATATTGATAAATAATTTTATTATTTATTTTTGAAAATGATTCAACACTATGATCCTTTAATTTTTTAAATATATCAGAATAAAGTGCTACTACATCTTTAATACCAAAAGAAATATGGGAATCCTCTTTAATTTTAAAATCTTCCAATATTTCTGTTGAATCGTTCTCAATCCTTCTATATGTTGGTAAAAAAATAGTACTTACTTTAGAGTTATAATACGAGCTCCTTTTTAGATTTTTTATCTCAGCTATATGATACTCCAACTCCATCAAAAAAATAGTCAGAATTTCTTTATAAAATACAGTTTTTTTAGTTATTTCCGAATAAGTATTAAATCTATTTTTTCCTGAGAAATTATCAAAACCACCTGATTTTAAATAAAAATATGCTCTATATAAATCTTCTTTTTCTGTAATTAAATCATCTATATCAATAAATCTTCTTGGAAATTCAGAATTAAGACTATCAATCAAATATTTTGATATATATTTTTTTCTAAACAATTTACTTCTAGAATCAAGCTTAAAAACTATTGAAATATAATTTTTTATAAATATTTGGGCATCAATATAGCCTGAATATTCAAATATTGTTCCAATTGAGCCAAACAAACTATTTAACTTTTGATTAAGAAAAAAGTGTTCACTTGGTCTCAATCTCGAGTAATTTTCCCAAACCCCATCGAAATTCTCATTATATTCTTTCTCTAAATCATCCTTATAAAAAACTGTTTTTTCCTCATTTGAAAAAATTAATTCTGCCTTTTCAAAAATAAAATTCTTTAACTTACTAGTATTATTAGTCAAACAACAATATAAAATATTTAATATTGTTGTTTTACCAGAACCATTTTCAGCAACTAAGATCTTTACATTATTATCAATATTAATTTCTACATTCTGATAACCATTTAATTTCGTAATAATGAATTTCTGTAACTTCATACACCCTCACTTCATCTAAAAATTATAAGTTTTTTTGCATTTTATTTGATTTACATTATTTTCTCTATATAAAATCACTATTTTTTAAACACTTAAAATAGTTAACATCTATAGTGGGTAATCCCTTAAATTTTATTGAACACCATACTTAAAAAAGATTCAAACTCTTCAAAGAAATTAAAAAACTACAAAACCCCATGCTCCAATAACATCTCCAACCCCTCTTCTCTTCCCATAAAACTTAACCTTTGCTTCTCCGCTTTAAGCTGTTGCTTGACCGTAGAAACATCCGCATCAATCTGCTTATACAACTGCTCAATATTCAACTGCCCTTTGGACTTCTGCACCGCAATTTTGGCTTTATTTGACCAAACAAGAGAATCTATCAGCTCCTGAATCTGTTGCTTTAAGGCTTGGCTTTGCACTTCTAGCGCCTGTTGGTAAAACTTGACTTGCTCGGTATTTAAACCTTTATTTGAACCCGCTTTACTTTGTTCCACTTCTAACTGAAGTTTGAGTAAAAAGAATAAATCTTCTTGCTCATAGGCTTCATTCGCTCGTTGTAACAACTCGGTTTTTTCTGCTTTTTTAGATTCATCAGGTTCACGGTCAGGGTGAATGATGGATGCAATTTTTAAATACACCGTTTTCAGCGATTGATTCACCATCTTTTCAGCTTGCACTTGTTTACCCTGCTGACGTTTGAGTTTGGCTTGCTCACGTGCCTGTTGATATTGGTCACTGTTCCAATCTTCATACTCATCAACGGCGTCAAAGCCCTCATTTTCAGGCTCAGCACCTTGATCTTTAACTTTCTTTTTCTTCTTTGAGTATTCACTCGCCTGCACATAGTACGCATGCATCTTTTCCACTTCATCCATCTGCTTTTGATTCAGCAAATGTGAGCCTTGCAGTAAACGTGCTAAGTTCTGAATTTTATCTTCGACTACCGTACGATCCGATTTACTTAAACTATAAAGACTTAGGCTATTCCATAAGGTCTGCATCTGTTCATACAGTGTGCTATACAGCTCCCGATAAGCAGGCATCAGAGCTTTTTGGCTATAAGCACGAATTTCATCTTTGGCATTTTGCCATGCAGCGAGCAAACGCTTCTGTTGTTCAATCTGATCAATCAACACATTCAGCTTTTTATGCTGTGGCGATACCTCTAAAACAGTTTGTGGCGTGGTTTTCAGCGCAAAAGACATAGGGAAGATAAAAGCAAAAGAAAAATTATACCTGATTTATGTGAAAGTATTTTTTGACTCATTTCAATAAAACTGAAGCACAGCAAAATACTGAGCAAGTAAGCCTTAGCATTACATGGCTTCAGATCAGGTAATTTTTAAAATTAACTAAGTCACTAAAATAATTGCAGTTCTTTACCGAACTATAAAGATACCTCCTGCTCTACTCGTGCATAGTATAAAAGAATGATGAATAAAGCAGAGAAAGGAAGCACACATGGATTGGGCCAGTATTTTCATACACGACACCAACTGGGAATTTGCCGCTGAAATTGTGGTGCGCTGCGTGTGCATGTTTATCATGATTATTCTGTTTTTACGTCTGACCGGTAAACGCGGAGTCCGGCAGCTTTCGGTGTTTGAACTGGCCATTATTTTGTCCCTCGGCTCTATTGCCGGCGACCCAATGTTTACCGAAGACTTGCCCTTAATTCAGGCCCTGCTGATCATGAGCGTGATCATCCTGATGTACCGCCTGACCACCTGGCTGATGATGAAATATCAACCCTTTGAAGATTTACTGGAAGGCAAGTCACTGTACATTGTAGAAGATGGTGTATTGGTACTGGAGAAAATCAAGCGCGGCAAAATGTCACACGATGAATTCTTTGCCGAAATGCGCCAGCAAGGCATTGAACATCTGGGTCAGGTGCGTGCCGGGCTGCTCGAAAGCGATGGTAAATTTAGTATCCTGCTTTTTCACCCTGAAGACGTCCGTTATGGTTTACCACTATTTCCCAAGCAATATCAGCAAGTTAACCAGATAAAACCCAACACTTATTATGCCTGTATGTACTGTGGCTATATTGATCATCCTGACCAGCCCGAGCAGTCCTGCGCGCGCTGTGGCTGTTGCCGCTGGGCCAAGGCTATCAAAGAACAGATGCTCAGATAAGCAGCAGTAGCTCAACTGGTTTTAGCTTTAATTCAAGTTTATCGGCTACAAACTGAGTCGAAGCAGTAACAATCATATTTTAAATGGCATAGTTCCTGCAGCAGTTAGCATTGCATCTGATGCAGTCTTGTTTCAAAAACTGATTGTTTGATAATCATTTATTGGTAACAAAACGGTAAAAAAAACTTGCTTGAGCAAGCATTGAAAACTCGCTTAAGATGAAATCTGATCTATTTATGTACAGAAAAGAAAAACATCTTTTGCATAACAATATAAGCGGCTTTTATTAACCGCTAGGCACTTGATGATAATGAAATAAAAACGGAGTTTTATACATGACACATAAACGTAATATCACTTCCCTACTTTGTGCAAGCACACTCATGCTCAGTCTGAGTGCGTGTATTGACAATAAAGCTCCATCCTCTGAAAAGCCTGCCGGCGGAGATGCCTCTGCTTCAGGCACGCTGGATAAAATTAAAAAGTCTGGCACCATTGTTCTGGGCTATCGCGATTCTTCCATTCCCTTCTCTTATATTGCCGATAATCCAAATCAGCCGGTGGGTTATGCACACGATTTAGAGTTAAAAGTTGTAGATGCGGTGAAGAAAAAGCTGAATATGCCGGATTTAAAAATTCGCTATAACTTGGTGACCAGCCAAAACCGGATTCCGCTGGTGGCTAATGGTACGGTGGATCTGGAATGTGGTTCAACCACCAACAACAAGGAGCGTCAGCAACAGGTCGATTTCTCGGTCGGTTTCTTTGAAGTCGGTTCTCGCCTGCTTACCGCTAAAGATTCCGGAGTGAAAGATTTTGCCGACCTTAAAGGTAAAAAACTGGTCACTACGGCGGGGACGACATCGGAACGTTATATCCGCCAGCATCAGCAGGAATTGGGTATTGGCGAAATCATTTCGGCCAAAGACCATGCAGAATCTTTCCTGATGCTGCAAAATGGCCGTGCTGCGGCATTTATGATGGATGACATCCTGCTTGCCGGTGAAAAATCCAAGGCGGCTGATCCAAACAAATGGGAAATTGTCGGTACGGTACCCATTCATGAAATTTATGGCTGCATGCTGCGTAAAGGCGATACTGGCTTTAAACAGGTAGTTGATGATGCCATTAAAGCCACCTATAGCTCCGGTGAAATCAACAAGATGTATGAAAAATGGTTCCAGCAACCCATTCCACCGAAAAATATCAACCTAAACTTCCAGATGTCTGATCAGTTAAAAGCTTTAATCAGTAATCCACATGATCGTGACCAATAAATATTAGAACAACAACTTAATATATCAGGCAGAAAAGGACTTGTTTGCCTGATCCTACTCAGGAGTTACTATGAATTATAGTTGGAACTGGGGAGTCTTATTTCAGCCCACCGGGGTGGGTGACACAACCTATTTGAACTGGATTGTGACCGGTCTCGGCTGGCTGCTGGTCATTGCCGTAGTTGCTTGGAGCATTGCTCTGGTTTTGGGCAGCATACTGGGAATCATGCGCACCTTACCCAGTCCAACCGCGCGTGGCATCGGTACGGCTTACGTAACCATCTTTCGTAATGTCCCTTTGTTGATTCAATTGTTTATCTGGTTCTATGTGGTTCCTAATTTTTTACCCACGCCCATCAAATTATGGTGGATGAATGATCTGGGTGCCAATACCACAGCACTGATTTCAGCCAGTGTCGGTTTGGGGCTATTTACCGCAGCACGGGTCTGTGAACAGGTGCGTACTGGCATCGAAGCTTTGCCGGTCGGTCAGGTCAATGCCGGTTATGCCATGGGCTTTAGCACTGCTCAGCTATACCGTTATGTGATTTTGCCCCAATCCTTCCGCATGATTTTGCCACCGCTCAGTTCCGAACTAACCAACTGTGTCAAAAATACCTCTATCGCTTCATTGGTGGGCGTGGCCGAAATTATTTCCCAGATGAAAACCATCAGTGAATACACCCAGAACACCATCGAAATTTATACCTATGTGACCATCATTTTTATTGTGATTAACTTCTTTTTAATTCAGGCCATGCACATGCTGGAAAAGCGTTTGCGTGTTCCTGGCCTAATTGCAGGAGATAAATAATGGAATGGCTCACTGCATTTTTAAATGACTTGCAACTCTCGGCTCCTGCCCTATGGCATGGTTTCAGCATTACCTTAAAAGTGGTCTTTAGTGCCACCATCGGCGGGATTTTGATTGGTACCCTGCTGGCCTTAATGCGCTTATCGTCATTTAAAGTACTGAATTTATTTGCGCAAGGCTATGTCAATCTGTTCCGTTCAATTCCATTGCTGCTGGTGCTGATGTGGTTCTATTTTGCAGTGCCGTTTATCTATACCGCAGTCACCGGAAATTACCTGACCATTGATACGGCACTGGTATCGAGTATCGTGGCCTTTATGCTGTTTGAAGCAGCTTACTTTTCGGAAATTGTCCGAGCGGGAATTCAGTCCATTCCCAAGGGGCAAACTGCGGCCGCCTATGCGCTTGGCATGAGCTATGGTCAGTCCATGCACCTGATTATTTTGCCGCAGGCCTTCCGTAAAATGACCCCTTTACTGTTACAGCAAACCATTATTCTGTTCCAGGATTCAACCATGGTTTATGCCATTGGTTTACTGGATTTTTTCAGAACCAACTACGTACGCGGCGACCTGATGTCGTTATTGACCCAATACATCCTATTTGCCGGTCTGGTGTACTTTAGCGTAAGTATGATCGCGACCTATGCCGTTAAAAAATTACAAAGGAAGTTAACTGTATGACTGATGGTAAAGTGATGATTGATCTGCAAAATGTCAGTAAATGGTACAAAGATTTTCAGGTACTCACCGACTGTACCACCCAGATTCACCAAGGCGAAGTGGTGGTGGTGTGTGGCCCTTCCGGTTCGGGAAAGTCTACCCTGATTAAAACAGTCAATGGTCTGGAGCCTTTTCAGCAAGGCAATATTTTGGTCGATGGCATTTCAATTAAAGACCCGAAAACCAATTTAAACCAACTACGCAGCCGTGTCGGCATGGTATTTCAGCATTTTGAACTGTTTCCACATTTAAGTATCATGGAAAATCTGACCATTGCCCAGATTAAAGTGCTGGGGCGATCTGAAGCAGAAGCCAAGAAAAAAGGCTTGGCTTATCTGGATCGTGTTGGGCTCAGTGCTCACGCCAACAAGTTTCCTGCGCAACTTTCAGGAGGACAGCAACAGCGAGTCGCCATTGCCCGTGCCTTAAGCATGGACCCGATTGCGATGCTGTTCGATGAACCGACTTCGGCACTAGACCCGGAAATGATCAATGAAGTGCTGGACGTGATGGTCGAACTGGCCAAAGAAGGCATGACCATGATGTGTGTGACCCATGAAATGGGTTTTGCCCGTCAGGTGGCCAACCGGGTGATTTTTATGGACCAGGGCAAAATTGTCGAAGACTGTACCAAAGATGAGTTTTTTAATACCCAGCGTGGTGAACGTGCCCAGCAGTTCCTGAATAAAATTTTGCACTAATCCTGCAAGATTTAATTATGAAAGATTAATAAAAAGCAGATCGGATGATCTGCTTTTTATTTGGTTATTCTAGAACTAAACGTGCATTGGTGGCCTGTACAGGTCGGTTATTCGGATGTTCCATTAAACTGGAAAAGGCCTGTATCTGCTGTTTTGATGCCTGCTGAATGTCTTTCAATACAATCCAGCGTACCCCTTCAGAACAAGGTGGCGTGGTCAATGAACCATTAAAACGATAATAGTCTAAATGCTCAGGCAAAAAGGCAGCGGCCATGTCTTGGTGTTTTAACTGAACAGTATCACCCGCTTTTTTCGGCAATTCTTGCCATAATTTTTTCAGTTTTTTATTTTCCTGTCCCTGTTCAAACATCACCGCGACTACAGCCAACTCCCCTTGTGCGTTGGCATGCACCAAATGCATTTCCATGGCATAGCTTTTCCCATAAATGGTATTTTCACTTGGGCTATGTAAATGGAACTGTTTTAACTGAAAGCTTTGTTGATCCAGCTCTAGCGAACTTCCTTCATGAAAATTGACCTGTACCGTACGGTTATTATTGATGATGGTTTCAGCTTTAGAACTGTAATTGAATTTTAAGGCTGGCAGTTCAGCAGCTATGGTTTGATCAATATTAATCGGTGATTGATTCAAGCCCTCACAGGCCCGATATTCTGGTTTGATCTTGCTCCACTGTGCAGCTGACTGTGCTTCATATCCCCAATCAAAAACTGTACCTTCGGCTGCGAAAGTAGAATGAATTCCGAACAGTGCCAAACAAGCAACCATACTCCGTTTCATAGATTAATCCTTAAAATACAATATAAAATGAGCACTTATCTTGTCGGCTTGCTATTTTGAGATCAAAACTAAAACTACCAATTGTTTAGGCTATTTGTATCTAGATTGAGTAATTATTCATCAAAAATGGATGTTAAATATTTCTGTCTTTTATCTTCATTCCATATTCTTTATCCCAGCTCAAATCTGAATTAGATTTTTTTATGCACTATAATTGATTATAAAATCATCTAAATTTGCTTTATCAACATGCATTTTGACTGAATATTGTTTAAATTATTTTTTAACATCTTCGCTTAAGAATATTGCCACTATTCAGTGCCATAAAAATTCAATAAAATTAACTTCTTTTAAAACTGTAAATTCCCCACAATTATCATATATTTATATATAATTTATATTAAAAATTATTGCACTATTATAGTGCGAAAAATACACTTCCAATAACTCTTTGCTTTATATCGAGTCTTATGATTTTTTGAGCTGGTTTAATCAAAATTTCCCAATTTCGACCATCTTCACGAAAACAATCACATGGTTATACTGAACATCTTTTTGTGATTTTAAGCACTAAAATGGAGCCATAAAATGCAAAATATTGATTTACTCTTTCTCCTTCTTGGTGCGATTTTAGTTCTGGCTATGCATGCAGGTTTTGCGTTCTTGGAACTGGGGACAGTACGCCACAAAAACCAGGTCAATGCACTCAGTAAAATCCTGACAGATTTTTCCATTTCTGCTATCGCCTATTTTTTTGTGGGCTACTACATTGCTTATGGACAACATTTTTTCCATATTGGGGCAACACTAGCCGCAGATCATGGCTATAACCTGATGCGCTGCTTCTTCTTGCTCACTTTTGCCGCGGCCATCCCGGCCATTATTTCTGGCGGTATTGCGGAACGCGCCAAAATGCGTTCACAAGCGATTGCCACCTTATTGCTGGTTGCCTTGGTCTACCCATTTTTTGAAGGAATCGCCTGGAATGGCAATTTGGGATTACAAGCATGGTTAGGCAAAACATTTGGTGCCAGTTTCCATGACTTTGCCGGTTCTGTGGTTGTGCATGCCATGGGCGGCTGGATTGCGCTGGTCGCGGTGATTTTACTTGGCGCACGTTACGGTCGTTATAAAAAAGATGGTCGTGTGAGTGCACATCCGCCTTCTTCCATTCCTTTTCTTGCCCTCGGTTCCTGGATTTTAATTGTCGGCTGGTTTGGTTTTAACGTGATGAGTGCACAACGTCTGGATGTGATTTCCGGACTGGTCGCCATTAACTCACTCATGGCCATGGTTGGCGGTACCATTTCAGCCAATATCATAGGTAAAAATGACCCGGGCTTCTTGCACAACGGTCCTTTAGCCGGTCTGGTGGCGATCTGTGCAGGTTCGGATGTGGTTCACCCAGTCGGCGCCCTGATTATTGGTGTTATTGCCGGTATCATTTTTGTCAAACTTTTCACCTATACCCAGAACAAACTTAAAGTAGATGATGTACTCGGTGTATGGCCTTTACACGGCGTGTGTGGCACTTTCGGTGGCTTGGCTGTGGGGATTTTTGGACAACAATGGTTAGGCGGTTTGGGGGGTGTTTCCATGATTTCCCAAATCATCGGTACCTTGCTTGCAATCTCTGTTGCACTTGCTGGCGGCTTTATAGTTTACGGTTCACTCAAAGCCATCATGGGTATTCGTTTATCACAAGAAGAAGAATTCCGTGGTGCCGATTTATCGATTCATAAAATTTCAGCCAATTCAGAAGACACCATTTTTTAATACTTGACTGTTTAAACTGAATCTTGATTTTCAGCGCGACTCGAAAGGGTCGCTTTTTTTATTTTTTAAACTTCATTCCCCATGCAATAGCGAGATAAAACCTACATTGGCATCAAATTTAACATCATAAAAATTGCTTAATTTCGGCCAGACCTTGAATGCGTGCTATCTCCTGCGATACCTCCAAGTCATGAAACCCTTGCAACCATAATGCATTCATTCCTGCACAAATTGCACCCTGTATATCGTTAACAGGATGATCGCCAATAAACAGGCAATGCTCTGGCGCAATGTCTAACTTTTGACTGGTATACAGAAAAATTTCAGGATTCGGTTTACTGATACCAACCAATTCCGAACTGACAATCTCATCAAAATAATGACTAAAGCCCAACCCCTGTAAAATGGTTAAACGCGTAGCATGACCACCGTTAGAAACTACTGCCAGTTTATAACCTTGCTGTTTTAATTCAGTCAGCAGTTGATTGGCCCCTTGCATGGCCACTGCCGATAACCCAAATTGCTGAAACCAGAATTGGGTCAGTTCATCCAGCTCGGGTAAGCTGTGCCATTTTAATTCTTGCAATAAGGCATTAGCCACAGAAGCGGCAATACTGGGATGGGTCAAAAATTCTTTTTTTGGATATCCTCCGTTATCGATGCGGCGGATAATCGCTTGAATTTGCGTGATTTGCTCAGGCTGTAATTGATGCTGATACCTTTGTGCCAGATATTGACTATAAGCCAGAATACTTTGATCACGATGCGTTAAAGTATTATCCAGATCGAATAAAACAGCACGAATAGTCATTTGAATACCTATACAAATCTTGCCGCTAATCTAGCACCGAAGCTTGATTCCATTATGCTCTTTCTTCGATATACTTATCAGTATTGCATGCAAAATGGGGCATGGTTTCCTGCTCTATTTAAAAATTAACTCACCTTCAACCATTACTTAAGTCTCAGTTAAGTTTTTATTGCTGTAATCTGAGCACTTTACTTCATTCATCTTTACTATGCACGATAAGCAACGCTTCATGCTCTATCAGGGCTGCTTCCTCATTATCAGTTTCTGTGTACTTTTGGTGGGCTTCCCTATCGGTGGCTCTCTGGATCTAGCACTGATTCATCCTTGGGTGAGTGAGTCGGGAAAATTTTTGCTCCGTGACAACTGGTATTTAGCCGAGCTAAATCACCGCTATGTTAAAGATTTGATCATTTTAGTCTATGTCATTTTCTGTATGCTCTGGCTCGCATCATTCAAGCTTGAAAAACTCAAACCATTAGGTTGGAGCTATGGCTATTTCTTTTGGCTGGTGATCCTGTCAACCTCAATTATCGGGCTATTAAAATCACAATCGGCTCATGCCTGCCCATGGAATATTACTATTCCCACCCCTCAAGGTTTCTTATGGGATTTTTCTGCCACCAAGGGTCACTGTTTCCCGGGAGGGCATGCTGCTACTGGCTTTGCACTAATGACCGGATATTTTGTTTTTAGACAGTCCGATAAAAAACGTGCCTACTTTTATTTGGTTGCTGGCCTGATTTTAGGTTTTGCCATGGGCTGGGCACAAATGATGCGCGGCGCACATTTTCTTAGCCATAACCTGTGGACTGCCTGGGTGATCTGGCTGGTGAATGTTGGCTTTTATCTGTTCAATTATAAAAAATTTAAACCGGCTTCCTTAAAACCTCAATCTTAAACATAAGGCGAAACCCTGTTACAGGGGTAATTGCACATTCACCTGTAAACCGCCCAGACTGGCACTCTTGGAAAAAGACAGGCTGCCACCTAAACGCTCAGTGGCTTTGTCTACAATAGACAAGCCCAGACCACTGCCTATTTCCAGATGATGGTGAATCCGGTAAAAGCGCTTAAGTATGTTTTCATACATCTCTGGCGCGATACCTGGTCCACTGTCCTCAACTTGAATCATGGCAAAACCGGCTTGTTTAAACACCGATACATTGATCACCCCTTGATGAGGAGTGTATTTAATCGCGTTATCGATCAGGTTAAAAATGATGGAATGTACAGCCGATTGCTGACTGTGCAGCAGCAGATCTTCTTGTCGCTCCATCCCCAAATCAATTTCTTTTTGCATGGCTAAATGTATGAGTTGTTCTACACAATTCACCGCAACCTGATTGAGCAAAAATTGCTGTTTGGTTTCAACCTCCATGATAGAGGCATCCTGTTTGGCCAGATTGAGTAACTGGCTGACCAAATTCTGAATACGGATTAAGCCCTGACTTAAATTCTGTAAATCCTGATCTTCCGGAGACTGTTTTAACAAAATCTGGATCTGTAAATTCAAGGCAGTGATCGGTGTGCGCAGCTCATGTGCAGCATCGGCAATAAACTGGCGCTGTTCCTGTTGCGATTGTGAAATACGGTCAAACAGATGATTCATTTCAACTATAGTCGGAACAATTTCTACCGGATAATTATTCATTTGAATGGCCGTTAATTCATCTGAATCACGGCGTGCCAACTCTGCCTTAAAGTCATCTAAGGGCTGCAAACTACGACTGATAATCCAGCTCAGCCCCAAAATCACCACAGACATAAACAGCAAATAAGGAAGGAACATGCCGGCTGCCAGTTCTAAAGCCAAGTGCTCTCTGGTCGATTGCTGCTGGCTAATCTGAATCTGTTTATCTTTTAAAGGCAAGACATACGTATGCCAAATATCCTGTGTGGTTTTATGGGTATAAAATCCGGCTTTTTTTACGGGCTGAACCAGCAGGTTTAAGGCATGGGTTTTATAATCCTGATCTGCATAAGACCAGACATCAATAAATAAATCTTCTTCCTGATAATGCTTGGACTGATCGATTTGGCTTTGAATCGGTTCAGGATCATGTAGCGCGACGCGTTCTGCCAGATTTTGCATCTGGGCATCCAAAATTTCATTTATTTCGTCCAGCGCAATCCGGTAAGCCGAGAACACCAGCAGACAGCCAAAAGCAATACTGAAAATTGAAATATAGATAATCAGACGTTTTTTTAATGAATACTGTGGTTGCACCAATGATTAACCTTATAATTGCCCCAGTCGATAGCCCAACCCGCGAATGGTTCGAATAAAATCTTTGCCGAGTTTGGCGCGTAAATGGTGTACATAAACCTCAATGGTATTGCTGTTTATCTCACTGTCCAGATCATATAACTTATCTTCTAAATTGGCTTTAGAAAAAATCTTGTTCGGATGGCTGACCAAAGGAATTAAAATGGCCCACTCACGATTGGACAGGTCTATATATTGCCCCTGAAACTTGGCAATATGCTGTTCAACATCCAGCACCAAACCACCATAAGCCAAGGTTCTTAAACTATCTTGCAGGCTGGATTCCGCACCACTACGACGTAACAACGCATGAATACGCGCCAACAGTTCATCAAACTCATAGGGCTTGATTAAATAATCATCTGCCCCCTGATTTAATCCATCTACACGGTTTTGCAACTGATCACGGGCAGAGATAATCAGTACTGGTAAAGTCGGCCATTGCTGGCGAATATTTTTCAACACCTGCATACCATCCATCATCGGTAAGCCAAGGTCGAGTAAAACAATATCAAATTTTTCTTGTGTCAGCCTTTTTAAACCATCAATGCCATTATTGACCCATTCCGCATCCATTTGCTGATATTTCAACAAAGTCATGCTGGATTCAGCAATCATAAAATCATCTTCAATCATTAATATTTTAGTCATGCGTTCAACTCATAGTTTCTTTTTTGATTGACATTGCTGCAACATATTATATTGCTCATCCATGGTCTGGCTTTGAACATCGAGCAGGCCGAGCAGACTTGGAAATAAATTATCATGACTCAATTCTTGGCTTTTTTGCTTTGCCAAGCAAGCAATTTGCGCAGAATTTTGTTGGCTCCACTCAGGTGAAAACCACATCAGCATGGGAATATGGGTTTGCTGTGCAGGTGCAATCGCATAAGGTGAACCATGTAGATATAAGCCATGCTCTCCGGTTGACTCGCCATGATCAGATAAATACCAAAATCCGGTTTGATAACTGGCATTAGTTTTTAAGACTTGAATAAGCGAACTTAACACATGGTCGGTATATACAATCGAATTATCATAACTGTTCAATAATTCTGTGCTGCTACAGCCCTGAATGGCATTGCTATCACAGCTCGGTTTAAACGGCTGGAATGCAGCAGTGGAACGCTGATAATAAGCCGGTCCATGACTGCCCATTTGATGCAAGACAATTAAACGTGGCGTTTGGTCAGTTGCCGGAATTCCTGCAAGATAGGCTTTTAGGCTGTCCACCAGAATTTCGTCATAACAGTCTCCATCTTTGGCACACCATTTATCTTTTAACTGTTGTGGAATTTGATACTGTTCCACCCGGTTACATGTCCCTTTACAGCCGGAATTATTATCAATCCAGGTCACCTTGTAGCCAGCTCGTTTGGCAACATCCAGCAATCCTTCACGATGGCTGGCAAGCTGGTCATCATAATCTTTACGCGGCATGCCCGAGAACATACAAGGCACTGAAACTGCCGTTGCCGTACCACATGAGCTGACATTGCTAAAATTGATAATATCCAGTTTGGATAGTTCAGGGTTGGTATTTTTAGCATAGCCATTTAAAGAAAAACTTTCCGCACGTGCAGTTTCACCCACCACCAGTACCATCAATTTAGGTTTATGCTGGGTACTGACTGGTTGATCCAAATGCGCATCTTCGCCATAAGGAATTAAAGGCAAATTCTGTTTCGGTGCAGATTTATGATAATAAGAAAGTGTTGATGCGATGGTGTTTTGAGGAGAAATCATGCCTTTTAAATCACGATGCTCCCGAAAGATCGCAGCATAATCCACATAAAAGAGAAATAACAATCCGCCCACCAATAACAATGAAGCAATGCCATTAATGAGTTTTTTTGTTGCTTTAGGCAAGAAAGCTTCAGGCTTGATATGCACCAAAGCCACAAAAATAAGCGGGCAGATCACCAGGAACACAGTCCAAAGCACAAAGCGCAGAGACATTAAACCTCGGACTTCACGTGCATCGGTTTGCATCATATTCTGAACCTGTTCAGGTGAAATCACCACGCCCAAACTATTGACAAAATATGCTGTAAAACCACCGACCACTAAAAGAATTGAAGCAAATATTTTTGCGTTCCATTTCCACTGGATCAGCTGAAAAATAAAGTTATACGCCGCAACAATCACCAATACGGTTGCCATTAAAAACAAATAGGCTTTAGGACCTTGATAGGGCGTTAGACTTTGTATTTTTTGAAAAAATGCAAAATTTAAAATCGCGCCCAGCCAGATTGCCAGCAATAAATTAAACTGGCTTAATGAAATCGGCTTTATCTTATTACGTATTGGATTGATGATATTGGACATAAGTATTGGCTAAACTTTTTACTGATGTGTTAATCTAAAATATCAAACTTAAAACTCACTTAATATAAAAAAATAATAAAAAAAGGCAATAAAAACATTGCCTTCTCTTAAATAATAGCATCTAACTCATTAGAATTTGTATTCTAAGCCTGTACCTAATACAGGTTGTTTAGTTTCCAAATCACCTTGTTCAAGCGTTAAATAACCGGCATAACCATACGCTTTTACTTGTTTGTTAAATGCGTAGTCTGCACCCACAAAAATTTGCTGCGCATCAAAATCTGATTTTGCTAATTTAAAGCTGGTGGTATTTTGGCTATATTGCGCTTTTACAGTCCAAGCTTTCGCAGTCGGAAGGTTATATTCCGCACCCACTAACCAGCCTTGTGATTCATCAATATCTGCTACTAATAGATCATTGCCTGCTGCATCTTCAACTTCAGAAGTTTGATAAAGCGCTTTAAGTGCCAAACCACCATCCAGGTTTACACGACCAATGGCACGAAGTGTATTTGCAGCAGCAAAAGCAGTTCCGGCAGCCCCAGCAGTTACTTCAGGTGTAGCTGCATTTAAAAAACCGCGGCCAGCAAAAGTACTTGGAATTGCTTTGTCATAAGCAATTCCTGCCACAACCACCGGGCTGTCATATACTACAGATGCAGACCATGCATCACCTAAGCCACGACCGGCAGTTTTAGATGCGCCATTGCCTTTTGCAATGCCTGAATCTTCACCAGAAGCCAACAATGCATTCACTTTAATGGCACCTGTAGGCAAGGCAATTGCCGGAGATTCATAAATGACTGCATTCGATATACGGGCTTCACCAGTGAAAATACCAGTCACATCGGCTTTGTTCGCTACATAGTTATTGAATGTATCAACTGGGCTTGAAAGCTGTTTCAATGGAGTGTCATGTGCACCCACTTTTAAAGTACCGAATTGCGCATCTTTTAAACCGACAAAACGGTTACGTGTAGTCCAGTCGGTGCTATCACCATCTGCACTTAGACCCCACTCAATGGCATAGACTGCGCTTAAACGATCGTTAAGTTTTTCTTCACCTTTTAAACCTAGAAATGAGCTGTTTGAACTGACTTCAACAACGTCACGATCAGAAACAGGCGATGCATTATCTTCTGGCAAGTAGTCGATACTTGCATCAATTTCCCCATAAAAAGTTGGCGCTGCAAAAGTTGATCCTGCTAACACACTTAAAGCAATCGCTGCTGCAATTTTGGTTTTCATTTATTAAGATTCCTAAATTATCTTGTAACAAATGTTACAACTGCATCTTATTTTACAAAATGATTAATTTTATATTTATATATAATTTTTAATAATTTAGTCTTAAAAAATAATCAAATTATTGATTTATTAAGTTTTTATTACAGTATTTAAAGTATTTTATCCATCGGGAAATTGCCCATAAACATAAAACCGCAATCAAAGTAATAATGGTGAGATAATTTCCATATCCCAAAATATCGGCAAAAATTCCGCTTAAGCTATACAATCCCCCACTTACGGTTGCCATCAGCGAAACCTGAAAAGTGAAATCTGTGCCGGCCAAATGTTTACGGCTGTATTGCATCACCAAGGTAAGCATGACCACCAGTAACATCGCTGAAATCATGTCTTCAGCAGCATTAATCAGATAAATCACCCAGGTCTCAATATGCCGTTGAGCCTCATATTGAAAAGCCAGCCAGGTATAAGCCGCCAAACTCAAAATTTTGAATATGGAAAAGACCAGCAGTGCTTGAGCACGAGGAAGAAACTTGAGGCTAAAACCAGCCAGCCCCGCTCCCGCTAATGCCGCCATGGCACCGAGCATGGTCACATAGAGGCCAATTTGCGCAAAGCTCAAGCCTAAATCGAACATTAAGGGTTTCAGTAAAGGCCCGGATAAGCCATCGGCAATCTTAAATGTGATCAGGACTGCCAGCCATGCAGCAAGATTCGGAGTCTGATAAAAATAAGCCAGATAATTTTTTACTTTCTGCCAGCTAAAGCTTTCTGCTTCAGTCATGGACGGTTTATGCTTCAGTCTATGCGGTTCTTTAAAAAAAAGTATGGGCAATGTATTAAGCAGTACCAATGCCGCCAAAATTAAAAAAGTGCTTTGCCAATCCAGCCAGTCCAGTGCCCACAGAATGGCTCCCCCACCGACAATAAAACCTAGCCGTGAGCCGATCACCTGAAAAGTGTTGCCCCAATGCTGCTGTGCATGGTTTAGCAGATTGACCGCCAAACCATCCGTTGCAATATCTTGCGTGGCACCCACCAGATTCATGCTGAGTAAAGTCACAAAAAAAGCCAGTAAATACTGGGGCTGATTCAGCGCCTGTATAGGCAGAAAAGATAGACCAAGCAACACTGCGACACTGAGTAACTGGGTGGGTACAATCCAGCTACGGTAATGTCCAAATGCTGCATGACCGAAACGGTCGACCCAGGCTGCCCAGAAAATTTTAATCGACCAGGGCAACATCAATAATCCAAAACCGCCAATATGTGCCAGCGATACCCCTTGGGCACGTAAAATCACTGGCAAAGCATGGGTCATAAAGCCTACCGGCAAACCCTGGGCCCAATATAAAGAAAACAATAAAATATAGAGCTTAGGTGAAGTCAGCATACTGTTCCCTTAGTATCATGCCTTTAAAACTATTCATTTAAAGTTATTCATTTAAAATCAGGCTTTTAAAATTATATCTTTAGAGTCGTATCGTGAAACTGCAAGCAGATTGATCATTGTGCTCAAGTCAGCTGGATAGTTGTTTACTTTTTGCCAATGCATCTTATTTTACAAAAGCTTAGCATATTTTTAAGCCTATAAAATTTTGTCAGGAAGTTCAATCAACGACCATGATCAAACATTTTCCTACATTGCCTGCTCAAGTTCCTGCCCGTAGCGGAAATTTAAGCCGAAATATTTTCAAAAAGATATTTCTTGCCCAAGGCTGGAGTTTTGATGGCGAATTTCCCAACCTGCCTAAAGCGGTGGCCATTATTTCTCCGCATACTTCGAATATAGATGCCTGGCATGGCTTTACTGCCCTGCTTGGGCTGGGTATCAAGATTACCGTTTTTGGCAAACACACCTTATTTAACACACCGCTTAAACCCTTGCTGGAATGGATTGGCGTGATTCCGGTCAATCGCAGCATTCAACAAGGTACAACTCAGCAAATTATTGACTTCATTAATACTCAAGACCAGATCTGGGTCGGTATGGCACCGGAAGGAACACGCAAACAGGCCGAGTCGATTCGAAGCGGGTTTTATCGTATTGCAGTAGGTGCCCACATCCCGATTGTGATGTTTTCACTGGATTACAAAAACAAGGCCATTCACTGCCTGGGCGTGTTCTACCCGACTGGAAATTATGAGCAGGATCTGGAACACATTCTGGATCAATATACCGGTAAATTTTCTCCAAAAAATCCGGACTGGCTGGCCAAGCCTTTACAAAATCGTTTAAAAAACAACTAGCCAAAGTGAAATTTATTTGTTGTGATGTGTGCAACATTGACGATTTGATGTTCAATTTCAACCATGAAACTTGCACACTATTCCTGTATTGGCTTACTTGGACTGAGCCTGATTGGCTGTGATAAAGCCACTCAAACCCCACCGCAAACTACAAGCATAAAAGCGCGTGAACCTGTGATTGCCATCGCTTTAGGCGGTGGTGGTGCCAAAGGCTTTGCCCATATCGGGGTGCTGAAAGTTTTAGAATCACATGGGATTAAACCGAAAATTGTCACTGGCACCAGTGCCGGCAGTTTTGTCGGCAGTATTTACGCCAGTGGCAAAACACCGTATCAATTACAACAAATTGCACTTACTTTAAAAGAATCGGACATTCGTGACCTAACCCTGAACAGTCAAGGCATTGTACAGGGACAAAAATTGCAGAATTATGTGAACCAGCACATTGCCAATAAACCGATTGAACAGTTTCCGATTCGCTTTGCGGCTGTCGCGACCCGTCTGGACACCGGGCTTAAAGCGGAATTTATTAAAGGCAATGCCGGTCAAGCCGTGCGTGCCTCATGCAGTATCCCCAATGTATTTGTGCCAGCCACCATTGGCGGAAAACAATATGTGGATGGTGGTCTGGTAAGTCCGATTCCAGTAAAAACAGCCAAAGCCATGGGGGCAGATATCGTCATTGCCGTGGATATTTCTGCGCGCCCAGAAGGCTCTAAACCGCTGAATATGTGGGGGCTGCTGGATCAGACCATTAATATTATGGGACAGCAAAGCATCAATGAAGAACTCAATCAGGCCAATGTGGTGATTCAACCTAAAGTGGGGCATTTGGGAACTCTGGATTTAAAAGCCAGCAATCAGTCTATTCTGGAAGGTGAGAAAGCAGCCCAGCTCAAAATCATTGCCATTGACAAGGCGATTAGCGATTTTAAAAAATCAGCTGCTGCATTCAAGCCTGCTGCAAAATCCAGAATTTAAAAATTATGCTTTTTTAATATTCAAAGACTTATTCATCTGCTAAATTGATATAGAGGCTGAAATGGTCTCTATTCATTTTTACAATACACGAGTAGATGTATGGAATTTGCTTTCGAACCTTGGCATTGGTTTGTATTGGGTGTGTTGCTCATGCTTTCTGAATTAGTCATCCCCGCTTTCGCTGCACTGTGGTTTGGCATCGCAGCCATCATGGTGGGCGTTTTATACTGGATGTTCCCGATGATGGGCCTTACCACCCAACTGGTCACTTGGATTATCTTGTCCGTTCTGTGTACTTTGCTGTGGTTTAAATTTATTAAACCGCTTTCGATTGATAAAACCAAAGCAGGTTTATCGCGTGAAGCAACCATCGGTCAAGTCGGCATGGTCATTCAAATTCATATGCAACATGACTTGATTACCGTGCGTTTTCCGATGCCGGTTTTAGGTTCAGATGAATGGAACTGCCGTTCATTGTCACCAGTCAAAGTGGGTGATCGGGTACGCGTAATCGAAATTTCGGGTAATGATCTTGTGGTGAAACCCCACAATCCAAATAACGAAAATATATAAAGTGAGGAAATAACATGTCTGGTGGAACGATTATTGTTTTAGCGCTGCTGGTTTTTGCCGGCGTGACCATTTTTAAAGGGGTACGTATCGTCCCGCAGGGTTATAAATGGATCGTGCAACGTCTGGGTAAATACCATACCACTCTGGGACCGGGACTCAGTTTTGTCATTCCTTATATTGATGAAGTGGCTTATAAAGTCACCACCAAAGATATCGTGCTGGATATTCCTTCGCAGGAAGTGATTACCCGTGACAATGCGGTACTGCTAATGAATGCCGTGGCCTATATCAATATCACCACGCCGGAAAAAGCCGTTTACGGTATTGAAAACTATACCTGGGCCATTCAAAACCTGGTACAAACTTCACTGCGTTCTATTGTCGGTGAAATGGATCTGGATGATGCACTGTCTTCACGTGACCACATTAAGGCTAAACTGAAAGCTGCCATTTCCGATGATATTTCCGACTGGGGCATTACCTTAAAAACCGTTGAAATTCAGGATATTCAACCGTCATCGACCATGCAGGCAGCCATGGAAGCACAAGCAGCGGCTGAACGTCAGCGCCGTGCAACAGTGACCAAGGCAGATGGTGAAAAACAGGCCGCCATTTTAGAAGCAGATGGCCGCCTGGAAGCTTCACGTCGTGATGCCGAAGCACAAGTGGTATTGGCTGAATCCTCACAACGTGCCATCGAAATGGTCACTTCGGCTGTCGGGGATAAAGAAATTCCTGTGGCCTATTTGCTGGGTGAACAATATGTCAAAGCCATGCAAGACATGGCGAAATCGAATAACGCCAAAACTGTGGTATTACCTGCAGATATTCTCAGCACCATTCGTGGGGTGATGGGCCGTAATCCATAAGCACCTGTTCTTTATTAAAAAATAGACAGCACTGGCTGTCTATTTTTTTGGGCGCTGGAAAAATATCAGCAATTTTTTTTAATCTATGGTTAAATTTCGCGTTATTTTTTGAAATTATTTGTGCTTCTCTCCTAAAAGCCTGTGTTTCGATCTACTGTCCACCTTGTAACTGGATACCGTATGAGCTCCCTAAATCCGACCCTGATTACCTTTCTTTTTTATATTGTCGCCATGATCGCGATTGGCCTGATGGCTTATCGCGCAACCGCCAACTTCTCTGATTACATTTTGGGAGGGCGTCGTTTAGGTAGTTTTGTCACAGCGCTCTCTGCCGGTGCTTCAGATATGAGTGGCTGGTTGCTGATGGGACTTCCCGGCGCAATTTATCTTTCAGGTTTGTCTGAAATGTGGATTGCCATTGGCCTGATTATTGGCGCATGGCTCAACTGGCTACTGGTTGCCGGACGTTTACGCGTACACACCGAAGTTCAGCACAATGCTTTAACCTTGCCGGATTATTTTTCTAACCGTTTTAATGACCAAAAGAAAATCTTGCGCGTTACCTCTGCTTTCATCATTTTAATTTTCTTTGCTATTTATTGTGCTTCAGGCATGGTGGCAGGCGCGCGTCTGTTTGAAAACATGTTTGAGATGTCTTATAGCACGGCGCTTTGGATTAGTGCCATTGCCACCATCAGCTATGTATTTATTGGTGGTTTCCTGGCCGTGAGCTGGACCGATACCATTCAAGCATCATTGATGATTTTTGCCCTGTTGCTTACTCCAATTGTGACTATTTTGAGTTTCTCGGACCTGTCGCAAATGACCCTGGCACTTGAAGCTGCACGTCCACAAGCCATGAATGTCATGGGGGATTTAAGCTTTGTTGCCATCATGTCCCTGCTTGCCTGGGGCTTGGGCTACTTTGGACAACCGCATATTCTGGTTCGTTTTATGGCGGCAGATTCAGTCAAATCGATTCCCAATGCACGCCGTATTGGTATGGCATGGATGACTTTATGCTTGGGCGGCGCAGTTGCGGCAGGTTTCTTTGGTATTGCCTACTTCCAGCAGCATCCTGAACTTGCAGGCGCAGTGACAGCCAATCCTGAGACCGTATTTATGGAATTGACCAAAATTCTGTTTAATCCATGGGTTGCCGGTATTGTTCTTGCAGCGATTTTAGCAGCGGTGATGAGTACCTTGAGTTGTCAGCTTTTAGTATGTTCAAGTACCTTAACTGAAGATTTCTACAAATCATTCTTGCGTAAAAATGCCACGCAAACCGAACTGGTTTGGATTGGTCGCTTAATGGTGTTAATGATTGCCCTGCTTGCAATCTGGATGGCCGGAAATCCTGAATCTAAAGTGCTTGGCTTGGTGGCTTATGCCTGGGCAGGTTTTGGTGCGGCCTTTGGTCCACTGATCATTCTTTCCTTGTTCTGGCGCCGTATGACCTTAAATGGCGCTCTGGCTGGTATGCTGGTGGGTGCGATTATGGTCGTACTCTGGAAAAATACGATTGGGGAAACGGGCCTTGGTTTTGTTCCTGCCGGAGTCTATGAAATTATTCCGGGCTTCATTTGTTCAATGATTGCGATTGTAGTGGTCAGCTTAATGGGTAAAGCACCTACAGAGGAAGTCACTGCACGTTTCGATGAAGGTCAGCGTTTGTATAACGAATCCAAATAATCTTTAAAGCATAAAAAAGAGGGTCATATGTCCTCTTTTTTTAATTCAATTTTTTAATTCTTTTTTTAGATTCACATTAAATTAGCTTTTACGTGACAGTAAAAATTGTGAAATCTGATTGAGTTCAGCAGCATCTTCGCCAAAGAAAGCCAAGGCTTGAAAGGCCTGATCATGCAGTTCTTGGGCATAGGCCTGAGCTTTGTCTAGCCCCATGAGTGCAGGATAAGTCGATTTCTCTACTTGCTGATCTTTACCGGCTGTTTTTCCTAATACTTCAGTATCGGAAATAATATCCAGAATGTCATCTTGCACCTGAAAAGCCAGTCCAATGGATTGTGCATATTCACGCAATTTAGGAATCGCTTGATCGGTGCCCTCAAACACTGTAACAGCTGCCATCATCACCGCTGCAGAAATCAGGGCACCGGTTTTATTGCGATGAATATTTTCCAATGCCTGCTGATCGACATGCTTGCCTTCAGCCTGCAAATCCAGCACCTGGCCACAGACCATTTTTGAACTGGCGGTCGCCAAAATTTGCATCTGTTTTAAAATAATCGAATGATTCACCGCAGGCCCCTGATCAAACAGGCGGCTGCCCAAAATTTCAAAGGCCATCGACTGCAAGATATCTCCCGCCAGTAATGCGGTATCTTCACCAAAAGCCACATGACAGGTGGGTTGGCCACGACGCAATAAATCATTATCCATACAGGGTAAATCATCATGCGCCAGTGAATAGCAGTGAATCATTTCGATGGCGACGGCTGCACGGCGAACGGCTGCAAAATTAGCATTCGGTTTTAAGGCTGCAGTGGCATAACACAGTGCCGGACGTACACGTTTACCCCCAAGCATAACAGCATGATGCACTGCACCTTTCAGCGGCTCCGGAATGGAAAATGCGTCTAATGCAGTCAATAAATCCTGCTGGATACGGTGTTGTGCTTGGGTTAATGCATTTGCTTGCACGTCAGTTAAAGATGACACATTCGCCTCGAATACTTTGCTTTGGTTAATAGATCGGGAAAATTAAGAATGCGCCCGATCTAATATACAATGCTCTTGTCACCATCGACAGAGAACTTGCGATTCCTCATCTGCATGAGAATTAGATAGTCATGATCGTTTAAGCTTTGGCTAAGCGAACTTACCAATCAATGACAAGCAGCATGATACTGCTTTCTCGCAAGATTCTCTATCTGCTTTGTTATTTCAGGCTATCTTCTGGAATTCGAACCCAGCCTTCCATCAGTACCCGTGCACTGCGGCTCATCACCGCCTTTTTGACCACCCATTGACCATTTTCCTGAACTGCTTGCGCACCAACACGTAAAGTTCCTGAAGGATGGCCAAAACGTACCGCTTCACGCGCGCCGCCGCCAGCTGCCAGATTCACCAAAGTTCCAGGAATTGCCGCGGCTGTACCAATGGCAACAGCAGCCGTGCCCATCATGGCATGGTGCAGTTTACCCATCGACAATGCCCGTACCAGTAAATCAATATCATCGGTTTGAATATCTTTACCACTTGAAGATGTGTAGGCCTTAGGTTTCGATACAAAGGCAATTTTCGGGGTATGCTGGCGCTTTTCCGCTTCGGCAATGTCCTGAATCAAGCCCATCTGTTTGGCGCCATAAGCGCGGATGGTTTCAAAACGTGCCAGTGCATGAGCATCTCCATTGATGGCATCCTGTAATTCAGTGCCCTCATAGCCAATCTCTTCAGCATTTAAAAAGATGGTTGGAATACCGGCATTAATGAAAGTGGCTTGAAAAGTGCCAATATTCGGAACGTCGAAAGTATCGATCACATTGCCTGTCGGGAACATTGCACCGCCCTCTTCACCATCATCTGCCGGGTCGAGAAATTCAATTTGAACTTCTGCTGCCGGAAAAGTGACCCCATCCAGTTCAAAGTCACCAGTTTCCTGCACTTGACCGTTGCTGACAGGTACATGGGCAATAATGGTTTTTTGAATATTGGCTTGCCAGATACGTACCGTACATATGCCATTTTCAGGAATACGTTCTGCGCTGACCAGACCATTGGAAATGGCAAAGGAACCGACCGCTGCAGTTAAGTTTCCGCAGTTTCCACTCCAGTCAACAAAGGGCTGATCAATGGCCACCTGCCCGAATAAATAATCCACATCATGATCAGGTTGGGCACTTTTGGCCAAAATCACGGTTTTGCTGGTACTTGAACTTGCTCCACCCATACCATCAATTTGCTTGCCGTAGGGATCTGGACTCCCAATCACACGCAGCAATAACTGATCACGTACTTTTCCAGCCTGCTGTGCAGCTTCCGGCAAGTCATCCAGTTTAAAGAACACCCCTTTACTGGTACCACCACGCATATAGGTTGCCGCAATTTTAATCTGGGGAGCAAAACTCATTTCTCTTTAGTCCTTTCATTTATCATTGTTGTACATCATCAGCAAAATGCTAAAAAGCATCATAGCGATTTTTTTATAAAATATATGCTTCTCTGGACTTAAGTATAAAAAACAAACTTTAAACTTTTTTTTATAATTCCCATTATTTTATTTTATGTAATAAAAAATAAAATTAATTGCTTGATTCAAAATCAAAATATATAGAATATTTTTTTTGTGATTATTTTTTAACAACCTCACTCCTAGCCCTGTACTAGGCTAATACATTTCAATCTATTACAATCTATTACAATCCTTTCCTTACACATTGTCGGGCTGAATACTTTGAATAAAGAGTCTTCTCAACTTCAGCGTGGCTTAAAGAACCGTCATATCCAACTGATCGCCATGGGCGGTGCAATTGGGACGGGCTTATTCTTAGGGTCCGCACAGGTCATCCAATCTGCTGGTCCTTCCATCATTTTGGGTTATGCCATTGGCGGTTTAATCGCCTTTTTAATCATGCGCCAACTGGGTGAAATGATTGTACATGAGCCTGTAGCAGGATCATTCAGTCACTTTGCCAATAGATATTGGGGTAAATTCCCAGGCTTCCTGGCGGGCTGGAATTACTGGATTTTGTACATTCTAGTGGCCATGACTGAACTGACTGCCGTGGCTAAATACATCAACTATTGGTGGCCACATATTCCGGCATGGGCTTCGGTACTGTTCTTCTTCATCGTGATTACCCTGGTCAATCTCGGCAATGTGAAATTTTATGGCGAATCTGAATTCTGGCTTTCGATTATTAAAGTGACCGCTGTTATTTCCATGATTGTTTTTGGTTTGTATTTATTACTGACCGCAGATGCAGGATCAACTTCTTCATTTAGCAATCTTTGGTCACATGGCGGTTTCTTCCCGAATGGCTTTGAAGGCCTATTTTACATGCTTGCCTTCCTCATGTTTGCCTTTGGTGGGATTGAACTGATTGGTATGGCTGCCGCAGAAGCCAAAGACCCGGAAAAAACAATTCCTAAAGCCATTAACCAGGTGGTGTTCCGTATTCTGATTTTCTATATCGGTTCACTCACGATTCTTTTATCTTTAGTGCCTTGGAACCAGCTGGAACTTGGCGGTCTGGATAAAAGTCCATTTGTGATGATTTTCAGTCAACTCGGGATTGGCTGGGCAGCGCATTTACTTAACTTCATTATCTTGACTGCTGCACTGTCTGTTTATAACAGCGGTATGTATGCCAATAGCCGTATGTTGTATGGTTTGGCACAACAAGGCAATGCACCGAAAGTATTCCTTGGTGTGAATAAACAAGGTGTACCTATTGCTGCTGTTTTATTCTCTGCACTGTTAATTTTCGGTTGTGTACTACTTAACTACTTTGTTCCAGAAGATGCTTTAGGCCACTTGATGTATGTAGTGGTAGGTGCATTAGTACTCAACTGGGCCATGATTAGCCTGACTCACTTGAAGTTTAGAAAAGCAGTTAAACAAGCCTCAATTCAAACCAAGTTCCCTGCACTTTGGGCACCCATCAGTAATTATTTAGTCCTGATCTTTATTGCAACCGTGCTTTATATTATGTGGACCCAAGGTTTTAAAGAATCCGTACTGATGATTCCAATTTGGGTGGTGGTGATGTTTGGCTTATTTAAAATATTGAATAAGAGTAAATCTTAAGCAAATACGCTCAAGTAAAATCTTTAAAAAGTTATTGTTTCGACAATAACTTTTTTTTTATATCTATTTGCGCTAAATTAGCTGCGTTTTGTGCCCTTAGCTTAACTGGATAGAGCAGTTGCCTCCTAAGTGACCGACGCGGGTTCGACTCCCGCAGGGCGCACCACCTTTATGAGGTAAAGTTACATTTCTAAACTATTTAATTTAAAATCAATAAATTAAAAATATATACAAGCGCAATTAGCCTATAGTTTCCTCTTACCATTTAGATGTTTTTTTACAATAAAAGGTCTCATCACAAAAATCTCTTAACTTCACTTATGGTCAAATCCCAGACAAATAATTTTCAATTTCATCGACTGCGGCTCTGGCTGTTCTTGATACCCCAATTATGGTGGCTGAAGCCATCCCGGTCCATTCTCCATACCCGACTAACCACAAGTGAGGTATCTTGACCGATCTTCCATCCTTAATGCTTACCAAGTTATCTGGCTCTATCACCCCCAGACTTCTTAGATGACCTAATGAAGCTTTAAATCCGGTACACCAGATTACGGCATCGACTTGCTCTTTTGAGCCATCCGGCCAAACGACTGCATCTGCTGTAAATGATTTAAAAGGAGCCTGACTATGGAGAACACCTCGCTCCCTTGCTTCCTTAACACTATCAATCATCACAATATTACCCAAGCCGCCCACAGGCTGATCGATTGCTCTTCCCTCTTGCTGTGCTTTTAAACGCTCCGTAGCTCTCAGAAACAGTACACGCCCATCTACATCATCAGATAAAAACTGGGGTGGGGTTTGGGTTACCCAAATCGTTTGAGCAACTTGAGAAACCTCAGCCAGTATTTGTGCACCAGAGTTTCCCCCTCCAACAACGATGACTTTTTTTATTTTTAAATGATTCGGCATTTATATAGTGTGCTGAATGAAGCTGGATACCTTGAAAGTTTTCGCGCCCCTCATAATCAGGAATAAAAGGCTGGCTCCATGTTCCTGTGGCACTCACCACAGCCTTGGCTCTCCAAAACTTTTCTTTAGCATACACATCAAGATAGCCCGCATGAGATTCAACCCGATCGACCTGAACTGGCCGAACCACGGGAAACTGATATCTGTGTTCATAAGCCGATAAATACTGGATAGCCTCATTCCTGGTCAGATAGGTCTGCTCAATGGTTGGCATCATCCAGCCTGACAATGAGCTCCAGGTATTGGGAGAAAAAAGGCGCAATGACTCCCAGGTATGCTGCTAGGCTCCGCCCGCTTGATTTTGATCATCTAAAATAATAAATGGTATTTTCTTTCGCTTTAAAAAATAAGCCGTAGATAAAGCTGCCTGTCCGCCACCAATAATGATTACCTCAGTTTCAGTCTGTTGATAATTCAAAGCTTTTTCCCCTGTTCTTGTTTCAGATATTTTTCTGAATTCTGCGTAGCCATACAACCTGAACCTGCTGAACTAATCGCTGTATGGTAAACCTTATATCAATATTACCTACAGCAAAGACACCACCTACAACAGTTACAGTGAAGCCATTCGCTGCACACTATCTCTATGAACCTAGATAAAACCATCATGCAGGTTCAACTATTTTTTAAACAAAATTTGGGCAAATCATATGCCAGTTATCAGTTCGGTCATTGTGGTCAATTGCCCGCCAATTGCACTATAGCCACTGTATGCCGCGACAATTTAAAAAATCGATAGTGAAATTTACAGTCAGTTGATATGTTATTAAGGGCTGGCCTAAAATCTGATTGTTGAGTTGCTCAACCATTCAAATAAAATGGTCAGCATAACAACGCCTGCCTAATACTATATGGGCATCAAACTTGTGCAAATTGAGATATTTTATGGGTGAATTTTAGAACAATTTAATTTAAAAATTTATAGAATATTCATGTAACTTATATTAGAATTCATTTACAATTGTATTTTTATTGATCTATCTAACCATATTATTGCTTAGCATTCACGATTACTGGTTTTACTGGTGCTCAATATAAGCAGTTATTGGTCAAGCAATGATTCATGAAAGACATCTAATAACGTACTCACGTATAGAGTATTAATTATACTAAAAAAGGGAAGGTTATGAAAAAATCAAATTATTCGTTATTCGCCATAATCATCTTATCCACTCTTGCCCATACTCAAAGCTCGAATAACAGCTCTACCACCTTCAAAGTACAAATGACTGTCACTGAACGATGTGATATCGAAACGGGTCAAGCTCAAAATGTCGACTTTGGTACAATTCAAAGGTCTTCAGGCGCACTCACCTCGTCCGGGTCATTAAATGTCGTCTGTACTGAAGGTACCCCTTATGCCATTACCTTGCATAGCGACAAAGCTTTAAAAAATACCCAGGATAACTCGATTCAAATTCCTTACCAGTTATATCAGGATGCAGCTTATAAAGTGGTATGGGGAGAAAGTTCTCAGGAAAGTTTCACCCAATCAGGCACCGGAACTGACCAGCCATTTAAAGTGTGGGCAAAAATTGAAGATGGCAAAACCAATGTACCCGCTGGCACCTATAGCGACACTGTGGTAGCGACAGTAACTTATTAATCAATACGTCAAGGTCACAGTAATGGTATCTTGATAATCACCTGCACTTTGCACGTTTTGTTTAGGTACTTTGCCATAAACCGCAATAGTTTGAATTTGGTTGGTACCACTCGATTGAACCATACTATTTGAATCTGCTCCCCAAGCACGACTCAAGCTAGGATCAGAATATAATTCATAATTTATATAATCTTGACCATTCCACATACGTCGCTGACCGTTGCCTAGAGCATATTTACCTTGATTTAAACTGACCTTCCACGCAGTTCTATTGGGACATTGCAATGAAATCTGGGCAGATGATGTTTTATCGGTATTTAAATTATCAAAACTGCCAAAAACTAAATCTGTCGCATTATGCAGCACACAACTATTTTCATAGTAGGCCGTTACCAAACCACTACTTGAGGCAATTTTTCCTGAAGTGAGTACCTCATTTAGAGCAGGATAAAGACTCCCCCCCTTATACGATGCATACAACAGCTCCAAACTTAATGTTGAAGAAGTATATTGACCCATTGCGGGTTGTTGACCCGAATAAACCAATCCGTAAACCGGAATTTGAATGGCTAATTGTTGGTTTCCAGTCACCGTAAAGTTTGAGCATTGCAAACTACCCGTTTCATTTTTTGATTTTATTAATTGGGTACGTGCTGCATCGTAAAACAGGTCATATCTTAAACTGTCTGACAGTAAGGGAATACCGCGATATAAATACCGTGAGTTATTAGCATAGGCCCAGCTATCTGCGCTTAAACATAGGGTGTAATTGGTTTTACCATTATTGGGTGGGTTACAAGTGACAGTGACATTGGTACTGGCAAAATTTGCTGCTGTGCTGACCTCCCCAAAATCTAGAGATAAAGAAGAAATGTTGCATTCAGCAGCATTTGAATTTGAATATAGACCTGCAATACAAAGTCCAAAAGCAATTTTAAGAACAGATGCTGACCAAAAGAAATTGCCTGGATTTGTCTGTTTTTTTATTGGCATAGCAACTCTCCTAAATCAATTAAACCACTTTTTTGACTTAAATCTGGCAATTCAACATGACATACACTATTTTTTTGCTGTATGTATAATTTCGAAACTGTTGGACTTTCCAAATATACAATACCTTCATGCGCCACAATAGTCAGAGGTTGCTGGGTCTCGGAATTCATGTCATCCGATGCCCAAACGTTACTGCCCGCCTCAATAAACTGACCTTGCTTATCCTTTAAAGTCATCTGTACGGTTTTAACCCGATAAATCGGAAATTCAACATAAACGCCACTTCCATATCGGGGCACAGCATTCAGTTTGGTTGTTTCAATATGATAATCTACCGGGAGTTCCAAAGGATCTATTGATATCCGGTTATGCTGGTAGGGATTGAGTGCATCTACTACTAAAATTCCTTTTTTATTTGTTTTACCTACATAACGATTTTCTAATTTCACCGGCACATCTGGAACCGCTGATGTTGAAATCAGTGCAAATGAATCGTAAGTTCGGCGCATTGGAAGCAAACTATTTTTCATCATCAGTACACTTCCATTAACAGTACCGGTGATGAAGGTTGAAGAGGATTGACCGGAATTAAAGTCCTGAATTCCCATACTCCATTCACCATAATTGTGGAGTTTTCCGATTTGTGCCTGTAAATTTCGGAGATCTTGACCTGCATCTGCTTGAACTTGCCATCCCCACCCGCCTGTATCTCTGGGAATAGACTGGTTTGCATTGAATGACCATTTTTCTTGATTCTGTTCTTGCTGCAAGGACAGATTTGCGGTTCGACGTTTTTCCAGTGGAATATTAAGACTTAAAAAATATCGCGTATCTTGCTGATTCAAATCATGATTGGCACTTAAATTCAGGAAAATATTATGTGCAAAGGAATAAGACCAGTTAAAAGTTAAATATTGACCGGGTACAGAGGATGGATATTCCTGATGAACATAACTGGCACCAAACTGGCCTAAAGCATTGTTAAATCCTAAAAAAACCTGATCAGAACGTTCAGGGAAAGTGGCCCCATGAATACGCGCAATGTCATAAAATTCCCCCGACTGACGCAAGGTATTATAAAAGAAATTCAAATATCGGGATGACCAGTTATAACCCAACTGATAGATATAGCCTTCTGTATTTTGGTATTGGCTATATGAATATGCTGCATTGAGCATACCGGCACGATTCCCCAATTTCTGAATCACGCCCCCTCCAAGCAGAGTAAGTTCAGGTGCAAACTCCATATGACTTTCAATGGTTAAATCATGAGTTAAACCATAACGATAGGTTCCATTTGCGACCAAATCCCGATCGTATTGAAATGAGCGCTGTCCATAATCTAAACGGGTATAACCAAGATTCAGGGACCAGTCATCGAGACCTTGTTGTAGCAACTCATTCGTACCATACAAGGAAAAGCTGATCACACGTTGTTGACCATTTATATCGGTTAAAATTAATTGCGCCTCTCCTGTTCCACTGAGTACAGGCAAGGTTTCAATTTCAAATTGTCCCGGAACAACCTGCTGGGTGGTTTGTTTTAAACCATTAATAAATAGATCGACAGTAGATGGTAAAGCCACCTGACCTTTAAACGACTCTAAGGGCGTAGTAATTCGATAAGGCTGTAATGAGAAATTTTTAGCCAAGCTTAATCCGCTGATACGAGTTGATCGAGACCAGTTCAATTGTCGAGATTGATCATCTCCGATTTTTAAACTGAACATGTCTTCAGGAAAATCCTTTTGCCAAAAAACATCTAATACTTGGCTATTAAAGTTCGACTCTTTACCGGAACGATTATAATTATAGTTGACCGATAAACTAAAAATGCCTTCCTCCCCCAGTCCAAAGACACGATACTCATTTGCCCCACTTAAAGTGAAAGCATCAGCCGAATATTGTCCATAAAAATCATAATTTAATAGCGTACCTGGCTTATCCTGATTGGGATCTATTTTTGCCGGCTCTATAGCAGTATAGGCTTGATAGCGAGATATGCTGTTTAATGCCTCCACATCTACATTTAAGTAGATTCTCTGGTTGAGACTGTCATATTCATAATTTAGAGAAGGAATGTCTTCCAAAAGAACATAAGGCGTTGAAGTACTATCAGTCCGGTTAGGCAGACGAATCTTGAGCTGTTCCAAGGTTTCTCGGGAAATCAGCAACTGATTATTTTCTTGCAGAAACTGTCCTAAAATATCTTGCTGAGATTGATTCAGAATGATATCGAGAATTAATTCTTGCTTTATAAAATTAGGAGATGAGGAGACAGAAGCCGTTTCTGCCTGAACTTTATGAATACTGCAAAATATAATGAGGACTATGCCCCACCAGCTTATGGGCTTTTTCATTGCATCATATATATTTATTTTTGGACAGGTAAGGTTTGTTCTTTAAAATCGGAATTAATAACCGCCTGAAACTTGCCCGATGAATCCGAAGGGATCGCTGCGGGTAAAATCCATGACATGGTTTGTCCAACTAAAACATAGCCTACTAATCCTGGAAATAGCGGTGATTTTTTCCCATTTCCCGATACATAACTAAGCTGACTCAAGCGAATATATGAATTAGATAAATTAGTAGCAGTCAATTGCCCCTTGGCATATTTAAACTGTACTCGATCAATTGAAGTTATTCCCTGATTAATCATTGGTTTCTGATTTGTCTTATAAAACACAGGAATTGAATACTGAAGCAGTATATTTAATCCCGTTTTATTGTTATTCGACTTATTATCAGGCAACTCATCTACAATGAGGCGAAAAGCCTGTTCCTGATTGATAGGAGTAGCTGTAGGTTTAATCAGACGTACGAGTTGTCTTTGTCCTGGCTTAACTTCAGTAATCAAGGGACTGGCTATTAGATTTTTTGTGGCCGCTAAATTATCCTGGCTATTTTGTTGGGTCCATTGCTGCACTCGAACTTGAGCACGAATATTGGTACTTCCAGTATTGGTGAGCCAAAGTTCTTTAGCCTTATCAGCGGAAGAAAACTCAATCAGGATAGGTGCAACCTGAAGGCTTGCAGCTTGCACCTGAGATAAAGGCAGAAATGCTAAAATAGCCAAAATACCAGAAATATGTATGCTTTTTTTATTCCAGGTATTGAGCAGCTCAGTTTTCAGCATCCCGACTTTCCCTCTTATTTAACTTCTAAATTAATAGCTAATTCTGGCTGTCACTGTATCTATGTAATTACCAGCTTTGACGTTTGTATTGCCTTTAAGTTGTGCATAAACGGTTAAATTCTCGACTGAACCAGTACCGGTTTTTGCCACGGCCTGATCAACAGTTTTACCCCAAATTACCTGATTAGCAGAGTCCTGAAATAAATCATAAGCCACGACTGAGCTAGCATCATTCGTATTCGCCATTTCACGATTACTATCTAATACGATCTTATAAGGTGTGCCCATAGTGCACGTCGCTGCTAAGGTACCATTTGCAGTTTTAGTAGCTTGTGTTGAACGATCGAATGTTCCAAAATCAATACCAGATGCGGTACCAAATTCACATGATTCATTAATTGTTAGTTTCACTTCAAAAGTGGTGGTCTTTTCAGCAGCATAGACAGAACCAGCGCTTAAAATTGATGAAGCAAGAAGAGAAACATACAGAAAATTTTTCATGATAATTACCTTAGTATTAAGATTTACTTCACTCAAGAATCAATTAAAAGTATTCATAAGTAAGCTAAGCCGTGAAATATACGCTTGTTTTATAGCCTAGTACATAACTTTTTTAAATAAAATTAGGCACTTCACAGCAAATAAAGGCAATAAAACTACTCGGATTTCAAGTAAATCGGTATTTGTAGGCCAATTCAATAAAGTGACTTACATCGCAAATAATATGAATTACGTGATATTTAATATGAATCCAACTTATAAATAATTAATATTTTAAGTGAGGAAAAACTATTAATAATACTGCTAAATAATATTGAACATTATTATCAATTAAGAATTTCTATACAATGAGACCTTTAATAGAGTACTCACGATTATTCTGTTTTAGTTCGATATGCAAAAGTTGAGATTAAGGATACTTAAGGTCACAAATATAAAAATGTGACTAAAATCACATAATAAAATTTTAATTTTCATATTGTTTTGGATGTTTTTTAAACAAAAAAACTTTTTCATCTTATTATTTTATTACAATAAAAATCAATTACTTATATTCATAAATTTATATTTATTAGTATAAAAACTCTATTTAGCTGCTTTTTTAGACTGAATAGTTTTTTATAGAGCATTTACTCTTTTTTTTATTGTGCTATTTTTGTCACATGGAGTAACAAATGATAGTCGGTCAAAAAACCACTGTTACCAAAAATGAATACTGAGCCATAAATAACATAAAGCCGCAGTAAAAAAATTTGTACCTCAAGGAAAGACAAAGAATGAAATTAAAAACTCTTAGTACAGCAATAATTCTTGCAACCGTACCAATGACAGGCGTATTCGCAGCTGCTTTGGACCGTTCAGGTCAATCTATTTCAGCATTTCTACAACCTGGTAACTATTTCGAAGCGGGTATTTCTGTTTTAGATCCGAATGTTTCAGGTAAAGTAAATAATGGATATACTCCAAACCCTGCAGCTCCAGCAAGTGTGATTGGGCTTCAAAATACAAACTTATCAGATATGGGAGATGATTATTATTTTCCAAGCGCAGCATTAAAATTACAGATTGCGGATAATTTATCTTTTGGCTTAATTTACGATCAGCCTTTCGGAGCTGATGCGACTTATTCAGCCACAGATGCAAGTTCACCTGCTGTACTACCAGGTGCATTAGCAGCATTTCAAGGTCAAGGTTTATTCCATAATGGCTCTGAATCAACCAAAGTTGAAGTAAAAACACAAAACATATCAATGCTATTTGGTTTCCAACCAAATAAAAATTTAAATTTTTATGCAGGTCCAGTTTACCAAACAGTTGAAGGTGACGTGCAATTACGTGGTCTAGCATATGGTGGTAACGCTACATTTGGTTCTTATAATGCCAAGATGAAAGAAGATGGTTCAGTCGGCTGGTTAGCTGGTTTTGCTTATCAAATTCCCGATATTGCTCTAAAAGCATCTTTAACTTACCGTTCTGAAATTGACCATGATGCAAAAACCACTGAAACCTTTAATACAGGTTTATTTGCAGGCCTTAACCTACAACCAAATTCAAGTACTTCAATCACGACACCACAATCTGTTAACTTAGATTTCCAAACCGGCATCATGGCAGATACAGTAGCATTTGCTAATGTACGCTGGGTTGAATGGTCTAACTTCTCCATTCGCCCACCTAAATTTGGTACAGCTAGTGTACAAGCACCGGTTGTAGCTTCAACTGGAAAACCAAATGGCTTTGATTTAGTTGCATATTCCGATGATCAAATTTCTGCAACTGTTGGTGTTGGTCGTAAAGTAAATGATCAATGGGCAGGTAACGTATCAGTAGGTTATGACACTGGTGCAGGTAATCCAGTATCTACTCTTGGTCCTACTGAAGGTTACTGGAATGTAGGTTTAGGTTTACAATTCAGCCCAGCACCAAACTACTTCATCGCAGGTGGTGTGAAATACTTCTGGTTAGGTGATGCTAATGCTCAATCAGGTGCTCAATTCAATACGCCAGCGACTGTAGCTAAATTTGAAGACAATCACGCGCTTGCTTATGGTCTTAAAATTGGTTACCGCTTCTAATATTATTTAACTAAAAGATAAAAAGACCATTGTTCGCAATGGTCTTTTATACATCCTTTGAATCAAAATTGACTATCCATTCAAACTTATCCATGACTAAGTGTTTCTAATTTAAACAATCAGTTGTACTTTCCCCAATACATAAAATTAAATTAATTACTCTAATTTTTCACTTAAAAATCATTAATATACAAAAGTATTATTAGTACCTTTACTCTATTCAAGTCTATTATTTGAATTGTACAGTTCATTATCTACCCAGAGCTGAGCATTTACTCTTTTTTTATTTATGTTACTTTTCCTTAACTTTTAGTTACAAAATGGCATCACGGAAAGAACTATGAAGCTCAACACCTTATCTATGGCTATCTTTATTAGCACTCTTCCACTTACTTCAGTAATTGCGGGTGGTTTAGACCGTTCAGGCCAATCAATTTCTGCTTTTTTACAGCCAGGAAATTATGCTGAAGCAGGTTTTACAGTTATTGATCCAACTGTAGAAGGTAAAGACATTGTTGGAAATCAAGTCAGCGATATGGGTGATGACTATTATTTCCCTACTGCAGCTGTGAAAATTCAAGCAACAGATCAAATTTCATTAGGTCTATTATATGATCAACCTTATGGTGCTGATGCGACATATGCTGTGGAAAACAGTATATTTGCGGATAAAACAGTAAATCAAGGTACGCGTGTAGAAGTTAAAACCAATAATGTAACAGCATTAATAGGCTATCAACCGAATAAAAACTGGAATTTATACGCAGGCCCTGTCTATCAAACCGTTGAAGGTAAAGTTTCTTTACGTGGTGCAGCTTATGGTGGCCCAGCGGCTTTAGGCGGCTATGACATTAACTTTAAAGAAGCGGAAGCCTATGGTTGGCTTGCGGGTGCAGCTTACTCCATTCCTGAAATCGCATTAAAAGCTGCAGTAACATATCGTTCCGAAATCAAACATGAATTAAATACAACCGAAAGCTTTGCTTTTGGCAAACTAAGTGGCTTGCAAAGTGAAACAGAAGTGGTCACACCGCAATCTGTAAATTTGGATTTGCAGTCAGGTATTGCTAAAAATACTTTAGCATTTGCAAATATTCGCTGGGTGCAATGGGATCAATTTGCGGTAGCGCCTAAAAATTTACATGCAAAATCTGGTGGCAAGAATTTAATTGATTACTCGGATGACCAATGGTCTATTACTACGGGTATTTCTCGAAAAATCAATGACAAATGGGCTGGCACAGCTTCTGTAGGCTGGGATTCTGGCGCAGGCAACCCTGTAACCACTTTAGGTCCTGTTGAAGGAAACTGGAATGTGGGTCTAGGTGCTCAGTATAGTCCAGCAGAAAGCTACTTTATCGCAGCTGGCGTAAAATATCTTTGGTTAGGTGATGCGAAAGCACAAACTGGCGGCAATGTGGTCGGTGATTTTGAAGACAACACAGCACTTGCCTATGGTATGAAAATCGGTTACCGCTTCTAATTGCGTTAAACATTAGGACTAAACAAGAAAGGGCGCCATTGGTGCCCTTTCTTATTTCAAAGATTTAGGATCTTAAGCTGGAATATCACGTACAGAAGCATTACGAATCGCCTCTTTCAATGCTTCATAACCGTGAATAGCTGGAAATTGCGGGAACTCAGCAATCACATTTTCAGGAGCATCAAACAGGAAGCCATGATCTGCTTCGCCCAACATGGTGGTGTCATTATATGAATCACCTGCAGCAATCACACGAAAGTTTAAACCGTGCAATGCTTTAACTGCCTGACGTTTTTGATCTGGCTGGCGCAGTTTATACGCAGAGATCATGCCATTTTCATCCGTTTCTAACTTGTGACAGAAAATGGTTGGCCAGTCCAATTGCTTCATTAACGGATGAGCAAATTCATAGAAAGTATCTGAAAGAATAATCAATTGGAAATGCGTACTCACCCATTTCACAAATTCTTTAGCACCCGGGAAAGGTCCCATATCTGCAATCACATCCTGAATATCATTCAAGCCTAAACCGTGCTCTTTTAAAATATTCAGGCGCTGCGTCATCAACACATCGTAGTCTGGAATGTCACGTGTAGTGGCTTCCAATGCTTTAATTCCAGTTTTTTTGGCAAAGTTAATCCAAATTTCTGGAACTAACACACCCTCAAGATCAAGACATACGATTTCCATGGGTTCTCCCAATGTGAGTGAAAAAATTTTGCGCTATCATAGCTTAAAAACTGATATTTCAGGTGCTGTTTTTCAAATCTATTTTATTCATAAGTATTTATTTTTTAGTGCTAAGCAGATTATTTCAATTCTATTAAAATCGTTGTGAAATAAATTAATATAGGTTTTTAAGTATCCAAGCCTATAGCCAGGAACTGTCATGACTACCATCCCTACCATTGACCTTGTTGATGCACTTGCATCTGAATATGCCGATAAATCTCCCAGTGAGATTCTGGAACTTGCATTAAGCCAGCAAGGTGAAATTGCCATTTCATTTTCAGGTGCTGAAGATGTCGTTTTGATTGATATGGCCTCCCATCTGGGTAAGCCCTTCCGTGTCTTTAGTTTAGATACCGGCCGCTTACATGCAGAAACTTACCAATTTATCGATACGGTACGAAAACACTATAATATTGAAATCGAAATTTGCTTCCCTGAAACAGAAACGATGCAAAAACTGGTCACTGAAAAAGGTTTCTTTAGCTTCTATCAAGATGGGCATAAAGAATGTTGCGGAATTCGTAAAGTTCAGCCCTTACGTAAAAAACTGGCTACGCTGGATGGTTGGATTACCGGTCAGCGTAAAGATCAAAGTCCGGGTACTCGGAATGAAATTCCTGTAGTTCAGGCGGATGCCGGTTTTTCAGGTCCAGGAAAACAACTCATTAAATATAACCCCTTGGCTAACTGGTCAAGTGCCGACGTGTGGAACTATATCCGCATGATGGAAATTCCATATAATCCTTTGCATGAACGTGGTTTTATTTCGATTGGCTGTGAACCTTGCACCCGCCCTGTATTGCCAAATCAGCATGAACGTGAAGGTCGCTGGTGGTGGGAAGAAGCTACCCATAAAGAATGCGGATTGCACGCAGGAAATTTAAAATAATTTTAAAAAAAACCACTGTTATTCAGTGGTTTTTTTAACTTATCATTACACAGAAAGCAGTTCTTTTCTTTTTGAAAAAAGATATACTAAAAAACGGTTTTTATAATTCTAACAAGCCTGTTCATATAAGAACAGCCAAAAATTGCAGTGAGGCATTCCGCGCTATGCGTCCATTACACCCAATTGATTTTATTTTTTTGTCGCTAGAAAAACGGCAACAACCGATGCATGTCGGTGGACTGTTTCTATTTCAAATTCCTGACAATGCACCTGACACATTCATTCAAGATCTCGTTGCTGATATTCGTAAATCCAAGTGTCTTCCTGTTGCACCTTTTAATAATAAACTCAATGGCCTATTTTGGGACGAAGATCAGGAATTTGATTTAGACCATCATTTCCGTCACATCGCGCTTCCGCATCCAGGTCGAATCCGTGAATTACTCACTTATATTTCACAAGAGCATAGCGCACTGCTTGATCGTGCTAAACCACTGTGGACCTGTAATATTATTGAAGGTATTGAAGGCAACCGCTTTGCCATGTACTTTAAAATTCACCATGCGATGGTTGATGGTATTGCCGGCATGCGTTTAGTCGAAAAATCACTATCCTATGATCCAGAAGCCAAGAGTATTGTTCCTCTCTGGTGTGTCGAAGGTCCTCGTGCTAAACGATTAAAAGAACCAAAAGCAAGCCGTATAAAGAAAATCATGGGAGCAGTAAAATCACAATTTGAAGCTACCCCTAAAGTTATGTATGAACTATCGCAAACCATCTGCAAAGATATGAGGCGCAATCCGGACTATGTTTCCAGCTTCCAGGCACCCAGCAGTATTTTAAATCAGCGAGTCAGTTCATCACGCCGTTTTGCCGCACAATCCTTTGAATTGGGCCGTTTAAGTAAAATCGCAAAAGCACTCGGTGTCACCATCAATGATGTAGTCTTGGCCATCTGTTCTGGCGCACTGCGTGAATATTTGCTCAGTCATGACGCATTGCCGAAAAAACCGCTGATTGCTATGGTTCCTGCTTCAATTCGTGATGATGATTCTGAAGTTTCAAATCGTATTACCATGATTTTGGCTAATCTGGGTACGCATAAAGATACGCCTTTAGAACGCCTGCAAATTATTCGCCGTAGTGTATTAAATGCCAAGCAGCGGTTCAAACGCATGAATTCAAATCAGATTTTAAACTATAGCGCGCTGGTTTACGGCGCAGCGGGTTTAAATATTGTCTCGGGAATGATGCCAAAACGCCAAGCGTTCAATATTGTGATTTCTAACGTGCCGGGGCCACGCGAACCGCTATACTGGAATGGTGCGAAACTGGATGCTCTCTACCCGGCTTCAATTGTGCTGGATGGACAGGCACTGAATATTACCATGACCAGCTATTTAGACAAACTGGAAGTGGGGTTAACCGGTTGTCGCAATGCCTTACCGAAGATGCAAAACTTGCTCATACATCTGGAAGATGAAATTCAGTGCTTTGAAGAGATTGTGGGGCAAGATACTCCGCCAAAAAAGTTAAAAGCGGTGAGTTAACCGCAGCTTCAAAAGAGTGAAGAGTAAATTAATAAAGGAGCCTTTCAAAGGCTCCTTTATTTTTTACTTATACGAGATTAATTCTTGATTGCACGACATTGATTTAATAGTTGATGGCAAACTGAATGAATCATGGCAGCTGTAATTTGAACTTCTTTACCCTGCTCATTCACAATATAACCACTGTGAGCTGGTTTATTTTCTAAAACATTCAAACTTTTTTTAATAATTGCTTTGCTCATACTCATGTCATACCTCTTTTTTGCTAAGCCAAAACTGGGAGATTTTGGCTTTGGCTACTGTGTATGACTAGTATTCAAAATTACACTTAAAAAGTAAAATTTCAGATGTAACAAGTGTTTAACGATATTCTGTTACAATTTCAACTCAGAATGATATCGTATTGCTCTTGCGTATACAGATTTTCCACCTGAAATTTGATGACACGCCCTATAAAGTGCTCTAAATCGGCCACTGCGGGTGCTTCCGCTGTTAACAATCGGTCAATCACCAAAGGATGTGCAACCACGGTAAAACCACTTTTACTTTCAAAAGCACGTGCATATCTTAAAATTTCGCGAAAAATTTCGTAACACACCGTCTCTGCCGTTTTCACATAGCCCCGCCCCTGACAAGTAGGGCACGATTCACATAATAAGTGCTCTAAAGATTCACGGGTACGTTTTCGGGTCATTTCAACCAGCCCCAACTCCGAAACCTGGGTGATTTTGGTTTTGGCATGATCACGTTCCAGCATACGCTCAAACTGACTCATCACTTCTTCACGATGCTGGGCTTCCTGCATATCAATGAAGTCAATAATGATAATGCCGCCCAAATTACGTAAGCGCAGCTGACGGGCAATAACCTGAGTCGCTTCCATATTGGTTTTAAATACGGTGTCTTCTAAGGTTCGACCGCCGACATAGGAACCGGTATTCACATCAATGGTGGTCATCGCTTCAGTCTGGTCGATCATCAGATAGCCGCCTGACTTCAACGCTACCCGTGTTTGCAGCGCCTTCTGAATATCTTCTTCGACATTATATAAATCGAAAATTGGACGTTCACCCGGATAGTGAACCAAGCGGTCTTGCATAATCGGTACAAACTCAAGCACAAATTCTTGTAACTTGGCATGTATTTCACGTGAATCTACGGAGATTTTGGCGGTATCTTCATTGGCCAAGTCACGAATGACCCGCTGAGGCAGCGGCAATTCTTCAAAAATCAGAGACGGCACGGCAATGCTTTGTTGCTTGCGCTGAATGAATTCCCACAGCTTGGCCAAATAGGCCATATCTTGTGCAATTTCAGATTCAGGAATCCCCTCTGCCGCAGTACGAACAATAACGCTGCCGGGTAATTTATGTTCAGTTTGAATCCGTTCGATCATTGAACGTAGTCGATCACGTTCCTGTTCAGATTCAATGCGTTGTGATACACCGATATGATGACCATAAGGCATCAGTACCAGATAACGTGAAGGAATGGAAAGATCGGTACTAAGACGCGCCCCTTTGGTCCCCAGCATATCTTTCATCACTTGCACGGTGAGAATCTGACCGGGTTGCAGCAGTTCAAAAACATTGGGGGTCGGTTGATTGCGAGGCCAGACCATATCGTTGATATGCAGAAAAGCAGTGCGAGAAAGCCCGATATCGACAAAAGCAGCCTGCATGCCCGGCAGCACGCGCACCACTTTGCCTTTATAAATATTGCCTACCAATCCACGCTTAACTGTACGCTCAACAAATAATTCATTGACCGTGCCGTTCTGGATTAAGGCCACACGACATTCCATAGGTGTGACGTTAATCAACAACTCGTCAGACATAATAAAACTCAAAACATTATAAAAATTCTTTTTGGGGCCAGTTAATTTAGTGCCTTAACTGCCTGTAATAACTGTACGGTTTCATGTAAAGGCAAGCCCACGACATTGCTATAACTGCCTTCTATACGGGGAATATAACGCGATGCGATACCTTGAATGGCATAACCACCCGCTTTGCCTATCGGTTCCCCTGTCGCCCAATAATCTTCCATATCATTGAGACTTAATTTTTGAAACTCAACCTGCGTTCGTACCACTATACTTGATTTTTCTGTACTTGTACGTACGCAAACACCTGAAAATACATCATGTTTACGACCTGAAATACGTTGCCACATTTCAAAAGCATGTTGTTTAGATTCAGGTTTACCTAAAATCTGACCATCCACCCCTAAACTGGTGTCAGCGGCGATGACGATGGCATCTGGAAATTGCTCCAGAACCACTTGTGCCTTGCTACAGGCTAAACGCTCGACATAAGCGGCAACATCTTCCCCTGCAAGAATAGATTCATCGATATCCGGACTAAAGATCTCGAAATCCAAACCCAACTGTTGCAGGAGTTCCCGACGGCGCGGAGAACTCGAAGCCAGAATTAAATGCGCCATTTTTTCAGCATAAAATACATGACCGGGAAAACCAGCAGACTAGTCAATAAAGGCTGCCAGTGTCTGGCAATAGAGAACTGCAAGCCACCCATAATTTGCAAAACCCAGGTCAAAAATAAATGTGCCAGCACCGCCAAGAAACTAATCACCCAAAGATTACCAAAGGTCAAGATTCGTCGTTCACGGGTTAAAAACCTGACAATAAAGGTGATCAACACAAAACTTAACGCATTCATGCCTAAAGGGGCATCAACCAGCAGATCGGTAAAAATTCCGGTGGCAAAAGCAAACCAGATTCCGCACCATGTTGGCTGACACATCACCCAAAACAGCATGAGCAGCAACATGAATAAGGGACGTGCACCTGATATGGCATATGACAATGGATAAACCATCAGCACGGAACAGAGTATGACTGAAACAATAATGGCAATGAGAGGATCACGTTTTTGTTCAGCACGTAATTTAGCGAGTGGCATGCGGCTGCTCCATCGCTAATGAATCAGAAAAAAGCACGACCACATGATGTCCACCTGCCAATTGCGCGGCTGGGACCACCTCAATCTGGGCAAATTCACCTGTATTATGCCGGTTGACTTTGGACACTGTGCCAACCAGATAACCCGCTGGGAAATGTGCGCCTAAACCTGAGCTATACACTTTTTCGCCGACCTTGACATTGGCACTGGTCGGAACATATTCCATCTTCAAATGACCTAAATCACCTGTCCCCGATACAATGGCACGCATCCCGGTATATTCTAGACGTACAGAGAGAGAGTGTTCTTTGTCGGACAACAACATAATCCGGCTACTATGCGAATTGACATTAATGATCTGCCCCATAATCCCCTTATCATCCAGCACGGTCTGACCGACCTTGAGCTGACTGCTGGAACCACGGTTAATCACAATAATATGTCTTAAAGGATCTGCATCGGTACCGATCACTTCTGCAATTTCCATGCGTCCATCAATAATCAAAGGCGTATCCAGCAGCCCTCTTAGACGGGTATTTTCAGCAGAAAGTTCAGATAATTTTTGCAGACGAACCTGAGCCTGTAACAACTCGGCTTGCATCGCGGTATTTTCACGACGTAACTGGGCTTCAGACTTGGTTTGTTGATTGAGCCATTCTCGCGATAACACTGGATAACTTGCAGCCGCATAAATCGGATTATATGCCGCATACAAGACATCACGTGCGGGCTGAATCACATGGGGCACGCGCCAGTTAAAAAACAGCACAACCAGACATGTGATGACCGCAATGATAAATGAGCGAAAAGATGGCGGTTGTCGAGAAAACAGTTGTGTTTGCACCGCCTGATCCTTAACTTAACCTACAAAGAGCATGTCGTGATTTGGATTGTCGAAGAATTCCAGAACTTTACCACCGCCACGAGTGACGCAAGTCAACGGATCTTCAGCCACAACCACAGGTAAACCCGTCTCTTGTGCAAGTAGCTTGTCAAGGTTGCGAAGTAATGCACCACCACCGGTCAGCACAATGCCACGTTCTGCAATGTCGGAAGATAGTTCAGGTGGAGTTTGTTCAAGGGCAGATTTCACCGCAGACACAATATTTTGTAATGGATCAGAAATCGCTTGGGCAATTTCAATCGAAGTTACGGTAATTGCACGAGGCACACCTTCAGCAAGGTTACGACCACGAACTTCAATTTCGAGTATTGGAGCACCTTCATCCGGCAATGCCATACCCACTTCTTTTTTAATCACTTCAGCCGTGGTTTCACCAATCACACAGCCATGCGCTTTACGTACGTAGTTAATGATCTGTTCATCAAATACATCACCGCCAATACGTAGCGAGTCTGCGTATACACAACCCTGTAATGAAATGATTGCGATTTCAGTGGTACCACCACCAACGTCCACAACCATCGAACCACATGCCTGTTCTACCGGCATACCGGCACCAATTGCAGCAGCCATTGGCTCTTCAATTAAGCGGACATCGCGTGCGCCAGCATTAAACACGGCTTCACGAATGGCACGGCGCTCAACCAGCGTTGATTTACACGGTACACATACCACAACACGCGGTGCAGGCGGGAACAAACGCTTTTCATGTACTTTACCAATAAATTGGTTCAACATGGTTTCGGTCACTTCGAAATCGGCAATCACGCCATCTTTCATCGGGCGGATTGCAGAGATATTTGCAGGAGTACGACCAAGCATTTGTTTAGCATCAAGACCAACAGCGGCAACGATTTTTTGTGAACCACTGTGACGAATTGCCACAACCGTCGGCTCATTTAATATAATGCCTCGTCCTGGTGCATAAATAAGTGTATTTGCTGTACCTAAATCAATGGCTAGATCGGGCGAAAACAAGCCAATTAGTCTTTTTAGAATCACGGAGACGTTCTCGATTAAACTTTATGTGGACGCAAGGTGGCAACTTTAACTAAATGTGATGATTTGAACAAGTCAATCGCTTATTATAACGCACGATATTTTGAATTTTTTTAATACTGATTAGGTAATATTATGTCTACATCGGATGCTCAGCATTCTGCAGATTTAAATGCAAAAACAGTTTCAGCAATCGCACATCTGGCTCGATTGTCGCTAAATGATACGCAATCTGCTGAATATGCTCAAAGTCTAAATAAAATTTTAGGCATGATGGAAACCTTAAAAGGCATTAACACTGAAGGTGTTGAGCCGCTTAAAAGTCCATTTGACAATCCACAGCCCTTACGTGAAGACGTGGTTTCTGAAGAAAATCATCGTGAAGAATATCAAGCTGTTGCACCTGCAATCCAAGATGGCTTGTACCTTGTTCCTCGCGTGATTGAGTAATTTTCATTCAGTTAAATCATTTTATTAAATTAAACGTAAAGAAATATTTCTCATGACAGATTTACATCGCTTATCGATTCGTGAACTTTCCGAGGGTTTGGCTGAGGCTAAATTTTCGTCTCGCGAATTAACAGAACATTATTTAAAACGCATTGAAAAAATCGATGCTCAAGTACAATCTTATGTCACTGTCACGCCTGAACAAGCGCTGGCTCAAGCCGATGCGGCTGATGCAGCCATTAAAGCAGGTCATGCAAGCGCTTTAACCGGTGTGCCAATTGCGCATAAAGATATTTTCTGTACCCAAGGCATCAAAACCACTGCCGGTTCTAAAATGCTGGACAATTTTATCTCTCCTTACGACGCCACCGTTGTAGCGAAAGCTAAAGCTGCGGGCTTAGTCACTCTTGGTAAAGTGAACATGGACGAATTCGCCATGGGTTCTACTTCCGAGTCATCTTACTTTGGTGCAACCAAAAACCCTTGGGCACTGGATCACGTTCCAGGCGGTTCTTCAGGTGGTTCTGCTGCGGCTGTAGCTGCTGACTTGGCTCCGTTTGCAACCGGTACTGACACTGGTGGTTCAATTCGCCAACCTGCGTCATTCTGTGGCCTTACCGGCTTAAAACCGACATACGGTCGCGTATCGCGTTTTGGTATGATCGCGTACGCATCATCATTGGACCAAGGCGGCCCGATGGCACGCTCGGCTGAAGACTGTGCTTACTTGATGAACGTGATGGCAGGTCATGATGCAAAAGACTCAACCTCTGTTCAAAAAGATGTAGATGACTACGTTGCAAATCTGAACGGTACATCGGTAAAAGGTTTACGTATTGGTATTCCTAAACAGTACTTCAATGTTCAAGGTTTGGATGCCGACGTAAAAACACGTGTTGAAGAATCTTTGAAAAAACTGGAAGAAATGGGTGCAACGTTGGTTGAGATTGATCTCACCATGACCGATGCTTATGTTCCAACCTACTACCTGATTGCCCCTGCTGAAGCATCTTCTAACCTACAACGTTTTGACGGTGTTCGTTATGGTTACCGCTGTGAAAATCCAGTGGACTTGATGGACTTGTACAAACGTTCACGTTCAGAAGGTTTTGGCCCTGAAGTACAGCGTCGTATCCTGATTGGTACTTATGCGTTATCCGCTGGATACTACGATGCCTACTATGTAAAAGCACAAAAAGTCCGTCGTCTCATCCAGCAAGACTTCTTGAAAGCCTTTGAAAATGTTGACGTGATTGCGGCGCCTTCTGCGCCGACGACTGCATATAGAATCGGTGCGAATCTTTCGCCTGTTGAAATGTACTTAGGTGACATCTACACCATCGCGGTGAACTTGGCAGGTCTTCCTGCGATTAACGCGCCTGTTGGTTTTGACAAAGACAATTTACCGGTTGGCTTACAGCTGATTGGTAATTACTGGTCAGAATCTCAATTGTTGTCTGTGATCCATCAGTATCAACAAGCAACGGATTGGCATACGAAACGCGCTGCAATTGCTGAGGAGAATGCATAATGGCTCAAGCTCAAAAATCTGCTAAACCAAAATCTAACCTGATTGATGGTTGGGAAGTGGTTATTGGTATCGAGATTCATACTCAGCTTGCAACCAATACCAAAATTTTCTCGGGTTCATCGACTGTTTTTGGTAATGATCCAAACACACAAGCTAGCCTTGTTGATTTGGCAATGCCGGGCGTATTGCCAGTACTGAACAAGGAAGTGGTTGATCTTGCGATTCGTTTTGGTTTGGGTATCGATGCGTACATCGACCAAGCTTCTGTGTTTGCACGTAAAAACTATTTCTACCCGGATTCTCCAAAAGGCTATCAAATTAGTCAAATGGACAACCCGATTGTGGGCTTAGGTCATATCGACATCCAGCTTGAAGATGGCACAGTAAAACGCATTGGCGTGACCCGTGCGCATCTTGAGGAAGATGCAGGTAAATCGATTCACGACCAGTTCGAAGGTATGTCAGGCATCGACTTAAACCGTGCCGGTACACCGCTGCTTGAAATCGTATCTGAACCGGATATGCGTTCAGTTGAAGAAGCTGTTGCTTACATCAAAGCGATTCACACTTTAGTACGTTGGTTAGGCATTTCTGACGGTAACATGGCAGAAGGTTCGTTCCGTTGTGACTGTAACGTATCTTTACGCCGTCCGGGTCAACCGTTTGGTACACGTTGTGAATTGAAAAACTTGAACTCATTCCGTTTCATTGAACAGGCGATCAATGTTGAAATTGAACGTCAAATGGAAATTCTGGAATGGGACGGCACGATTGACCAAGAAACACGTTTGTTCGACCCTGTGAAAATGGAAACGCGTTCAATGCGTTCTAAAGAAGAAGCGAACGATTACCGCTACTTCCCAGATCCTGACTTGTTGCCTGTGATCATTGCAGATGCGCAAATTGAAGCGGCACGTGCTGCCCTTCCTGAGTTACCAAAAGCACGTCGTGAGCGTTTCGTGGCTGACTTTGGCGTGACTGAGTACGATGCTCACGTTCTTACACTGACTCGTGAATTGTCAGACTTTTTTGAGGCTGTTGTGGCTGCTGCTGGCGGTGCTGCGCAAGGTAAAGTATCTGCAAACTGGGTGATGGGCGAATTCTCAGGTGCTTTAAATAAAGCAAGCTTAGATTTGGCTGACTCTCCTGTTTCTGCTGAGAAACTTGGCGGTATGATCGCGCGTATTGTGGACAACACCATCAGCGGTAAGATTGCGAAGCAAGTGTTCGGCTTTATGTGGGAAGAAGGCAAAACGGCTGACGAAATTATTGCTGAAAAAGGCTTGAAGCAGGAAACTGATACAGGCGCGATTGAAGCAATTATTAAGGAAGTGCTTGCTGCTAACGAGAAGATGGTTGAAGAGTATAAATCTGGTAAAGAGAAAGCTTTCAACGGTTTGGTTGGTCAGGTGATGAAAGTGTCTAAGGGTAAAGCGAACCCTGCACAAGTGAATGAATTGATGAAGAAATTGATTGGTTAATCTGATCAGTTTTGGAAAAAAACCCGCTTTAGAGCGGGTTTTCTTTATATTAAATCTAAAAAACTTTGATCCTCTTGATGATCAATTTCTAACAGGCATTCTTCAAGATTTTTTTGGAAATTTTGATAAGCCTCATCAATAAGTCCACTATTCTCTTTACGAAAAAATTTCGTAACTTTACTTGCTGGAATGTCCTCAAATAAAATAGGAATACTATGAACAAATCGATTTACCTCATAATTTTTTAAATTACGAAATATGGCAGTAGATGCTTTTTTGGAGGTAAAGTAATCATACAATAAATTTGATAAATAATTTCTACGTTTACTTAGCAAGCTTTGGCTTGTATCTACTATATTAATTCTTGCTTGCACATATTTCTTTAACCCATCCTCAAACTCATCATCTGAATCATCTTCATCTGGATGCTCCCAACTTTCATATAAATCGATATGTATGCTTGATTTAAAATTTAGAATATTAGGAAAAATACGAAAGAAATTTTCTAATGATGGTTTTAGCAAATATTTTCTATATCTATAACTATCAATTTCAGATAAAAATCTTATCTCCGCTTTATATTTTGTACTTTTTGTATCCAAAAGTTTATAAGTTTGTTCAGCTAAGTCTTGGGGTCTTTGTTTAAAGAATGAAGCTACAAAGAACTCCTGTATAGAACGATGAATAAAACTATAATTATTACCATCACGAATAATTAGGCATAGATTTTTACTAATATCTTCTAACAAAGCTGACGGATCTTCTTTTTGAAATTTTTTTGATATTGATTTTTTGATACAGTCTAAAAGATCTTGTCGGCTATTAAAAACTAGCTTATTCTCATTTTTAGAAATAAAACATAATATTTCAAACCATTCTTGTAACTCACTTTCATTTAGACTACTTTTAAATTCTCTTTGATATCCTGGCTTTGTACGATCATGTTTATAAATTAATACGCTAAATAACTCTTCATAAAACTTAGATAGACTATCAGGGATGATTAGTTTTGCCCTATATGTCATTACAAAAAGAGTAACCATTAAAGGCGTTGTTAATAATTCATCGACTTTTAACGGACTTTCTTTCAATGCCTTTACAAGGTTACCAAAAGAGTCGTCATCATTTACAAGTTTTCTGATCAGTCCTATTCTTTCATCATCTTCATAGGGCCTTATTGTTAAAACCTTAAAAAAATTACTAGATTGAATTGCATTATCAGGTCTTGAAGTTACTACAATTTGTGTTTGTGGATATTGTTGACTAATACTTTCAAGATCTTTAATTACATTCGCTACATCTTTAGCTTTCAATTCATCAAATCCATCAAGTAATAGAACTATTTTTCCTGATTTTAATACCCAATTAATAAGTTCATCACTAACTGAAAATATCCATGAACTAATCGCCTCTTTGATGAAGCTTAAAATCTCACCTTTATCATTTAATTTTCTTAATTCGATAAAAATTGGAATTCTTTTTAATTCTTTATATTCTTTAAAAGTTAAATATCTTAATAAAATAGATTTTCCTTGACCAGCAACACCCTCAATAACGAAATTTTTTGATGAAATATTTTCTATCTTTTCAGCTTTTATATAACCTTGATCACTATCAATATAAGGAGGATAGTAGAATAAATTTAAGTCTATTGCTTCATCCCCTTTATAAATAGTTTTTACTTTTTTAATACTCTCTATTTTATTATCTAATTTCCCCGAAATATCATTTAACTTTTGTTTTTCAAGGTGAAATTTCGTTTCTTTTTTAATAAAATCATAAAGATCATTAAGTGGCTTATTTATAACTTTAAGTAAAGCTAGTGCTGAGGGTTCTACCATGAAATCCTCTAATTTTAAATTAAGTAAAAATTCAATATATTATACAGTTTTTTATATTTAACAATATCTTACCTATCAATTAACCCTATAAATTGGAGACAAATTTAAGATCATAAAAATCGAAGACTTAAGGCGTATCCAACTTTCAAAGTCTTTCTTTATGCGAGACTTCTGAATCCCCCTAAATCCCCCTTTTCCAAAGGGGGACTTGTCACGTAATCAATTTGATACGCGTGATTCCCTCTCCTGAGCAAGTTTTAAAGCACTGCTTTAAAACGCAGCGCAAGTGAGGGCGCTAGGGAGAGGATTTAAACTAACGAATCACACCCAACTTATTCCATACATCAGGCGTCAAAAACGTCATCACCATCTTATTCAGGTCGACATAACGCAGCACACCTTTCAACTGCTGATTCACCTCAGGATTTTTCACAATCGCTTCACCTGTCGTGCGTCCTAACTCCTGAAAACTGTCACCTACAGCTTGCAAGCCTTCTACCTGAATCACGGCTTTGGTCTGTGCAGAACATTGCTCTACCAGTATGCGCTGTAAAATGGTCGCCAGGCTTTGATCCAGTTGCTCTTTCTGAACATCGGTTACTTGACTAAAACTTTTTAAATCTGGATGCGTCGATAACGCTACAAAAGTCCATTGCAGTACAGTTTTCTTGTCGGTTTCGGTGGTCGATTTCACCAGACAATCACTCAATTGATCTACTGTCGGCCCTGCTGTCGCCAGTTGCGCGGAACCCAACAATGCAACCGCCGTTAAAGCAGAAAAACCGATACGTGAAATGCTGTGGCGAGCCGTGGTTAAAACATTGCGAGACATAAAGCGAACTCCAGTGAAAAATCATTGTCTTTGTATCATAAAGCTCAGGTTTTTACCTGTTATGACTCTGTAAACTGGACTCACCGAAAATTGAATCAAACCCTAAAAATGCTGTTTTCCATTCAAGTAAAATATCGACTCCAACAAAAAGAATTTATAGAGGATAAGGCTTAGATATCATCCCCTGTCCAATCATTGGGATCATCCCACTGATTAGACAAGTTTTTTAAAATCCAACATGCATGCAGTCAAATTACTTGATCTGCCGCAACATATTTTTTGCCCCACTGTGATTATAGTTCACGGCTAAATTTTGCAAGACTCGCGTTGCTTGGGCTTTAGAATTAGAAAAGCGGTTGCTATAGCTGGGTACACTGGTTAAGCAGCGTGCGACCAGCATCCCAGATTCAGTATAGACCCGGGTTCCCTCAGTTCCTTGCAACTTGCCATAGTTATAAGCCCGCTGGGCATTATTACAGGCAGAGATCTGATTTTTACCACTATTTAAATCACGACGTGCAGCGACGTAAAATTTCATCTGTTGCTGTTGCGGGCTTTCCACCACTTTTACTGGCTGTGCTGTTGGCAATTCAGCTGTAGGCTTGGACTCTTTTTTCACCTCAGTGTCTTTTTTAAGCTCCTGCTCTTTTTGAGAGGTCGATTTATTCAGCACTTTTTTATTGTTCTGCTCACTGGCAGTAGATTTTTTTTCAGCTGTATTCGAAGCAACAACCATATTTTTATAGAAGCGTTTTGCTTCATCAGCCGACATCAGTCTGGTTTGCAAACTGACCACCCGTGCATTGCTTCCATCACCTGATTTATGTTCTGAAACCGGCTCAATCGAAACAATCCAGCTATGTCCATTACTTTGCACACATTTATAGGCACCTATGCCCTGTTTAACATTGCCAGATGCCAAAAGCAGCTTTTTATCCGACTGATTCTTCACCAGTGATAGGCTACTTTTATATAACAGGCTAAACTTGCCATTCTTGGCAGAACAATAATTGTTTAAATATTTTCTTGGATATAAAGATTGAGGTTCTTTGTCATTCTGATTTGATCCCCAAGAATAGACATATTCTTTCGCCTGCCCATTGGGTTGGTTGATATTTTTTTGAGCAATCATTTCCTGTGGTGAGGCAAAATTTTTAACAGAATTGTCTGAGCTTGAACCATTAAAACTCGTACAGCCGTGTAAAGCGATGCCTACCCCACCAATCAAGATGAATGTTTTGAAATTCACGTATTAATGCTCACTGATGTTGTAACTGAAAAATATATGAAAATTGGGAAAATCACAAATACAGTACTTTGATTTTATTATTAATTCTCTTGAACGAAAATGAGGTGTTTTTGCATAAAAAATGGGAAATAACTGCCAATTTCTTAAAAGTTTTAACCTTAAAATCTGAACCGGATAACATTTTTTAACCATCTTAAAACTTTTTATGATTGGTGAAGCTTCAGTAATTCATGAAGCTATTCGACAATTTCTATCACGAACCGATGAAAATTTATCCTAGCTTTCATGCGTAGATCGCTAGTTCATTCAAATAAGCTTGGATTCATTTGGTCGCGCACATCTCGATATTTTTTATAAACCTAAAATAAAACGACATAAAAAACCCGCATGATGCGGGTTTGATTGCTGAATTTAAATCTTCATTACTTATGCAAAGTCGATTCAAATGCTCTTAAACGCTTATAAATCGAAAGCAATTCGATAATAGTCGGCCAAGATTCAATTAAATACTGGAATGACTCGCGCACCTTACCAAATACATTCGCGATCTGCATCATGAGACCCAGTGTAATCGCCCCTGCGGCAATACTTGGGAACAGCACAAATAAACCATACAGATTATCCAGCTGCATGTACCAGATCCGTACCATGTTGAAATAGGCATAATGGAAATACAGGCGGAAATAATTAAAACGCACGCGGCTGAACAGTTCTTTTAAGGTCAGCGGATCGGCACGGTCAGCATAGTCTTCACCATAGACCAATTCCTTACGGTAAGCAGCTTCAACCTTCTGGTTATTAAATTCCAGACCCGGCAATTTATAACCGACGACCATTAACACCACGGTACCTAATACAGCCCAACTGATCGCCGCCCAAACCAGAGCATAAGGAATTTCACCCACCACAGGCAGCTGTTTCACATGCGATGACAACTGGAGTAACACCGGTAAAAATGCCATCAGCGTCATTAAGGCTTGAATAAAACTCACCCCCAAACTCTCGGTGGTTTTGGCAAAACGCATGGTATCTTCCTGAATACGCTGCGATGCCCCTTCAATATAACGTAACTGTTCCCAATGAGCCGTGTAATAGTCATTCATGGCAGTACGCCAGCGGAATACATAATGACTGACAAAAAACAGGTTAAACACGGCAATGGTCACATACACCATTGCCACATACAGGAAAGTTAAGGTTTCGTTGTAAAGTAAATTGACATCGCCACCACCACTGCTCAGCATTTTCTGAATCAGGTCATAAAACGGGCTGTACCAGGCATTGACCACCACATTTACCTGTACGGCAAACCAGATATTAAACAGAATAAAAGCCGAGCCCCAGACCGACCAACCTTGCCATGGATTGCTGGATTTAAACCGCCAGAACAGGGCAAAAATAACGGTTGAGATCAGAAACCACAGATAAAACCATAAAAATGAAGGTGCCCAAAAGCGACTTACGCCAATAGGTAATTCCGCCGTGGCATAGCCGGGTGCAAAGCCCAAAAAGGTTCCCCAAGTATTGCCACCGGAATACCACAAGGCAATATTGATGACAAACCACAGCACCAATGACGAAAAGAACCACTTCGGGTTCGGAAAAAAAGATTTAAACATTAGCTAGAGCTATTCCTTTATTTTTAGTTTCAAACTTGCCGATCCACCACAACCCAGCCCATTTAAGCTGGATGGATGAAGCGGCTATTATTCTAGTCTTTTCATCTTTGTAGCAACTTATACACTGTTTGTGAAATGTTTTTTCAGGTGAAATCATTTTCCTTGAGTAACCCTTCAATAAGCCAGTTGTATTGTTTATTCAGCCTTTGATGAAGTTTTTGTCATTTCAATTTGGCTTAAAGTTCTGGAGAACTCTCATTCAACACAGCACTTTTGTAATCGTTATTCTGAACATTACAGCATTTGCCACAATCGAAAATGTTATGCTCAAATGACTTTTAGTCAAATCTTGACCCAGCTTAGATTGGGTAAATTAAAATGTTCTTAAAAATAACCAAACAGTGAAACCCGTATAAATTTTAGGGAAATATTAAAAAACAAAATATAAATCAAAATATAAATTTTAATCTCCTCTCATTTTTTATTCAGTATACAAATTACACGATAAATTTGATTCGTTTGTTTTTGATTTAATTAACAAAACTGATAAAATTGGTTAAATATCTAGCAATTTATGATATTATTAACCTAATTTCTAACATACAGGGGAAGTAACATGGAAAAATTAGTCATCGAATTATTAAAACCAGTAACCTTGCAAAAAGAGAACTGCGATCCTCTCGTTTTTGAACAAGGGACTATCTTAAAAGTCGTTATGCATACACCGACTAGTCTGCTTGTATCAGACGATTCAAACTTCAATTTCACTGTTTCTTTGCAAGATGAAAATAAAGTTTGGCGTGAACTCTAATTTCATTAGATTTTTCTAGTGATTAAAACGCGTAATTTAGAGACCTCAACTTGAGTATGACTTCCCCGCAAACTCAAGTTTGAGAATTCTGATGCGCCCGCAATAATAGATAAGATAAAAATAACACTGGCTCACATCAAAGCCTTTAAATAACCTGCATGAAATTAAAAATTCCTTTTAAAGCCTCTGCTGCTGATCAAAGCGATAAAAAACAGATAGATTCTTTATTCATTTTAAATGTAAAAATTCCATCTATTTCTCTCATCTATTCACGATTAAGCCAACTTAAATAAAATCCATTTAACCCTATGATGATGAATGAATTTTATTAGTATTTAAGCATACTCATAAAACTTAACGCTGAAAACAGCCAGATAAACAGCACAAAGCTGCGTTCCTGATTAAAATGATTCAGGTCCGTACCATGCAGAATGTTATGCCGGGTCATGCTCACGGTTGAACTGCTGTCCATCTTATAAGCTGCAAGCTCGGCAAAATAGCGATTCAATTCTGCTGCAATTTTTGCTTTATGCCATAAGCTTTTAATTTCATTTCCCTTTAAGCCCGGAACAATTTTATAAACATCAACAAACTTGGTTCCACTGTGCTTTAAAAAGCCAGCCTCTATCAGTACATCGGTCAAGATCCCTTCAAGTTGTGCATACAACATCGGGATACAACCCGCATAAAAACCTAATTTATATAACTTGAATGCTTCCAGAAGCACGAGACGACGCTGCGTTTTATGTTCACCAATTTCAAGTGCATCAAAGGCTTTTAGCATTTGGGTTTGAAAATCTTCGCTATTAATCACATCAAGCAAATTGAACTCGGACCTATCTTCAAATTGATGTAGCGCTTGCCAGAAATAGATCAGGTTTAAAGCATCGTTGGCAACCTTGGCTTCTACCGGCTGATCCAGCTCATCGGCAAGCACCTCAAAATACGGTTCTTGCTGCGCCAATTTGCGTAAGGTCTTAATTAGAAAGCCATGTTCGCCTGCCGAAATCCCGTCCAGATACTGCTCCGCTTCCTTCAAGATTTGATTACCAAGTTGCGGTTTATTATGCTGATTTTGCTGAATACGCGTTACAGGTTGGTCATAATCAAAATCATCTTCGTCAATCATGGTCTTTACTCTTGGCACATTGCTTTAAGTGGCTATTATCACAGGTATTCAATACAGCATATAGCGCTAGAAGATAAATACTATGACAAATGACTGAATCCCAATCGAGATTCACTTGATGTCATAAACACTGAATAATAGTTCACCTGATTTAGACATTACCCAATGCAGATGGCCCATGTTTTGAGGGTATCGGGACGATCTTAAATTTTTCGGCCTTTCTAGCTCCTTCAGTCATGCTCTGACTGAAAGAGCTTTTAAGTTGAAAGCATTATTTATGATTTTTATTTTGGTCAGTCTTGTTTGGCTCAGATTGATCGGTTTTATCTTGATCCTTTTTGGAGGCATCTTTGTCATTGCTCTGATCTGAGTTCTGGCCTTTGTCCTTATTGTCCTTGGACGAAGAATCCTGATCGTGCTTTTTCGACTCACCTGACTGAGATTGATCTTCTCCTTTCATTTTACTCATTGTGTCAGTCGCCATCTGTCTCAGCTCACCCAGTTTGACACTGGCTTCACTCACTAACTCGGTAATCTTCTGTTTGGTGTCTTCAAACTTATGCAGAGCCTCATCTTTTAAATTTGCTATAAGGTCCTGCTGATCTGACTGATTTGCCAATTTATCTTCAGATTTCTGATCCGTTTTAGCCTGTTTAGAGTCACCAGAACTTTGTTCACCATTTTGCTGACTGTCTGACTTGCTATTTTTTAGCTCATTCAGAATCTTTTCGCCTTTTTTCAGTAGTTCCTCACCAATGGCGATTGCCTTCGCTTTTAAGTCATCCATCTTAATGGTTTCAGTTTTTTTATCTGACTTGCCTGACTGAGCTTCTTTAGAATTATCAGAATGATCTTTTTGGTCTGCATGTTGATCATTTGGCTGAGCACTTTGCTTAGCTTCAGACTGTTCATCAGTATTGCTGTTCTGGGCTTCTAGATCTTCCTGATAGGCTTGATTATGCTGTTTATCGATCTGGTTCTGCTTTTGCTCTTTTTCGATTTGATCATTCTGTTCTCGTGCATGTTGTTCTGTATCTTGGTTCTGCTTCGAAGTACTTGTCTGGTTATTCTGAGTCATGATTACCCTCCTGAGGTGTCATAAAATGATCAGACAATTTTTTAGCACAAAGCATGCAACGAAGTAGGTGAATTAAGTAAACTGCAACAAAGGCTGTACATGTTGTTGCTATTGAGTGCAGGAAGTAGCGCTAACGTAACTCGATCAATTGTTGAATCGTCGCTCATCAGATGATATCGAATTTTGTATTTGAATATTCAGGCCGCTTTATTGGTTGCGCTTCAGCTAAAGCATTTCTTTGTAATCCCCTCTGCATCATGTAAAATTATGGCCCATTGCATAATGAATACGAATGAGAGAGTGAATCCGTGCGTAAAATCCTAGTCACCAATGCCCTTCCTTACGCCAATGGCCCGATCCATATGGGTCACCTACTCGGTTATATCCAGGCAGATATCTGGGTTCGTGCCATGCGTGCAATGGGTCATAGTGTGACTTATGTATGTGCGGATGATGCTCACGGTACAGCAATCATGCTGCGTGCTGAAGCCAATGGTATTGCACCGGAACAACAGATTGCCAATGTGCAAAAAGAACATATCCGTGACTTCGATGGTTTCGGCGTGCATTTTGACCATTATGACTCGACTAACAGCGATGCCAACAAGGCACGCTCGGAAGAGATCTACATTAAAAACCGTGAAGCAGGCAATATTGCAGTTCGCCCTGTGACTCAATTGTTCGACCCGGAAAAAGGCATGTTCCTGTCTGACCGTTTCATTAAAGGCACATGCCCGAAATGTAAAGCGGAAGATCAATACGGCGATTCATGCGAAGTTTGCGGTACAACCTATAACGCAACTGAATTATTAAATCCAAAATCGACTTTAAGCGGTGCAGCGCCTGTAGAAAAATCTTCAGATCATTACTTCTTTAAACTGCCTAACTTTGCTGAATACTTGCAAAAATGGACCCGTGACGAAGGTCGTTTACCAGTTTCTATTGCGAACAAGTTAGATGAATGGTTCGACAATGGCTTAAACGATTGGGATATTTCACGTGATGCGCCATATTTTGGTTTTGAAATTCCAGATGCACCGAACAAATATTTCTACGTTTGGGTTGATGCGCCAATTGGCTATATGTCGAGTTTTGAAAATTACATCAAGACCAAACGTCCTGACCTAAGCTTTGATGATTACTGGAAAAAAGATTCTAAAAATGAGGTCTATCACTTCATTGGTAAAGACATCGTTTATTTCCATGCATTGTTCTGGCCCGCAATGCTCGAAGGTGCAAATTACCGCACGCCATCAGGCTTATTTGTGAATGGTTTCCTGACTGTAAATGGTCAGAAGATGTCGAAATCTCGCGGTACCTTCATTAAAGCTGAAACCTATTTACAGCACTTGAACCCTGAATACCTGCGTTACTACTTCGCGTCTAAACTTTCGGATAAAGTTGAAGATTCTGACTTAAACCTGGATGACTTTGTACAAAAAGTGAATTCAGACCTTGTGGGTAAAGTGGTCAACATCGCAAGTCGTTGTGCAAAATTCATCAATACCAAGTTTGACAACAAGTTAAGTGCAACGTGTGCAGAGCCTGAACTGGTGCAAAGCTTTATTGATGCGGGTGCTTCAATTGCATCTCAATATGAAGCGCGTGAATTCTCTGCGGCGATTCGTGAAATCATGGCACTTGCAGATAAAGCGAACCAATATATCGATGAGAAAAAGCCTTGGGCACTGGCGAAAGTTGAAGGCGAAGAACAACAAGTTCATGATGTATGTTCTGTAGGTATTAACCTGTTCCGTCAATTGGCTGTGTACCTGGCTCCAGTACTTCCAACATTGGCTGCTCAAGTGCAAGACTTCTTGAAATTGGCATCTTTCGACTTTGCTTCTCGTACAGAAATTTTAACTGCTCACGAAATTGCGTTGTTCCAACCGTTAATGCAACGTGTAGATCCGAAAGCGGTTGCTGCAATGGTGGATGCATCTAAAGATTCTTTAGCTGCCCCTGCTGAAGCACCAAAAGTGGAAAAGAAAAAAGAGAAAGCCAAAGAGAAGAAAGCTGAAGCTAAAGTCGGTGAAGCTGAAATCATCGGTATCGAAGACTTTATGAAAGTTGACCTACGTGTAGCGGAAGTTCTTGAAGCTGCTACGGTTGAAGGTTCTGACAAACTTCTTCAATTGACTTTAAATGTGGGTGAAGCTGAGCCACGTAACGTGTTTAGCGGTATTCGTGAGTTTTACCAACCTGAAGACTTAAAAGGTAAATTGGTGGTAATGGTTGCGAACCTTGTTCCACGTAAGATGCGTTTTGGTATTTCAAACGGTATGGTACTTGCGGCTGGTAATGGCGAAGGTGTTTGGGTGATTTCACCTGAAACTGGTGCTAAACCGGGTGATAAAGTGTCTTAAGATTTAAAATCTAAGATCAAAAAAAGCCTCTACTGATGTAGGGGCTTTTTTATGCTTATAAGTTCCCTCTCCTTTTGTAAAGGAGAGGGTTAGGGAGAGGATTTATTGAATCACAGCCCCATTTTGACTTTATAAAAAATTGTTTCTTTACGTAGGCATTGCCTTACTTTTGAAAGATCAAAAGTAACAAAAATCTTTTGTCCGCTTGATGATACGTCCATGTATCACAAGCGAACGGCGACATCCATGTCGCCAAAACATCTTTCTAATTTCTACTTTGTTAAAAATTGTGGAATACTTAATATCTCAGTATTAATTTTTAAATATTCATAAATAACATTACTTTTATCTACTAACCGTTCATCATTCGTAATAAAGTAATTGCAATAACTCGCATAAGCTACATGTGAAATATCAGCTTGTGCACTTACAAATTTTTTTTCATTTTTAACTTTCTTTTCTGGTCTAAATCCACTTAAATTTAAATTACTATAAATCGCATGTATCTTTTCAAACTTATGCTCCACATTCCTAATTCGTAAAAAATCCTCTAACTCCAATTCATCTAATGAAGGATTATTTTCTTTAAGGATGTTCCAAATTTTCATTAGAACATTTGGAAATTGAAGTTGATTAATCTCATCAATATTAAGTTTTAATTCTTTTCTGTAAGCTAAATGAGCATCAGTTCCACTGTTAGCTTGCTTCATAAAATCAGCATTTTTTCGTACAGTTCCCTCAAACTCAGGCATTTGCATTCTCAAGCCATCTAGTTGATTTTCTTTCTGTTTAATAAGCATATCAAAGAGTGAATGTTTAATTTTCTCATTTTTTAAAATATTTATTTGCTGCTCAAGAAATTCTAACAACTTATATTGTGCCTCAATTTGTAAATCTGCCATACTTTCATAGTCTTTAATACCGCCATACATGGCAAAAATAGTTTTCTGAAATGGATTTAGAAATTCATCATATTTCAAACTTTCACTAATATATTCTTCATAAAGTTCAGTGGCTGAACCTGATATAAGCCTCATTTGCCCCGTAAATTTAAAATTTTCATCCATAATCGGCTTTATATAAATTGCGTTAAGCTTATCTAATAAATCTAAGAATGCAGCAGAATATTTTTTATTTTTCAGACCGGCTCTATAAATTTCCTGAAAAGAAACATCTGAATAAACAACTTGTACATGATCTAAAAATCCTTCAATAAAATTTGGATCAGTTTCAATACAATCTAAAAAGCTATCTAAAATATTTTGATCCAAATAAGCTAAATCTTTACCTGAATATTCTTCTTCGGGCATAAGCACCTACTTTTAAAATAATTATTTAATACAACATTAAACGATAATCTATGCACATGCAAAACCACCTAAAACATGCTAAAAACATTCTATCCTTTTAAAACTTATAAGAAACCTATGAAGACTTTAAAACCACTTTTCCTAGCTTTAACTCTAAGCACTGCAGCCATCACCACCCAAGCTGCTGAACCCACTACCATTCCAGCTCAAAAACAAGTCGCAGGCTATTACCACCACCAATTCGGCAATACCCAAATCACTGCCCTACTTGATGGCACGCTTTACCTCAATCCTTCCATGTTTAAAAGCTTAAGTGATGCAGAAAAAATGGACATTCTCAAAAAATACTATGCCGACCAAGCCCAAGGCATTCAAACTTCTGTGAATGCATTTTTGATTAATACAGGCAAGCAACTATTGATGGTGGACAGTGGTGCAGCCAGCTGCTTTGGCTCACATCTGGGTTCAATCTATAACAACCTCAAAGCTTCAGGTTATCAACCTACGCAAGTGAACGAGATTTTTCTTACTCACTTACACCCGGATCATGTCTGCGGTATTTCCAACAAGGGCGTGGCCAATTATCCAAATGCCACGCTGCACATTGCCAAAACAGAATACGATTACTGGTTAAATCCCAATACCGTGAAGAAACTGCCAAAAGACAAACAGGCTGCATTTTTAGGCACAGTTGAAAAAATTAAAGCAGCTTTAGCCCCATATGAAAAAGCCAAAAAAGTGAAGGTATTCTCGGACAAATCATTGGCATTGGGTAACATCGAATTTAAGCCATCCTTTGGTCATACTCCGGGACATTACAGCTTTAAACTCAAAGCTGATGGTCAGGAAGTCGTGTTTATTGGCGATATCGTGCATTCCCATACATTGCAGTTTGACCGTCCTGAAACCGCGATTGAGTTTGATACTGATCCCAAAGCAGCGGTACAGACACGTTTAAAACACTTTGCCGAATATGCCAAAGAGGGTCAGCAGATTGCTGCACCACATTTACCGTTCCCAGGCATTGGGCATATTTATTCAGCAGATGGAAAACATTACCAATGGATTCCGGTACATTTTAAGGATTAATAAAAAATAAATAAAAATAATCCCCTCATAAAGGGGATTATTTTACTTTTTTAATGAACTGCTGTGCCCTAAACCGTGATTTTCGTTTCATCGGCAATATAACGTTTACGTCCGGTCTGTTTAGCTTTAAACAGGTTTTTATCGACCATATTTAAAAAGTGTATTTTGTCATCTTTCTCTGTCGGACTAATACATTTTACCCCCAGACTTAAACTGACATTTTCTGAAATGGGAGAGGCCCGATGGGGTAGTTTTGCCTGATCCATCATGCGAAGTATATCTTCTGCAATTTGAACTGCCCCCTCTAAAGGGGTATCTGGCAACACGATCGCAAATTCCTCGCCCCCATAACGTGCCACCAGGTCACGTGGACGTACACAGCAGCTTTCCAGCATCTGTGCAATCTGCTTGATACAGGCATCGCCAATAATGTGCCCATTAAAATCATTGTATTGTTTAAAGAAATCGATATCGATCAAAATGACCGACAGGGGCTTTTGTTCACGTATTGCGTTGTTCCATTCACGTGAATAAAAATCATCAAATAAGCGTCGGTTGGCAATTTCAGTTAAACCGTCTTTATAGGAAAATTCTTCCAGCTTGCGGTGCAACGCTTTTAATTCCTCTTCCTTTTTCTTACGTTCAGAAATATCAAACATAAAGCCGACTAAACGTTCAACTTCACCATTTTCCTTACGTACCACATGAACCACATCACGAATCCAGCAATATCCACCGCTTGCCTTTAAGGCACGATAATCCGCTTCATGATCTATACCGGCAATGGATTGAGATACACAATAATTCAGGACATGATCACGATCATCCCGGTGCATACGGTCTGCCCAGTCCTGCACCGACTTCCAGGAACTCTGTTCCCAGCCCAGTAACTTTTCAATTTGAGGACCAATATAACTAAACTGTTTGGTGGCCCAGTCTATGCTCCAAGGTATGGCCAAAGTCGACTCTAATAATGTTTTATAAAACATGTCATTCGACAATTGCTGCTCATCAAACGGATTTTTCGGCATAGAACTACTCTAATTTGAATGGGCAAAAAAATGTCTTCGCATGTTCTGGTTTTAGCATACACGACATTTCAATACGCTCTTGATGACTAACCTGCTTGAAGCAGGTTCCCCAATAAAAACTGCTTTTTCACCACTGAACATTTTTACATTTCAAGATGATTATTTATTCTACAATTTCTCTCAAAGAAGAAACATATATTTCTAGCTATTTGATTTATTTTCGAAGTAATCCGTATGTTCTGCACTTGGAACAACACCCCTCTATTTTTCTAAAATTTTCAAAACAACACTTGAGATAACATGATGAATAATATCGTTTACTTTGAAATCCAGTCTTCCAATCCAACCAGAGACATTAATTTTTACCAGTCTGTTTTTGGCTGGGAATTTAGCAAAGTTGCAGATCTGCCTATTGAATATTACCAGATCAAAACTGAAAACATGTCTGGCGGCTTACTTAAACGCCCTGCTGAAATACCGCCGACACATTATGGTACCAATGCTTATACCTGCTCTGTTCTGGTTGAAAATTTCGATGAAGTTGCACAGAAAATTCTGAACGCAGGTGGTCAAATTGCCATGGACAAATTTGCCATCCCGGGACGTTGCTGGCAGGGATATTTTCTCGACCTCGATCACAATACCTTTGGTCTGGTAGAAGCGGATGAAAATGCCCAATAAAAAAACTTTAAAATTAAATGAATTATCATAAATTATGCGAATACACTTGTGATGAAATGCAGAATAGGCTGCATTATTTATGGTAATTTATAGGCTCATTTTAACCAATGTGATTTGGGGCATTCGTGGCTGTTCATTTTCTGCATACATCAGACTGGCATTTAGGACAGTTCTTTTACAACCATTCACGCTATTATGAACATGAACAGTTTTTAACATGGTTAATTGAACAAATTAAACAAAAACAACCACATGCTTTATTAATTTCAGGCGATATTTTTGATGTCATCAATCCTGCATCCAGTGCGCAAAAGCAGCTCTATCAATTTTTAGCCGATGCACATGCCATTGCCCCGCATATGCAAACGCTGATGATTGCAGGGAACCATGACTCCGGTTACCGTATTGAACAGGTTGAGCCTTTACTGGAAAAATATAATGCTAAAACGGTCGGGGTCATTCATAAAAATGCTGCCGGACATATTGACCTAGAGCGCTTACTGGTTCCCATTTACGATGCACAAAAACATATTGTGGCTTGGTGTTTAGCACTGCCCTTTTTACGTCCAGCAGAAATTACCGGTTTTAATGAACATACTACCAATAGCCAAAATGCGATTGCCTATTTGCACCAGCAACTGATTGCAGAAGCACTAAAACGCAAAACACCGGATCAGGCACTGATTTTAATGTCACATGCGCATATGCAAGGCGGTGAAACGTCTGATTCGGAACGGCCGATTATTATTGGTAATGAAGAAGCTTTATCCACTGCATTATTTGATGAAAGCATTGATTATGTCGCACTGGGACATTTGCATAAACCGCAAAAAGTCCAACACCCCCATATCCGTTACAGTGGCTCCCCGATTCCCCTCTCTTTTAGTGAAATCAACTATAAACATCAAATTGTTGAAGTGAATATTGATCCTGCACTAGAAGATGAGTCACGCTTTCAGTTCCAGGCCGTTGCTATTCCGCGCAGTATTCAGCTGCATAAAATTCGCGGTGAATTGAATGAGGTGATACAAAAGCTCAAAGCCTTGCCCGAAGGTGAAATTGAAAATATTGATCAACGTGAATATATTGATATCGAATATCATACCCTGACGCCTCCACTGCCCAATTTAAGACAACAATTTGAAGAGGCACTGCCTAAAAACCGTTATCGTCTGGTGCGCATTTCACGGCAATATTTGTCTGCAGAAAATGGCAGCTCCACAATTGCCAAAATTTGCCTAGAACCGCCAACACCGGAAAAACTATTCCAGCAGATCTGGGAAAAGCAAGGCTACAGCAACGATGAAGATGTTTTTAAAGATTTTATGAGCCTGCTTCACGAAGCACAAAAGTCACTAGAAGAACAACAGATCCGTTAAGGGCAATTCATGAAAGTTTTATCCATTCGTATAAAAAATTTGGCCTCCCTTTCAGGTGAACATTTTATTGATTTTGAAAGTGAACCTTTAGCCAGTGCAGGTTTGATTGCCGTGGTAGGAAAAACCGGTGCCGGAAAATCCACGATTTTAGATGCCATGTGTTTGGCACTCTTTAATAAAATTCCACGTTTAAAAGACAGCGACGGAAAACTGGTCGATGTAGATGGTTCAGAGTTATTGACTAACTCACCTTTGACGGTTTTGCGCCGGGGCACCGCGCATGGCTTTGCCGAAGTCTGCTTTGTCGCACAGGACCAGAAACGCTATCTTGCGCGCTGGGAGCTGAAACGTTCACGTGAAAAAGTCGATGGCAAACTGCAAAGTGTACAGCGTTATTTAACATGCCTGACCGACGGCGTTGTGATTGCCGATAAAGCCAAAGCGGTCGATGCCAGTATTCTCAAAATTACCCAACTCAGTTTTGAGCAATTTACCCGAGCCGTATTATTGGCACAGTCGGAAGTTACGGTATTTTTAAAAGCCCGTGATAATGAACGCGGTGAATTACTGGAATATCTGACCAATTCCAATATCTTTGGCAAAATTGGCCAGCTAGCTTATGAAAAAACCAAGCAAATTGCCAATCAGCGTAAAGAACTGGAAAATATCTTAGGACATATTGAGCTGCTTTCCGAGGAGCAAGTCTCTGATCATCAAGCACAATTAGCCGCAGCACAGCAACAGCTCACGCAACTGGAAACTGAAAAGCACAAGCTGAATCAGCAACAGCAATGGTTTGAACGTAAGCTGCAACTTGAAAAAGATATTCAGGCCCGCCAACAGCAACTTGCAGCACAACAACAGCAATATCAGCAATTGGCGAGTGAACGCGAACAACTCAAACAACTTGAAGTATTTGCTTCAATTCGCCCGAGTGTGATTCAACAGCATAAGGTTCAATCTGATCTGCAAAAACTGCATCCACAGCTGCAAACTACAGAACAACACTTTGCTGCTATTCAACAACACCATGAACTAGAAAAATCGCAATTTCAAACTGTAGATGAGAAGTTCAAAGCACAGCAAACTTTTGAACAGACCCATCAGCAAACCATAGATCAGGTTCGCCAATGCATTCAGGAACGTGAATATATTGGTCAGCAGTTCAAAGATGCACATGGCAAAATTTTGCAGCTTAAACAGGGGCAACAGCATTTACTCGACCAGCAAAACCAGCTCAAGCAACAGCTTGAACAGCTCAAGCAATACCACCAGCAGCAAGCCCATGTACTGATTCAAACCGAGCAATTCAAAACTCTGGACGATGGTTTAAAAGCGCATTTAAACCCATTGCAACGCTTTATCCAGCAATATCAAAATTTTGAACAAGCCTATGGTTCAGTCCAGTCTGCGGCCACTCAACTTGAGCAAAAGCAGCAACAACTCTCTTCCTTGCAACAACAATTTGGGCAGGATGAACAGATCAGTGCGCAGCTTTCGGCACAACGCCAAAGTCGTGAAAACCAGCTCAAACAGAGTCATCAGCTCAGTCTCGTTCAAAGCCAGTTTAAGCAATATGTCCAGATCAACCTGGAACAGCAACAAGTCCAAGCAAGATACACGGAACTTACGCAATCAGTTGCAGATTTAAAAACACAAGTAACGCAAGCTGAACTGAAGTATCAATCTCAACAGCAAGAACGCGAAACTTTACAACGCGTTCTACAACAACAGCGTTTATTGCATGCAGAAAATATCGAAAAGCTGCGTGAACAGTTGATTGACGGCGAAGCTTGTCTGGTCTGTGGCAGTACGGAACATCCTTACAAACAAGACCATAAAACCCTGTCTGATGAATTAATGCAGTTACAGCAACAACAAGAACAGCAAGCCATACAGCTGGAAAAGGAAAGCTTTGAGGCATGGCAAAAAGTGCAACACAGTTTGACGCAGCAAAGTTCAGCTTTAGAACAGCATCAGCAGCGATTAAAACAATTAGCGCATGAAACCCTTCATGTTCAGCAACAATTACAATCCTTGGCGGAGAGTGGGCAGATCACACTTAATTTTGCTCAATCATCGGAGCTGATTGAGCAACAGCTTGTTCAGTCTGCACAATCGCTACAAGTCAATGTGGATAAGATTGAACAACAACTGCTGCTATTAGAACGCACTCAACAAGAGCAGCGTGCTTTAATCCAAAACATTCAGCACATCCAGCAACAGCTTTCGAGTGTGCATCAGGCTGAGCAAAATATTCAGTACATTATTGATTTGCTGTCAGCAGAACAAAAACTGGCCTGGTCAGTTCAAACCCTGGCCACTGCTTCTGCACTGGCACAGCAATTAAGCCAACGGGCAGATTTGCTACAAGCCTTGGAAAGTTTGGCTAGACAGATAACTGAACAACAGCAGCATCTCAATGCACTTGATCAAAAAGTCAATTTTAGTGTTGAGCAAATAGCTGCAACTGAAGTGCTCAAAGCAGATTTGCAACGTAAAGGACAGGAAAATACCGAACAAGCACTACAACTGATTTTCAACATGTCGCATACACAGGTTGAAAAACCTCATGACTGGCTCAGTGAATACGATGCACAGAGAAAAAATTTACAGCTGCAATTTAACCAAGTCCGCCAAAGTTATGATCAAGTGCGTCAGCAGTTCATTGAACAACAACGCCAGCTCGATCAATTCAAAACGCAACTGGCACAACTTGAAGCTCAACAGTCCACTGTAAATTTAGAAATCCAGCATTGGCTTGCTCAGCATAGCGATTTTAATCTGACTGTACTGGAACAGCTTAAGCAGATTTCCAATGAACAAGAACAACATATCCGTCAGGTTGTTCAGGCCTCTGAACGCAGCCTGACAGATGCGCAATCGGCAGTCAACACCTTACAGCAGCAGCAACTGCAACATCTTGTTCAGCAACCTGAAATTGACTTTGAGCAATTACAGCAAAAACTTAATGAACTGGTGCAACAACTGAAAGATGCCCAGGCTTTACGTGATGCACACAATATCAAACTAGAACTGCATCAGCGCAATTTGGCCAAGCAACAGCAGTTCGCCGAGCGTATTCAGCAAATTCAAACCGAAGAACACCGTTGGGGCAAAATTTCAGGACTGATGGGTGATGCCAGCGGTAAAAAATTCCGTGATTATGCCCAGCAATACAATCTGGATATCTTAATTGAACATGCCAACCAGCAACTGGCCCTGCTGTCACAGCGTTATACGCTCAAACGCCTGGAGCACTCATTAAGTCTGGCCATTATTGATCACGACATGGATGGAGAAACCCGTTCGGTTACTTCACTTTCAGGTGGAGAATCCTTCCTGACTGCCCTTGCCTTGTCACTTGCCATTGCCAATATGGCCTCAGGTTCAATGAAAATTGAATCTTTATTTATTGATGAAGGCTTCGGCACGCTGGATGCATCTTCTTTACACATGGTCATGAATGCACTGGATCAATTGCAAAATCAGGGCCGTAAAGTGGTGCTGATCTCACATATTCAGGAAATGCATGAACGAATCCCCGTGCAGATTCAGGTTAAACCTTTGGGTGCTGGGGCAAGTACCATTGAGATTGTGGGATAAATTTAAAAACTCATCCAAAAAAGCATAAAAAAGCCTAGATCATCGTCTAGGCTTTTTTAACCGGCAAGCATCGGTCAGGCGATGGGACGCAATGTCAAAATCTGTTCACTGCGCCCAAAGGGGCCATGCACATCATGCAGTACAGAACTGCTCAGGCCAATACCATCTTCTCCATATTGCTGCATGGTTTCCAGACCCAGCCACTGGCCCTGTGGCAAACGGTGCATATGGATTTGCAAATCCAGATTAGGAAAACCCCAGCTAAATGGCCAATCCTGGCGCGGTACAATGCCATTGGCGGTATCCACCATCCCCATTAAACGCACAAAATCGCTCGTGGACTCATCCTCAACCATATCATGCTGAGTTCGTAACCAAACGATGCCCTTGCCTGCACGACGTTCATGGCTTCTTGCTTCTATCGACTGGATATAGCCACCCGGCCACTGGCGGATTCCTTCCCAGATCGGTGCAGCTTCAGGCCCGGTTGCATGTGCATCTTCCAGACCTTTCACTGACCGGCTTTGTTGCGTCATCATGCGCCAAGTCCGTGCCACAATACAGGTTTTACCCTGAGACTTCATTTCCGACTCAATCAACTCAATGGTTTTTCCGGGACGAATTACTTTGGTGCTGACACTGAACACTCCGGCAGGAATCAGACCTAAAATATCTAAACTGATCCTGCCGATACGCATATCTTGACGTGGCATGAAACGGTCTAATTCCGCACAGATAATGCCTGTGGCCGGTGCCATGTGTTGCTCATGCTCATTCCATGCACCTTGTGCCAGTATTGTTGAGCGATAATGGGCGGTGACTTCCCCGGTTGCATCCGTATTTCGCTCAATCAGTTGATAATATGCTGCCATACACTTCCCTATTTTTCCTGTCGAATAAATGGTTTCTTATTGAGATTATTCCTTTAGATTGTTATTTTTGTACCCAAATTTAGTGGAAAGTTCAATTTTTAAAACAAAAACTGAACCCTAAAGTTCAGTTTTCAAAATCATCAGCATTGATGTTTTCGCGATTTATTTTGAATAATCCCGTGCACCAAACAGTGCCGTTCCTACACGAACCATGGTCGAACCCGCAGCAATCGCTTGCTGCATATCACCCGACATTCCCATACTTAAGGTATCCCAATCTTCAGGCTGTGCATGCTCAGCTTTTACACTTTCAAATAATGCACGAGCATCTAAAAATGCCTGATGATTATTCGGTGCGGGAATCACCATCAAACCACGTAACTTTAAATTGGGCAGCCGGCTGATTTGTCTGACCAGGTCTGCAACCTCACTCGGCTGACAACCATCTTTAGTATCCTGTCCATCGATATTCACTTGCAAACAGATATTCAACGGCGCTTGTGTTGTTTCACGCTGGTTGGATAAACGCTCGGCAATAATCAGACGGTCTACGCCATGCACCCAATCAAATTTTTCAGCCAAATGTTTAGTCTTGTTGCGTTGCACATGACCAATGAAATGCCACTCAATATCCAGATCACTTAAAGATTCAATTTTATCCAATGCCTCTTGTAAATAATTTTCTCCAAATGCACGTTGTCCGGTCTGGTACATCTCCCGTAAAGACTCACTAGGATGTGTCTTCGAAACAGCCAGTAACTGTACGCTTCCCGCATTGCACCGGGCTTGTTTACAGGCCTCTTCAATTTGCTGTATAACTTGATTTCGTGGGTGTTGAAGACTATTCATTGACGAGGTTCTCATTTCATTCATCTTTTTTTGCCTTCCCCTGCAACTAACTGTTGGTTAAGCTCGGGGAAAGCCTTATTATTCTATCAAAATAAATAACATTTAAATGAACTCGGGGAAATTATGGATATCACTGAACTTTTAGCATTTTCAGCTAAAAACGGGGCATCAGATTTACACTTATCTGCCGGGATGCCGCCACTGATCCGTGTCGATGGCGAAGTTCGCCGTATTAACTTGCCGGCTTTGGAACATAAAGAAGTACACAAACTTGTGTATGACATTATGAATGATAAACAGCGTCGTGATTTTGAAGAAAAGTTAGAGACTGACTTTTCATTTGAAGTGCCAGGCGTAGCCCGTTTCCGTGTGAACGCATTTAACCAGAACCGTGGTGCAGGTGCCGTGTTCCGTACCATTCCTTCAAAAGTACTCACCATTGAAGATTTAGGCATGGGTCAAATCTTTAAAGATATTTGTAATTACCCGCGCGGTATTGTACTGGTGACCGGACCTACAGGTTCGGGTAAATCGACCACACTTGCCGCGATGATCGACTATATTAACGACCAGCGTTATGACCATATCCTGACTGTAGAAGACCCGATCGAATTTGTACACGAATCTAAAAAATGTCTGGTCAACCAGCGTGAAGTGCATCGTGATACCCATGGCTTTAACGAAGCATTACGTTCTGCCCTGCGTGAAGACCCGGATATTATTTTGGTCGGTGAGATGCGTGACCTTGAAACCATCCGTTTGGCATTGACTGCCGCTGAAACCGGTCACTTGGTATTCGGTACACTGCATACCACCTCTGCAGCAAAAACCATTGACCGTGTGATTGACGTCTTCCCGGCTGAAGAAAAAGACATGGTACGTGCCATGTTGTCTGAATCCTTACAGGCTGTAATTTCACAAACCCTACTCAAGAAAAATGGTGGTGGCCGTGTCGCTGCACACGAAATCATGATTGGTATTCCTGCAATTCGTAACCTGATCCGTGAAAACAAAGTGGCACAAATGTATTCTGCCATTCAAACCGGTGCCAACTACGGCATGACTACGCTTGATCAAAGTTTAAAAACCTTGGTCTCTAAAGGCATCATCAGTCCGCAAACTGCGCGCACCATGGCGAAACAGCCAGAAGCATTCCTATAAGTTTAAAACGGATTGGGGTTCTTATTATGGATTTTAATGATTTACTCAATTTGATGATTCAACAACAGGCATCTGACTTGTTTATTACGGCTGATGTTGAACCATCCATGAAAATTAATGGCCAGATTCTGCCCATCGCAAAAACCAAGCTAACCGGCGAAGTGGTGGGACAGCTTTTAAACTCGATTATGAGTGATAAACAGCGTAAAGAATTTGCCGAAACACGCGAATGTAACTTCGCCATCAACAACCGAGACAAAACCGCACGTTTCCGTGTCAGCGCATTTCAACAGCGCGATCAACCAGGTATGGTTTTACGTCGTATTGAAACCGTGATTCCAACCATGGATGACCTCAAGTTACCGCCAATTTTAAAAGAATTGGCGATGACCAAGCGCGGCATCATCATTTTTGTCGGCGCGACTGGTACTGGTAAATCTACCTCTTTGGCATCAATTATTGGTTACCGTAATCAAAATTCAAAGGGTCATATCATTACCATTGAAGACCCTATTGAATTTATTCATGAACATGCAGGCTGCATCATTACCCAGCGTGAAGTCGGGATTGATACGGATACCTTTGAAGTCGCGTTAAAAAATACCTTACGTCAGGCACCCGATGTCATTTTGATTGGTGAGATCCGTTCACGTGAAACCATGGATTATGCCATCGCCTTTGCTGAAACCGGCCATCTGGTATTTGCTACCCTACACGCCAACAATGCCAACCAAGCCATTGACCGTATTATTCACTTCTTTGAAGCAGACCGTCACAATCAACTGTTTATGGACTTATCCCTCAATTTAAGAGCGATCGTGGCGCAGCAGCTGATTCCAACCGTAGATGGTAAATCACGTCGTGCCGCTATTGAAATCCTGATCAACTCACCTTTAATTTCAGACCTGATCCGTAAAGGTGATGTTCATGAAATTAAAGACCTGATGAAACGTTCACGTGAGCTGGGAATGCAAACCTTTGACCAGGCCCTGTTTGACCTCTACAAAGCCAAACAGATTACTTATAAAGACGCATTGAAACATGCGGATTCCCCTAACGATCTGCGCTTGCAAATCAAGTTGTCGGAAGAAGGCGGCGATCGCTTAATGCGCGCCAGTTCGAATATTACTTTCGATGGTCAGGCTTAAGGCTCAGATTAAGATTCAAAAAAAACAGGCTTCAAATAAAGCCTGTCTTCTTTGAACTGATTCCAGATCAGTATTATTTTTTACGTAATGCGTCTTGGCATTCCGCTGCATCACAATAACCATACAGATTCAAAGAATGACCGGTTAAAGTAAAGCCAAATTTTTCGGCAACGTCATGTTGTTCATGCTCAATCACGTCGTTGGTAAATTCAACCACTTTATTGCAATTTTGGCAGACAATATGATCGTGATGATCTTCTTGCATAATTTCGAAAACTGAATGATTATTTTCAAAATGATGACGCTGGATAATACCTGCAGCTTCAAACTGTGTTAACACGCGATACACAGTTGCTAAACCGACATCTTCACCCTGTTCAAGTAAAGTCTTATAAATATCTTCTGCGCTTAAATGATGTTGTCTTGAATTTTCTAATAATTCTAATATTTTTATTCGTGGAAGCGTAACTTTAAGTCCAGCTTTGCGTAAATCTTGATTTGAAATAGGCATGTAAAAGGGTCTCTCAACAAATTTAAAGTTGGAATATGCAACAAAGTTAAGATGCAGTATGATCTATCCGTGGATCAAATGCATCATAATTAATTTGGGATAGTGTAGCAAAATGCAAAAAATCATGTTGACGTTATTCGTCACTTCACTGCTCGCAGGCTGTTCGACCTTGGGCGTTTATAAAGTTGATATTCCTCAAGGAACACCATTAACTCAAGCACAAGCATCAAAAATTCAAGTCGGTATGAGCCACCAACAAGTTCGCTTTTTGCTAGGCAGTCCAACGGTCACAGATCCAATGAATCCTTTACGTTGGGACTATATCTACAACTACATCCCAGGAACTTATGCTAAAAAAGCCAAGATTCCTGCAGCACATGGTCAACATTTAAAAATTTACTTCGATCAATCCGGTACGGTGCAAAAGATTGAAGGTCTAGAAACTATTCCAGAATCTCAACCCGGCTTACCAGGTTCAAAAGAAGCGATTTTAACTGCGCCCCCACTATAGACGCTTTAAAATAAAAATAAACCCCTCATTGAGGGGTTTTTCTTATCACTTCAATTGTTTAAAGCGATTTCCACGACAATATCGCCCAACCGGGTTGGCTGCTGCACGTTTGCGTCGAATATCCTTCGGATTGATAGTTAGCGGTCGATAAATCTCGACACGGTCACCGGCTTGTAAAATATGGTGCAAATCTTTCAGGCGCACGCCAAAAATTCCCAGAGCAAGCGGTTCTGCCAAATCAACCTGCACCCGAATACCACTTTGTTCAATCGCCTCTAAAGCGGTCATGCCTTGCTGAAAAGGCACCGCAATATGAAACTGTTGCTCCGGTGCTGCATAGGCGACCCAAACCTGTTGTAACTCACTCATTAGAACAATTGTCCAATGATTGCGATCATTGCCAAAATAATCGAAACAGGTAACACTACACGAACGGCAATACGCCACAGATTATAAAATAACTCATTGCTGAAATTCATCGCTTTACGCAGATGGCTAATTTTCATGATCCATCCGGCAAAAATGGCATAGATCAGGCAGATTGCTAAACCCCAAAGCATCAGCAGGCTATTGAAAACTGGAGTGATGGCTGGAATTGCCCAGACAAATACGGCAGCTAAAATAAGCAGCCATTGAATCACGATATTCAACTGACGGTGTAACAGCTGTTCACGCGCCATTTGCAATAACAATGCCGCAGCACTCACCACTGCAACCACAAAAGCCAAACTCGGGATTTGAGCATTGGCAGCAAAGAAACCAAAAGCAATTACGGCGAGTAACTGTGCAATCCAGATCGGCAATACGGTTTTAGTTGCAATATCTTGCTGTTTCACCACAGCTAAGTTACTTTGCCAATACAAGCCCATACCTAAACCACTTGCAACCAGTGCTAATACGGTTGCACTGCCCCACTCACTAAACTCTACAGGGGTCACGTGCCAAGTCGGTAAAGCTGCGCCCATGATATTTGAAAGAATCAACGAAGCAAAAACACCCACTACGCTTAAAGCAAGAATAATTTTTCGCGGTGCAAATGAAAGTAAAACAGCAACAATTGCCAGACCAATAAAGAGCAGGTTGGGCGCAATGCCATTTAAGGCAAACTGTCCCAATAATTGACTGGCATTAGACAACATGCCGCCTGCCAAGAAAGGTATAAAGACCACTGCCAACCAGCCGACAATACGCCATTTCTGTGAAGCATCTGCATCACGTGTCAAACTGGACAATGCATTTAAGGCTGTCGTTTTAGAGCGTTTTGCCAAAGCAATTTCTAAGTAGCAAATCGGTAATGCCAAAATAAGCATAGTACCTATCCACAACAACCAAAAATCAAGTTGGCGATCAAGCTGAATCCCTACAATCGGTGCCAAGGTGGCAATGATGATAAAAGATAAGCAAAATGCCATCAGCGGTGATAGCCATCGTGTCATAGCATTGTCCTGCATGATGCGTTCCTAAAAAAAGTCTGTCGCTATTTTGCCTTTGTCATAGGTGAAAATCAAAAAGAAAAAGCAAACCATCATAACTGATGATTTGCCGCGCAAGATTATTATCTTTTTTAATTGTTGTTATCTCGTTTAACTTTTATGAGAAAAAACGAGCAAACCAGTTTTTACCTTTTTTCTGTTCTTTCTCTTTAATGATGCCCATCATGTTTTCTTTTACCGCACCCACATAATCAGCGTCATCATGCTGAATATGATTGATCAGCCATTTTGAAAGCACTTCATGTAATTCCGCTTCAATCGTCTGTCCCATTTCAAAGCGGCTACGATACGATTCAATCTTTTTAATAAATAAATCATGCACACGCTTATGCGGCACCCGATATTTATAACCTGCTTCTTCCTGCAATGACTCTTCAAAAGTAAAATGCGACTGGGTGTAATCAATGATATTATCCAGAATCTGTTTAATACGGGCACGATCAGTATGTTCAGAAAAGTCATTAATTTCATTAATATAATCAAGAATCCGTTTATGCTGATCGTCAATCACATCGATGCCAGTATTATATTCTGGAATCCATTTCATTTTCATTACGACCACCTATCAGATATAAACGATTAATCACATAAATTCATAATATATTGATTCTAAACAAATAAAAATAAACCAAAACGGTCGGCTTTCAGTTTTTTTTATAAAATAGATATAACTCATTGATATATATTTAATTATAATAAAATACCTACTAAAAAGATAAAGTATTTTTTAACCAGACCCATTAAAAAAACATGCTTTATTCAAGAGTTAATATGATTTTATAAACTATATTTTTTAGAAGTCATTTTTTAATTATATTAAATAAATATAGTACGATGATATAAAAATATCAAAAATCCCCGAAAATTAAAATCTGATGATAAAATTTTAAAATATTTCAACTGATCATAAATAATAAAGTCAGATATTTATCTAATAAATATCTGACACTAAAGTTTCATCTGAAGCACTGTGCAGTCAATATTGATCAGCTTTGGTGATTCGTTTTAATGCCGGATTTAAGCGTTCACGTTCTAAACGTTCGACATGGGTCTGCTGTTTACGCACAGGTCGGCCATCCTGAAATAAAATCATCTCTCCCGGTACAAAAGCTGTCCAGGTTTCATTTTGCGTTAAAGGCTCGGTAGTAATGACGGCGACACGATCTTCCGGCGTGGTCACCTGACTAAAATCAACCTCTACATCCAGATCAATCAATTGCGCAGGTTTAAAAGGATATTCGCGTACCAGCCAATGTAATTTGGTGATGGCATAGCTAAAGAGTGCCTGACCATTCGACAGACAGAAATTGAATGTACCGTGTTCTGCAATTTTTGGAGAAACGTCTGCCAACAAATCAAAAATTTGATCCAGCTTTGGTTCATGGTAACCAAACTTAAGTACCAGTTGGTCCAGCAAGTAACAAAAAGCACGTTCGCTATCGGTATTGCCTACCGGGGTAAAACGACCCGACAAAGTCGGGTTAAAGTCATGTAAATCGCCATTATGGGCAAAAATCCACTGACGTCCCCAAAGTTCACGGCTAAAGGGATGTGAATTTTCCAGATTAATTTTGCCTTGCGTGGCTTTACGAATATGTGCAATCACATTGCGTGATTTAATCGGATAATTACGAATCAGTTCAGCAATAGGTGATTCGACTGCAGACTGATTATCGACAAAAAGTCGGCAGGCTTTATCTTCAAAAAAAGCAATGCCAAAACCATCACAATGGTCGGAGGTAATGCCGGCACGTTGAGAAAAACCCCGAAACGAAAAAGTCACATCCGTGGGCGTAGCGCAATTCATTCCGAGCAACTGGCACATAATCTTAATCAAACAACAAATACATGATTTTTCTATTTTGCATACTCAATAGCGCATTGTAAATCTCAATTCACGATAGCTATCACGATTTTATGTATTAGGCTGAAAAACAATATTCTTATCACCTTTTTATTGAATTCCTTAATCCCCCTAAATAGCAACCACAAAAAAAGCCTCACAAGGAGGCTTTTTTAAAATCACGCTTTAATGCTTGGCACGGTTGGTAATTAAGGTACCTACGCCATGATCAGTAAAGATTTCCAGCAAAGTTGCATGAGGCACACGGCCATCCACAATATGCGCACTGACTACGCCACCTTTGACTGCATCCAGTGCACATCCCACTTTAGGAATCATGCCACCATAAATCACACCGGTTTCAATTAAACGGTCGACTTCCTGGGTGCTTAAACCTGTCAGCAGATTTTTATTTTCATCCAGTACACCGGTAATATTGGTCAGAAGAATCAGTTTTTCTGCGCCTAAAGCTTCAGCGACTTTACCTGCTACCAAATCGGCGTTGATATTATAAGTATTGCCTTCTTCATCTACGCCTAACGGTGCAATCACAGGAATAAAATCACCTTGGGTGAACATTTCAAGAACATCGGTTTTTACGCCAACGACTTCACCAACCAGACCCAGATCAATCTGTTGCACAGTACCATCTGCAGCTGTTTTTTCCATCAATAGCTTTTGTGCACGTAGCAAGTTGCCATCTTTACCGGTCAAACCGATAGCACGACCACCATGCTGGTTAATCAGATTCACGATGGATTTATTCACGCTACCACCTAACACCATTTCAACCACTTCCATGGTTGCAGGGTCAGTCACGCGCATGCCATCAATACGGTCAGATTCACGTCCCAATTGTTTCAAGAATGAATCGACTTGAGGCCCACCGCCATGCACCACGATTGGATTTAAACCTACAGTTTTTAACAATACAATGTCACGTGCGAACGAGCTTTCAAGCTCCGGATCGGTCATTGCGTTGCCACCATACTTGACTACTAGCGTCTTACCTGCAAAACGTTGAATATACGGCAAAGCTTCTGTCAAAATTTGTGCTTTGTCGATGCCAGTATGCTGATGTGGCATTCGCCTCTCCTTATTGAGCATCTAAAATGTCTTGAGCGATTTGAGGATATCGGTCACTTAACATGGAAACAAATGTGTGTCGAATATCGTTTAATCTTACAGGATTATCCGCATCAAAACGCACTGTAAAATATTCACCGGTATTCGATGCCCGAATAATGCCAAATCCATCTTCAAAATCAAGTCGTACCCCATCAATTTTACTTAATTGTGCATCAAAATCCTGACTTTTCATTTCAACATCATGTAATACCGCTGTTGGTTCTTCACTATGGGTACTAATGTAGAGATCTTCAGTACAACTGCGTTCAGGATAAGCCAGCAATGCTTTTGATAGAGTTAAATCTGGTTGTTGACTTAAATATTCGAGAACACGTAAGGCTGCATACAAACCATCATCATAGCCAAAACCGCGCCCATCATTAAACACATAATGACCGGCGTATTCTCCGCCAAACACCGCTTTGCCTTGTGACTTCGCCATATAGCTGCGTAAAAAAGAACTTCCGGTACGGATCATTTTGGCCTGTCCACCTAAATGACGAACCGTATTAGCCACCATGGTCGAACATTTGACATCAAAAACCACTTCATGACCGGGATGGGTCTTCAGGCATATTTCTGAAAATAAAGACAGCAACCGATCTGCGGAGATTGTCGTACCATTTTCGTTTATTAATACCAGACGATCACCATCACCATCCAGAGCAATACCGATATCGGCTTGTTGTTCAAGTACGGTTTTTCGTAATTCAACAAGATGTTTTTCTTGTGAAGGATCGGGTGCATGATCGGGAAAATGACCATTGGCTTCACAACGAATCAGTGTCAGGTCGCAGCCCATTTTTTTTAGCACTAAAACGGCACAGCGCCCTGCTGAACCATTCAAACCATCCAGTACCACCTTAAAAGGTCTTTTTAACTGAATATCCTTCAATAGCGCATACTGATATTCAAGACAATATTTAACCCCAATTTCATGCTGCATGGGTTCAATCAGAATTTTTTCTTCTGGAGCAAAAATCGAGCAAGCCGCTAAAGCTACCTGTTGAATCTGATCCGGACACGGCGGTTCGCCTTGAATAATCCATTTCACGCCATTATCTGTTTTGGCATTATGACTGGCAGTCAGCATAATGCCATTACCCTCAAATTGACGTGCAATAAAATACAGTAAGGGAGTCGAACAACAGCCAATAATTATGGCATGCAGCCCTTTTTCTTGACACACTTGTCTGATAATTTCTGCATATTGGGGACTAGTTAAGCGCGCATCGTAACCAATAGCCAGTTGAGTTTGCCCTAACTTCTGATATTGCATCACCAGTCCATAGGCAATGGCTTTGACAAGTTCAGGCGTCAAAAGTGATATGTGTCCACGAATATCATAGGCACGAAAAATTTGTGATGGGAATTTTTTATTTTGTAAATTCATAATTATTTCTTCTATTTACAATAATTTATGAAATAAAAATTTATGAAAGGTTTAAGTGGATCCAAATTTGCCAGTCCATCATGTCAGGGAGGAGATTGTTCATTCACATTCTAAAAGCATTTCATCTTTTTAATCAATGATAAAAATATAGTAAATACGTATACAAATATAAACTATATATTTGAAATATAAATATATTATTAATTAAAAGAAAGGAATGAAAATAAATTCTATTTAAAAACCAATTACCTAAGTAAACATAGAAAAAATAACATTAAGTATAAGAAATACCCCCATCAATACAATATTAAAAAATATTCTAAGCAGTTCATTTTATTATAAATGTGATTAATATTTTAAATAAGATTATTTCTAAAATGAAACCTGATAAACAAAATATAGCTGCTTGTTCATCAGGTACTCCATCTTAAAACTAAATCAGGGCTTAACCTTTACCGGTATGGCCAAAACCGCCTGCACCACGTTCAGTCGCTTCGAATTCATTCACAATATCAAACTGCGCTTGAACAACAGGAACCAGCACATACTGCGCTAAACGTTCACCCGGTTGTAAAGTAAATGCTGTTTGGCTACGGTTCCAAACCGATACCATCAATTCACCTTGATAATCTGAATCAATGAGGCCCACCAGATTGCCTAGAACAATCCCATGTTTATGCCCCAGACCTGAACGCGGTAAAATTAAACCGGCAAAATTTGTGTCTTCAATATAAATGGCCAAACCTGTTTTAACCAATACAGTTTGTCCTGGTTCAATGACAGTCGCTTCATCTACACAAGCACGCAAGTCCAAACCTGCTGAACCCGAAGTCGCATAGGTTGGCATAGGCCATTCGCTGCCTAAACGTGTATCGAGTACTTTCACCTGAACTTTCATTTGTTTTTTCCTAATTGCATGGTTTAAATGTTGCATGGTTTAAATCGTAAATTAACGCTTAATCAGCGCACGTAAATTTTCTAGATAATGCTGTGCTTGCAGTTTTGGATCAATATTGCCCGCTAATTTCTTCTTGCGCCCCAGCCATTCCAGCTCATCTTGCGGCAATTCATCCAGGAAGCGGCTTGGGGTCATCTGTTTCATCTGTCCACCCGCTTTACGCTGCTCGGCTAAAGTAATGGTCAACCCTTGACGTGCCCGGGTAATACCCACGTACATCAGACGGCGTTCTTCTTCGACGGTATCAGCTGCAATCGAGTTTTTATGGGGAAGCATTTCTTCTTCCAGGCCAATCAAATACACATAGGGAAATTCAAGACCTTTAGACGCATGTAAAGTCAATAAATTGACTTTGTCGGTATCTTCTGCTTCCTGCTGCTGCTCGAGCATATCCAGCAGCACCATTTTACGAATTACGCTTTCAATATTTTTGTCATCAATATCTTCAGCACGGTTAATCAGGCTTTGAATACTGCTATACAGCACTTCAATATTATCCAGCTTGGTTTTTTCCTGTGCCGGTGTTGCTGCATTTTCTTTAAGATAATCAATATAGCCCGCTTCATGCATCATCTGGCGAATAATCGGCACAGGCTCATCATCATCGAGTAGATTACGGGTAAAGTTGGCAATAAAATCGGCAAATTCAGCCAATTGTGTGGTGGCTTTTTTAGGAATCACCATGGTCAAGCGCTGATCACCAGCTGCCGATAGTAGCGACAAATGATTTTCTTGAGCGAACAAGCCCAATTTTTCCAGTGTCACCGGACCAATGGCACGTTTAGGCGTATTAATAATCCGTAAAAATGCACTGTCATCTTCAGGGTTAATAATTAAACGCAAGTAGCTCATGATGTCTTTAATTTCTGCGCGAGCAAAGAAAGATTGACCACCAGAAAGCTTGTAGGGAATCTGCATTTGACGCAGCTGTGTTTCTAAAATACGGGCCTGAAAATTACCGCGATATAAAATCGCATAATCTTTCCAGTTTTTACCATTCATCAGCTTATGGGTAATTAAATCCTTCACCACGCGTTCTGATTCATCATCATCATTACGGCAGGTAATCACCCGAATTACCTCACCGTGGCCTTTATCGGACCAGAGCTTTTTATCAAAAATATGCGGGTTATTGCCAATGACCGTATTTGCAGCTTTCAAAATACGACTGGTCGAACGGTAATTTTGCTCTAATTTAATCACTTTTAAATTAGGAAAATCCTCTTTCAACAGCGCCATGTTTTCTGGTTTTGCACCACGCCATGCATAAATGGATTGGTCATCATCACCTACGGCCGTAAATTGTCCCATCACGCCCACCAGCAGTTTCACCAAAATATACTGTGCCGTATTGGTGTCTTGATATTCGTCGACCAACAGATAACGAACACGATTTTGCCACTTATCCCGGACTTCGGCATTTTCTTGTAGTAAACGGGTTGGCATCACAATCAGGTCATCAAAGTCCACCGCATTATAGGCACGCAAGTTGCGCTCATAGAGTTGATATAAATGCGCAAACTGGACATCTTCGGCTGTTTCACAGGTGGTGTGAGCCTGTTCCGGTGGAATCAGGTCATTTTTCCAGTCCGAAATCATTTTCATTGCCTTGGCAATGAGCTCTTTACTTTCCGCACCCGACAAATTATCGCGGTGCATTAAATCCATCAGAATGCGCTTACAATCATCGGCATCCAAAATAGAAAAATTATTCTTTAACGGTGTATGTTTCAGTTCCAGTCGCAGCAAATTCAAACCAAAAGTATGGAATGTTGAAACAGACAAGCCTTTCGCTTCTTCACGAGATAATAATTTGCCCACACGCTCTTTCATCTCACGTGCGGCCTTATTGGTAAAGGTCATGGCGGTAATACGATGTGCCGGAATACCACAATTCTTAACCAGATGTGCGACTTTTCGAGTAATTACCGAGGTTTTACCTGAACCTGCCCCTGCAAGTACTAACAAGGGCCCTTGAGTGTATTTCATGGCTTCAAGTTGCTTGTCATTGAGTTGACTTGCCGACGACATAGTATTTCCTCGTATTGATTGGAGCTCGATTATAGTCATCTGTGCCAAACTTGCATAACCTAAAATACAGATTTGACATTCAAAAAAAAACCACCCGAAGGTGGTTTTCTCTGATTCAATAACTGAATTATTGAATTGCGTAGATGCTGATTTCTACACGGCGGTTTTGTTCACGACCAGACGCTGTGTTGTTGTCAGCGATTGGGTTAGCAGCGCCTTGACCTTGAGCATTAATACGTGAAGTTGAAACGCCTTTAGAAGCTAAGTAGCTTGCTACTGACTGAGCACGCGCTTGAGACAATGGAATGTTGATAGAGTCATTACCAGTGCTGTCTGTATAACCAGTTACAAGAATACCGCTCTTGTTATCTTCAGTTAAAGTTTGCGCAACTTTATTCAAAGTAGTGTAGAAATTAGGTTTGATATTTGATTTGTTGGTATCAAATGTAATGTTACCCGGCATAATCAAACCAACAGAACCATCTGGATTACGAGTAACGTCTACACCAGTACCCGCCATTTGTTGACGTAATTTTTTCTCTTTATTATCAAGATACACACCAGTTGCACCTCCTAATACAGCGCCAATTGCTGCTGCACGGTTATTTTGTGCACTTGAGTTTGCACTACCCTTAGAAATACCATAACCAGCAGCTGCGCCAACCAATGCGCCAATTGCTGTTTTATCGTATTCCATACCGCCAAGATTGTTGCCACTTGTTTGACAGCCTGATAGTGCCAATGCCCCTGCTACAGCTGCTGAAATTACTAATGCACGCATTGCATGCCTCCTTGTTGTGTTTTATCGTATGGTGGAATAATGAATTAAAAAAAATGGGCATACCATTGATTTTTTGTAAATAATCCAATCATTAGTTACATTTTGTAATATTTTATATGAGTGTGAAGAATAACTTAAGCACAATTTCTTCATAGTTGTACGAATAGACTTTTTTATTTCAAATTCTGCAATTATATTAAATACTGAAAAAAAACATTTAATGATTTTCTTTTTAGGGCCGTTTTTTATTATGTCATCTCAAAATACCAAGCAACCGATATTAAAAAAAATATCTCGCGGGCTTACTGTCGGATCGGTGATTACCGGAAGTACTTTTTTTCATGGTCCACCTGTACTTGCCTTGGGATTGACTAAACTGATTAAAAAATCACGTAAAGTAGATGAAACCAACATTCAGATTACCAACAGCTGGCTCAGTGTCAATAATTGGCTGATTGACCATGTATTGCCCAACTTAAAGTGGGATATCAGTATTGAGGAAGGTTTAGATCTCAGTATGCAAGGTCGTTACCTGATGACCTGCAACCATCAAAGTTGGGTAGATACTACGGTAAATCAATATTTTGGTTTAACCCGCATGCCCCTGACCCGTTTCTTTACCAAGTGGGAACTGATCTTTATTCCTTTCGTGGGACAAGCCTTTAAAATTTTAGGTTTCCCGATGATGAAACGGCATACCAAAGAACAGATTGCCAAAAATCCGGAATTGAAAACCCGTGACATGGAAGAATCACGTAAAGCCTGTGAACAGCTGCTGAGTCAACCTTTTACCTTGCTAAACTATCTAGAAGGCACGCGCTTTACCCCAGAAAAACACGACCAACAGAAGTCACCTTATAAGCATTTATTAAAACCTAAAGCAGGCGGTTTAGCTTTAGCCTTAAATATTTTAGGCGACAAAATTGATGCCCTGGTCGATATGACCATTGTTTATCCGGATGGTGCACCCGGTTATGGCGATTTCTGGCTAGGTGAGGTCAATCGCATTGCGGTGAATTTGCGTAAAATTGAAATTCCAAGCTGGGTATTAGACGGTAATTATGAAGATGATGCCGAATATCGTGAAAAATTCCAGCAATGGGTTCATGAGCTGTGGACTGAAAAAGACCAACTGATTGAACGCATGCAGCAAGATTTGGCTGCCAAAGCTTAAAAATACGCAAGGAAAAAAATGAAGCAAAATGACCAGATCACACCTCCGACCTTTTCTTTTGTAAAAAAAGGCACTTGGGGATGGAAAGTTGCACTGGGCTATGACATTTTCATGATGGTTCTGATCATCATCAATTTAATCTGCTTAAGTGGCAATGCACTCCTGATGAGTGATTTTGGTGGCTGGTTATTTAACTTCATTCATCTTCCGGAACTGTTGCAGTTTTACCGTACCGCATTACGCCCTTGGGTCATCATTACCGAAAGCTGGTTTACCAGTTTTCTGGTGATTGAATTGCTGGTCCGCTGGGCCATTGCGATCCTTGGACAACATCATAAGCGCTGGTTTTTCTTTCCTTTTATTCACTGGTACGAAATTCTATCGATTATTCCGCAACTGCGTTTCTTACGCCTATTGCGCGCCGGCTCTATCGCCTATAACCTGTATCAGCATGGTTATAAAGTCATTCCGATCAGTTGGTATCAACGGGCGAACTTTTATTACCATCTGGTATTAGAGGAACTCACCAGCCGTATTGTGATTACGGTTTTAGACAGCATAAAACATGAACTATCCACCAGTACCACACATAAAAAACTGATTGAAGATCTGGTTGCCCACCACCGTGAAATGTTTGCCACTGCCCTGGCGGATATTTTGCAAGAATCTTTAGGCAAAGAGCTGCAAGCGCAAAAAATCATGATTGCCGAAAATGTCGGTGATATTGTCAATCGCGCCATTGAAGATACGCCTGAACTGACCCAGTTGTTACGCCTGATTCCAATTGTAGGTGGCCGCATAGAGCAACAGATCCAGAGTATTGGCCAACGCTTGGGAGAAAATATCACTCTGGGACTGATTGAACCTTTTGCACACGATCATAAAAATGAAAAAAATCTGGCATATTTAGAAATTTCAAATAAAATCAGCCAAATACAATTTGAAAATAATACGCATGTGGAAAAACTGGTTGAGTCGGCAGTTTTTGAAAGTTTAGAAGCCATTCACCAGCAAGTGAAAATAAAACAATGGCAACAAATTCTGGAACAGCATGATCAAGTTAAAGAATGAACATAAGATTTAAAATATTGAAATCGCTGCTAGAGAAAAGCTGCAATTTGTTCTAGGATTTGCTCTATTTACAACATAACTTCGACATAAAATGAATGAGTCAGAAGTCTTAAGGAATAATTATGGCTGATATACGGATTACAGGCAGAATGGTTAATTTTACCCGATTAACCTTTGACACCAATGATCACAACGCAATCCGCCAGCAATTGACTCAAATGCTTCAAGAAACTGCTTCTCATGGCACGCTGGTCATTATTGACAGTACTGTAGAACAAGAATTGATTGCACTGATTCAGCTATTGATCAGTCTGGATTTACAGCCTCTGGGTGTGATTGACGGCATTCTTTCCGCTGAAGCCCGCGCAATTCAATTTCCTATTCTGCCAGCAGACAACAAACCCTTACAACGCATTAAAGCCACGAAAGAACAAGTGGTTGAGAGCAAACCTGAAGTTGATACCACCCAAACTCCAGATGCTGAAGAAGTGGTAGCAAAACCAGCTCGGGTCATCAGTCATGTGACTTCTTATCACGATGAAATTTTGCGTACTGGCCAATGCCTGGTACAGGATCACGGCGATATTATTCTCAATGCCGGTATTAATAGCGGTTCTGAAGTTATTGCTTCAGGAAATATACATATTTATGGTAGCGCACGTGGTAGAGTCATCGCCGGCGCAGGCGGGAACGGTGCAGCACGTATTTTCTGCCATTCTCTGGAAGCAGAATTGGTATCAATTGCAGGTACATATTGTGTGGCGGATGACATTCCCCCGCATGTCCTGAAGAAGGCTGTCCATATTTACTTGAATGATCATCAAGAACTTGTCTTTGAAGTTCTCGAATTTTAATGTATAAATAAACACCAAAAGCCCCATATTTAAAAAGGGGTTTGAACCATAACAGGAGTGGATTCGGTGGCGAAAATTGTTGTCGTAACATCAGGCAAAGGTGGTGTAGGTAAAACTACGACTAGTGCATCTTTTGCAACAGGTTTAGCCCTTCGCGGTCACAAAACTGTTGTGATCGATTTTGACGTGGGTTTACGTAACCTAGATTTAATTATGGGTTGTGAACGTCGCGTTGTTTATGATTTTGTGAATGTATTGAATAACGAAGCGCGTCTTCAACAAGCGCTCATTCGTGATAAAGATATTGAAAACCTATATATTTTGCCTGCTTCACAAACCCGTGATAAAGATGCCTTGACCGATGAAGGTGTTGCACGTGTAATGGATGAACTTTCGCAAGAATTCGATTACATTATTTGTGACTCGCCTGCGGGGATCGAACGTGGTGCAATCATGGCGATGTATCATGCAGATGAAGCAATCATTGTGACCAATCCTGAAATTTCTTCTGTACGTGACTCTGACCGTATTATTGGAATGCTCGACAGCAAAACCAAAAAAGTAGAACAAAACGAAGGTCGTATCCGTAAACATTTGTGTATTACACGCTTCAATCCAGAACGTGCTGATAAACAGGAAATGTTAACGATTGACGATATTTCTAAAGATATTTTACGTGTACCTACACTAGGTGTTATTCCTGAGTGTCCAAGCGTATTGCAAGCATCAAATGAAGGTAAACCTGTGATTCTCTTTACTGAAGAGTCAGCGGGTCAGGCTTATGATGACCTTGTCGCGCGCTTTCTGGGTGAAGAACGTCCTTACCGTCACATTGCGGTAAAACCTAAGGGCTGGTTAGCACGATTATTTGGAGCGTAACAAATGGCAGGATTCTGGAGTAAATTATTCAGCAACGAGGATAAACCTTCAAGCGCACAAACTGCTAAAGACCGCTTAAAAGTAATTGTTGCTTCTGAACAAGGTTTAGGTAAACGCTTAAGCCAGGACAAAATTGACCTCATGAAAAAAGAAATCATGCAAGTGGTTAACCGTTATGTCCGCGGTGTTGATGAACAACATATTCAAATGTCGGTACGTTCTGAAGCCAATATTGAAATGTTAGAGATGAATATCAATTTGCCTGAAGAGCGATAATCTGAATTTTGATTAGTCAAGCAAATTGAATCAAGGCAAAATATGAGACTGGATCAGCAAAGCACTGCTTTGCCCAGTCGCAAGATGAGAAGCTAGGCTTCGAGTGGACTGGATCAACAACGTATGACCCGGCTGCAAGACGAGAAGCGATGCTTCCTATTGGCAAAGTCATGGAAAATGCTTTGTCACTTGCGCACTCATATTTTGCCTTTTTTATTTTTAATCAGTATATCAAGGAGATTGCGATGGCATTATCTCAGCCAGCAACGTTCAATGAAGAATGGTCAGATGAGCGTGTATTTGCCTACTTAACCCAGCTTCCTCCTGCAGGTGTAAATGCTGATTTTCACGTACTTTATCATGCATTCAAACATATGCGTCCCAATGATTATGAGCGCTTATTGACTCAATTTGTTGCCGATGGCCGAGATGTCAATGCAACCAACTCTGAAGGTCAACGCATTCATGACGTGATTGCACAGTACCCGCGTCAAAGTGAAGGATTCCTGGAAGTTCTTGCCAAGTTTGCTTAATGCAGTCAATTTAATTAAAAAGCCTGCTTGTTGCAGGCTTTTTAATTTCTGGGATGAGCATTAGAACAACAGCCACATCAGCACAGGAAAACTTAAGGCAAAGCATAAGGTTTGCAGGCTAATCACCCCCGCCATAAGTTCACTGTCACCCTGACAAAATTTGGTCAACATATAAGATGCCGTTGCGGTAGGTAAGGCGAAAAACACAACCAATACAGCCTTTTCCAGCTGACTTAGGGGCATCATAGAACAAATGGCATATGCTAGAAGTGGCATCAGCACTAAGCGGCCTACGGTATTGATGGCTAGACGCGGTAAAGAACGACCTAAAGCTGAAAACTGCAAGCCGGCACCCACACAAATCAAGCCCAAAGGCAAACTCATTCCGGCCAATAGTTTCAGTGCGTTTTCAATTCCAATAAATAGTTTTAATCCACTCAAATTAAACAGCATGCCTACACTACAGCCTAAAATTAATGGATTTTTGAATACTGACAACAGCGTATTCTTAAAAGATACCCCTTGTCCCTGTGAAAAAGACAATACTGAGATAATATTCACCAAGGGAATCGAGACCACCATAATCATGGCAAATAACTGCATGCCTTTGGCACCAAATAATGGGGTCATTAGTGACAAGCCCATATAGGTATTAAAGCGAATATGACTTTGCATATAAACGCCAAAGCGTGCTGCAGGAATGTAACGCCATAATTTGAATGACCAAAGCAACAGGCTGACAATAATAATGATGATAAACAAGGTCGCCAACACCAGTTTGACCGCATCCAGATCCAGCTCTATATAAGCCAGATTGGTAAATAAAAGGGTTGGAAATAAAATGAAATAGTTGAATTTCTCTGCTCCAGCCCAAAAATCCGTTGCAAGATACTGACTACGTTTGAGTAGATAACCCATAGCAATCATGACGATCAGTGGAAATAAGGCGATCAGAATATCCATAACTATCTATTTTCAGCAGCTTAACTGCACTTTAACTTTCATCAGGCTGATAATATAATCCTCATTCAACCTCATCATAAAATGAGTTTTTACTCATATTGCTCATGACGTTTAGCCAGCTTGAAATTTTTATTTTGGTTGCAGAAAACCAGAGTTTTACCCTAACTGCCAAACAACTCGGCATTACCCAGTCTGCAGTTTCACATGCGCTAAAGAGTCTGGAACAGCATTGGAAAGTATGCTTATTTTCACGCAATCAGCACAAAATTGAACTAACCACAATTGGCACACAGCTGTTACGACATGCGCAAAGTATTTTAAATACAGCGCAAAGCATGCAACAGGAAGCTGCGGCTGCTCATGGCGTGCATCAAGGCACTTTAAGAATTGGTTCTTTTGGAGCCTCAGCATCCATCCATTTATTACCGGAAATATTAACTGCATATCGGCAACGCTACCCCAATATTGAAATTTATGTGGATGAAGGTACCGATGAACAGGTTTCGCAGTGGATTTTGGCTAAACAGGTCGATGTCGGTTTTGCCGTGTTACCACGACAAGAGCTAGATACATTCCCTGTGATTCAGGACATTTTTGTTGCCCTTATTCCCAAAAGTTATCCAATTGCCTGCAAAACTAAAGTCAGTATTGCAGAATTGGCGGATTATCCATTTATATTAACCAAAGCCGGTAGCCAGACGCATGTAGAACTTTTTTTCAAATTGCATCTAATTCAGCCCACCATTAAATACCAGTTATCACAACTACTGACCATTTTAAATATGGTCAATATCAACGAAGGCGTGTCTATAGTCGCGGATATGGCTATTACCCCCGAGCTGTTAGCATTACATCCCAATGTGGTAAAAAGACCGCTTACACCCAATACCCAGCGCCATATTGGGCTGGCTGTGGCGAATAAGAAATTTATGAGTCCTGCCACAAAAGCCTTGATTGAACTGGTTCAGGACATGTTTTATTTCAATAAATAAAGAAATAAAAAAAGCCTGCATGAAGCAGGCTTTTTTCTTGCTTTAAACCAGAATATCTCGCTTACCATTGGCACCCATGCCGCTGACAATGCCATTTTCTTCCATCTGGTCAATAATGCGTGCAGCCCGGTTATAACCCAGACTAAACTTACGCTGTAGCGATGAGGTCGATGCTTTGCGTGTTTCCAAGACAAAGGATACGCATTGGTCGTAAAGTGCATCGCGGTCTGAGCCGCCATCACCATCTTCAAAGCCACGCGAAGTGGGTTCTTCATCATAAGGTGTCAGGATTTCATCCACGTAGTTAGGCTCACCACGTTCGCGCCAAGCATCACAGATATTGTTTACTTCATCATCGGAAATAAATGCGCCATGCACACGTTCCGGCTCAATCTTGCCAGGCCCAAGGAACAGCATATCACCATGACCCAACAGGTCTTCTGCCCCACCTGCATCCAAAATGGTACGCGAGTCAATTTTACTGTTTACCCGTAAAGCCACACGGGTTGGAATATTGGCTTTAATCAAACCGGTAATCACATCCACCGATGGACGTTGGGTCGCAAGCAGCAAGTGAATACCGGCAGCACGTGATTTTTGTGCTAAACGGGTAATCATTTCTTCAGCTTTTTTACCCACCTGCATAATCATGTCGGCAAATTCGTCAGCCACAATCACAATGGATGGTAAAGGCGTTAAACGTGGTGCACGCTCTCCTACCACTGAATCGCTGGCTTTCCAGGTTGGATCAATCAGGTCCTCACCATTGGCCATGGCTTCTTCGACCTTGCGGTTATAGTCACTGAGTTTACGAATCTTTAAATAAGACATCAGCTTATAGCGGCGTTCCATTTCATTGACACACCAGTTCAATGCATTGACAGCATCTTTCATGTCTGTCACGACTGGGGTAAGCAAATGTGGAATATCATTATAATTGGCCAGTTCCAGCTGTTTCGGGTCAATCAAGATTAAACGCAATTGATCGGGAGTATATTTCAACAGCATCGATAGAATCATTGAGTTTACCGCAACCGATTTACCGGAACCTGTTGTACCTGCAACCAGCATATGCGGTGCTTTACCCAAATCCGCAATCACGGGATTTCCCGAAATATCCTTACCCATTGCCATAGAGAGAATACTGTTTGGATCGGTAAAAGCAGGAATGGTCAATAACTCGATTAGACGCACCATTTCACGAGCACTATTCGGTACTTCAATGCCGATATAGGGCTTGCCCGGAATAACCTCAACCACACGTACCGATGCCATCGACATAGAACGTGCCAAATCTCGGGAAATGTTAGTCACCTTCGATGCTTTTACACCCGGTGCCAAATCAAGTTCAAAACGAGTCACCACAGGTCCCGGTTGTGCTTCAACCACTTGCGCTTTGACATTAAATTCTTGCAGCTTAATTTCAAGTAACTCGGATAAACGTGCCAGTTGTTCAGCAGTGAAATTCACTTTCTTATTAGGATCAACCTTATCCAGCAGTTCCAATCCGGGTAAAGTAGGTAAGTCACGACGCTTTTGTGCCACTTGCATGGCACGTGACATCGGTCGTCCCATTGCATCGGTTAAAGGCGCATCCAGATCAAAATCATCTTCATCAAGCTCAACTTCAGCAACAGGCTTGCCTGCTGTTTCCTGCCAAACTTCACGAAATACATCTTTATTTGACGCGATCAACGCCTTTTCATCGTCTGAAATGCTGGGTTGTTGCTGCAACTGGCTATTAATTTCTGCACGTACAAATGCCGAGGATTGGGCATAACTGCTGGTGCTACGTACTGGTGCAGCAGGCTCAATGTCCTCTATCAATAACTCATCTACCAGCAAATCATCCAGCTCGTCAAACTCGTCATCCAACGCAGTATTTTTGGGTGTAGTGTTGAGCAGCGGTGATGCAGCCATACTCACAGATGCCGCCGTCACGATCTTTTCTTCAGGGAAGCTTACTACAGCAGGTTCCGGATCGACATGATTAAATGGGGTATGCACATCCGTGGCGATTTTTCCACTCGGCACAGCGGCAAGCAATTCATCAAAAATTTCATCATCATCCCAATCCAGATTTTGTTTAGCCGTCTGGGGAGTCGATGTTGGTGGCTGCTCATCAACAAATGCCTGAAAATGTTCATGCGGTGTCTGTTTTTCAGACTCTTCAGCCGCTTTGAGCAAGGCATCAATATCTTGATTATGGTTCTGGTTGTCATCTGAGTTGAGTGCACGCCAGACTTCACCTGTTGCCACTACACGCTGGGTATTCTGTTCCAGACGATGGGCTTTTTCTAAAACCTGTTCGAATTCTGCCTCGTCTTGATCATCCACCAACTGTTGCTGCGCATATAGTTCTTTTTCAACCATATCATCAAACAGGCGTTCTGCTGCCGGATCACGAACGATAGGCGACAATTCTACTTGTTTATGTTCGGAGACCGGGCTGAGTTTTTCTGCAGCTGGTTTTAGTTTGCTACCGACAAGTGATTTTTTAACTTCAGGCGTGGTGCGATCAAATGCAGACTCGGTTTCAGGCACATTCTTATAAAATAAGTCTTGTAAATAAGCAGGTGTTGCTTTGAGTGTGTCCCAGGTTTTGTTCCACTTCACGCCAAACGCGAATGTGAATAAAACGAACCAGAACAGCAGCAGAAAAATGGTTGCACCATAAATGGTTAAAATTTGCGAAAGGCTTTGCCCCAATTCATAACCAATAATACCGCCAGATGAATTATCTAGGGTATCTGCCGGCACTTGCCAGTACAGATACAGCAAACTTGCTGTCGCGAGCAAAATAAAGAATTGTGCAGCATAGCGAAATGGCTTATTTAGAAAACTATAAGGCCACCATACCTGAATGGCTTCCACGAATAGAAAAATCGGGATGAGCAAGCTGGCCCAGCCTAGAAAACCAAACAGTAAATCTGCGATCCACGCACCCGCAACTCCGCTGGCATTCGACACCTGCAGGGTATCACTGGAAATGTGCATCCAGCCCGGATCAAAAGGCGTATAGGTCACTGTTGCAAGGAATAAATAAATTCCAAATGAGACTAAAAATAATGTCTTTATTAAGCGCTGTGCATAAACACTCGACACCGCAGTCATATACTGTCCTGTAACCAATTTTTCATTCATGTTTTTTGTAAGAAACTAAGACAAAATAGTTTCACAATAAACTCGGTATTATGCACCTGTTAAAAGAAAAAAGATGCAATATTATGTAGTGGCTGCTGCTAACAAATCCGCTGGATTGAGTATCTAGTACAGCGCCGTTGTTGTATATAGCTCAAATCGATTTGAATGATCAATAATATCGACATCGAACTCACACAACTGTTATAGAGTTTCACGTATAATTCCACAAATTTCTAAATAAAAAAAGGATGCTGCGAATGAGCGCTCGTCACTCACGCTTGATTATTCTAGGTTCAGGCCCTGCGGGTTATAGCGCAGCAGTTTATGCTGCACGTGCCAACTTGAAGCCAACCCTTATTGCCGGTTTACAGCTCGGTGGTCAATTGACCACCACAACTGAAGTTGATAACTGGCCAGGTGATCCGGAAGGTCTAACCGGCCCTGCCCTGATGGAACGCATGCAAGCGCATGCGGAACGTTTTGGTACCGACATTGTCTATGACCATATCAACGAAGTTGATTTAAGCATTCGCCCATTTGTGCTGAAAGGCGATATGGAAGAGTTCAGCTGTGATGCCCTCATCATTGCAACTGGTGCTACCGCGCAATACCTGGGTCTTGAATCTGAAGCTGCATTTATGGGTCAAGGCGTAAGTGCATGTGCAACTTGTGATGGTTTCTTCTACAAAAACCAGAAAGTCATGGTTGTGGGTGGTGGTAACACAGCGGTTGAAGAAGCACTTTATCTTTCCAATATTGCTTCGCATGTGACTCTGGTTCACCGTCGTGATTCATTACGTTCAGAAAAAATCTTGCAAGATCATCTGTTCGAAAAAGAGAAAGAAGGCAAAATCAGTATTATCTGGAATCATCAGGTCGATGAAGTTCTGGGTGACAGCAAGTCAGGCGTCACTTCAGTTCGTCTGCAGTCTACCCAAGATGGTTCTAAACAAGATGTAGAAGTCACTGGCTTATTTGTTGCCATTGGTCATAAACCCAATAGCAGCATGTTCGAAGGTCAATTGAACCTGCGTGATGGTTATATTCAAGTACAAAGCGGTACGGCAGGTAATGCCACTGCTGCCTCTGTAGCGGGTGTATTTGCTGCGGGTGATATTGCTGACAGTGTTTACCGTCAAGCCATTACTTCGGCAGGTTCAGGCTGTATGGCTGCACTGGATGCTGAAAAATATCTTGATGCCTTAGGTGACTAATTGCAATAAATCCATTTCTTGCAATAAAAACCGTCCTATCTAGGGCGGTTTTTTTTGTATGATAAAAATACCCAACTTTTCATTACCGGTTATTTTCCAGTTCAGGCTAAATCCTATGCATACATTAGCACCTTCAGAATTTATTTTTCCCGATCCCATCGAAGCTGATCCCGATCAGCAAGGGCTGATCTGCATAGGTGCTGACCTCTCCCCCTCCACACTTTTTGAAGCCTATACCCATGGTCTGTTTCCCTGGTTTTCTGAAGGTGAGCCGATCTGCTGGTGGTGTCCAGAGCCACGCTGCATTATCCGTCCACAGGATTATCATCCCAGCAAATCCTTAATTCGCAACATGAAAAAGTTTGATTATAAAATTACAATCAACCAGGCCTTTGAACGGGTGATCCGATCTTGTGCTCTGCCGCGTAGTTATGCTGAAGATACCTGGATTTCTGAAGACATTATTGATGGATACTGCCAGTTATTTGAAGCTGGTTATGGCTATAGTATTGAAGTATGGGATGCAGGCAAAGTGGTGGGCGGTTTATATGGCGTGACCATTGGACATGGCTGTTTTGGTGAGTCGATGTTTAGCACGCAAACCGATGTCTCAAAAATGGCATTTTATACGTTAATGCTGATCGGACAGGAAAATCATCTGCCCTGGATTGACTGCCAATTGGTCAATGATCATCTTTTAAGCCTGGGTGCCTGTACACTTTCTCGCCAAGCCTATCTTAATTCGTTACAAGATGTTGTAAAACAGCCTGCTATCGATTGGAAAAAATATCAAGAGGGTGTATTTTCAAGTAAAACAATAGCGCAAAAAGCGCGGTTAATTGAATGAAAATAAAAGAGGGATCTTGCCATGAATTCGTATCACCCAAAGTCCCTGCTCAATGATTTACAGTATTACATTACGCCGCCGCATAGCTGTAGTTATCTGGAACAGAAATCAGCACGGATGGTCTTTTTAGATCCTGCACATCGCATTGATGTAGTCAGCCTGTCTGAACTTTCACGTCTGGGATTTCGTCGCAGTGGCGATTTTGTTTATCGCCCTGAATGCCACCTCTGCCGCCAGTGTTTGTCTTGCCGGGTGCCTGTTTCTGACTTCCAGATGAACAGTTCGCAAAAAAAAGCCTGGAAACGCAATCAGGATTTGACTGTTAAAATTACCCGTACAGCAGATGCTACCTCAGTTCATTATGCATTGTATGAACGCTATATTTTCGAGCGCCATGCAGATGGTGATATGTTTCCCCCTAGCGTCGATCAATTTGAAAAATTTTTGGTGCATAGCTGTACCGACAGTTTTTTTCTTGAATTCTGGAAAGATGACCAGCTGATTTGCGTTTCAAGCTGTGACCCTTTGGATGATGGAGTTTCTGCGGTTTATACTTTTTTTGATCCCGATGAGAATCGACGTTCACTCGGGGTATTTGCTGTACTCAAACAGATTGAACATGCCAAAGCTTTAGCTTTGCCTTATGTCTATTTGGGTTATTGGGTTCCGCATTCCGATAAAATGAACTATAAATCGCAATATGTACCTTTGGAACTGTTGATTGATGGGCAATGGCGACGCTTAAACCGCTTGCTGAACCATGAAGAAATTCAGCAATTGGGCAATTCCCTCATGACGACTCTGCCCTCAGGATGGAATAACCCAATTATTAAATAATGTTGTACTTATGATTTAAAAAGCTGGGCAAAATCATCACTACAAGATTTCACCATAATAATGGCATGCTCGCGCGAACCATTGGCTTTGGGATAATAATTTTTGCGTAAATCGATTTGATGAAAACCGGATTTTTCATATAAAGCTATGGCAGCCTGATTACTTTCTCGCACTTCCAGAAATATTTGTAGCGGATTATTCTTCAGCTGGGCAATTGAGGCTTCAAGCAGTTGATAACCTAAACCTTTGCCTTGCTGACTCGGATGAACCGCCATCAGTAATAAATTAGCTTCATCCAGAACCGGTTGCAAGATACAAAAACCGACCACCTGTCCTTGTTGTTCAATCACGGTACTGTGATAAGAATCGATTGATTCTTCAAACTGCTTTACTGTCCACGGATGGCTTTGTACTAATTTTTCAATGTTTGCGACTGTTTGCACATCCGCATGCTGCATCAAACGAATCATCTTCGTTCATCTTTTAAATAACAGAAACTTCGCATTATATGAAGTCTGCATAAAAAATCGAGTAAAAAAATGGGCAATCGAAATTGCTCAAGGAGCCAAACTGCTTTTAAAAACCTAATTTGTCTTTCCAGGTTGCTAACAAACTGACTGTATCTAAATCATTAGGATGAAAACCCGGTCTAAAATAGGCCAGCATTTCCTTGCCCATGCCAGTGATAATGCCTTTAGATGGACTATAGGCATAGCTATAAATATCTTTTAACGATTCAAGATTAAACTGTTTATCTTCATTTAATAAACGTGCCAAAAAATAAGATTGGGTGATGAATAAAATGACCATAGCCAGTGTTAATGAACCGGTACGTAATGCATAGGCTTTTATGCCGCGCCCAAAAACGCCTTCAAAAACATCATAAGCCACAGCTTTGTGTTCATTTTCTTCTATTGCATGCCATGCCCACAGGGTTGCCATGGTCTTGTCTGTCATCAAGTCTTGAATATGCTGGTTACGCAGAAGTTCAGAAGCGATGGTGGCAGTAAAATGTTCCAGTGCAGTCGTGGCGGTTAAATCTACCATTTCCTGAGTAATTCCACATGGTTTAGCCACTTTTGCAAATACTTTACGTGCTGCTTGAATGACCGTATCAGTCTTCGCATCCAAGGTTGCAACATCATGCCCATATTTTTGTGCAGAAGCATTAAAGCCCACATGCTCTTGAGTATGCATGGCTTCTTGCCCAATAAAAGCACTAATTTCTTTTTGTAATGCCTGATTGTCTTTAATCGCTGGATGATTGCGAACAGCACGCACACTATCAATAAAGAACTTTTCACCGGCTGGAAATAATGCAGAAAGTGCAGTCATAAAATGGGTCAAGCCTGCTGAACCATCCATCCAATATTCAGGAACATTTTCAAAATCAAAATTCATCCGGCGAACTGGAAAACTTGCACCTGCACGATTACTAATATTGACCTTTGCATTCATGATGCTTTACTCCTATCTAGCAAAGAAATTGCTAAATTCACTTTTGTTTTTCTTAATTGTTATATTACTTGTTTAAAAATTGGCTATAAGTGCAGATAAGGTCAGGAAAATATCAGTTAAGGACATGAGGAGAAAAAATAATGATAAGTGAAATTATTTTTTTGACGCAAGAGAAATAAATAATAACAATGCTTTTTCGACGCAAGGGAATAAAGTACTGCTTTATTTCAACGCAAGGGAAAAATGATGAATGAAATCATTTTTACGACGCAAAAGTAAATTGCAATGGCGAAATCAATTATGACCTAAGAAATCGAGATATAAAAATCCTCACGCATAAAAAAAGCGCCCCAAAGGGACGCTTTTTTTTCACACAATCAGCGATTATGCAGTTACTTTAGCAACTACACCAGCACCAACTGTACGACCACCTTCACGGATCGCAAAACGTAGACCTGGGTCCATTGCGATTGGGTGGATCAATTCTACTGACATTTCAACGTTGTCACCAGGCATT
>NZ_JAKLTP010000029.1:0-5587 GCF_022012365.1 Acinetobacter sp. SM34 | reverse complement strand
AAGAAGATCATTAAGAGATTATGAAGAACAACTTGTGTGGATTTTTACTGGTTGATTGATCGAAATTATTTTCATTGATTGATGGTAGAAATTACTCGAAGTTTATTTGAGAAATATTTGTCAGAAAATTGATGAGCCAAGATTGGTGCCCTTTAAAGGTACTACTGATTTTAAACTGAAGAGTTTGATCATGGCTCAGATTGAACGCTGGCGGCAGGCTTAACACATGCAAGTCGAGCGGAGTTATGGTGCTTGCACCATAACTTAGCGGCGGACGGGTGAGTAATGCTTAGGAATCTGCCTATTAGTGGGGGACAACATTTCGAAAGGAATGCTAATACCGCATACGCCCTACGGGGGAAAGCAGGGGATCTTCGGACCTTGTGCTAATAGATGAGCCTAAGTCGGATTAGCTAGTTGGTGGGGTAAAGGCCTACCAAGGCGACGATCTGTAGCGGGTCTGAGAGGATGATCCGCCACACTGGGACTGAGACACGGCCCAGACTCCTACGGGAGGCAGCAGTGGGGAATATTGGACAATGGGCGCAAGCCTGATCCAGCCATGCCGCGTGTGTGAAGAAGGCCTTTTGGTTGTAAAGCACTTTAAGCGAGGAGGAGGCTCCTATAGTTAATACCTATAGTGAGTGGACGTTACTCGCAGAATAAGCACCGGCTAACTCTGTGCCAGCAGCCGCGGTAATACAGAGGGTGCAAGCGTTAATCGGATTTACTGGGCGTAAAGCGTGCGTAGGCGGCTTTTTAAGTCGGATGTGAAATCCCTGAGCTTAACTTAGGAATTGCATTCGATACTGGGAAGCTAGAGTATGGGAGAGGATGGTAGAATTCCAGGTGTAGCGGTGAAATGCGTAGAGATCTGGAGGAATACCGATGGCGAAGGCAGCCATCTGGCCTAATACTGACGCTGAGGTACGAAAGCATGGGGAGCAAACAGGATTAGATACCCTGGTAGTCCATGCCGTAAACGATGTCTACTAGCCGTTGGGGCCTTTGAGGCTTTAGTGGCGCAGCTAACGCGATAAGTAGACCGCCTGGGGAGTACGGTCGCAAGACTAAAACTCAAATGAATTGACGGGGGCCCGCACAAGCGGTGGAGCATGTGGTTTAATTCGATGCAACGCGAAGAACCTTACCTGGTCTTGACATAGTAAGAACTTTCCAGAGATGGATTGGTGCCTTCGGGAGCTTACATACAGGTGCTGCATGGCTGTCGTCAGCTCGTGTCGTGAGATGTTGGGTTAAGTCCCGCAACGAGCGCAACCCTTTTCCTTATTTGCCAGCGGGTTAAGCCGGGAACTTTAAGGATACTGCCAGTGACAAACTGGAGGAAGGCGGGGACGACGTCAAGTCATCATGGCCCTTACGACCAGGGCTACACACGTGCTACAATGGTCGGTACAAAGGGTTGCTACCTAGCGATAGGATGCTAATCTCAAAAAGCCGATCGTAGTCCGGATTGGAGTCTGCAACTCGACTCCATGAAGTCGGAATCGCTAGTAATCGCGGATCAGAATGCCGCGGTGAATACGTTCCCGGGCCTTGTACACACCGCCCGTCACACCATGGGAGTTTGTTGCACCAGAAGTAGGTAGTCTAACCGCAAGGAGGACGCTTACCACGGTGTGGCCGATGACTGGGGTGAAGTCGTAACAAGGTAGCCGTAGGGGAACCTGCGGCTGGATCACCTCCTTAACGAAAGATTGACGATTGGTAAGAATCCACAACAAGTTGTTCTTCATGACGATGTATCTGAGGGTCTGTAGCTCAGTTGGTTAGAGCACACGCTTGATAAGCGTGGGGTCACAAGTTCAAGTCTTGTCAGACCCACCACTATCTGACTACAGAAAAAAGATACATTGACTTATTGATAAGCTGGGGACTTAGCTTAGTTGGTAGAGCGCCTGCTTTGCACGCAGGAGGTCAGGAGTTCGACTCTCCTAGTCTCCACCATATATTGAACATCAATATATAAGCTAAGTGATTAGATTATAGAATTTAGTAAATAAGATCATTATTGAATGATTTTAGTTTATTAAGTTCTGTGATTTATCACAGTTTCCTGACCTGACGAAGGCTGGAAAAATCATTAACAGAATATATTTGAGTTGAAATAATTTGTTCATACTCATGACTAACATTAACACTAGCAGTGATTTATTACTGTGATGTGAAGATGAAAGAAATGAGTTACTAGCGAAATTAACTGAATCAAGCGTTTTGGTATATGAATCTAATTGAAGCTGTACAGTGCTTAAGTGCGCAGTGCTCTAAACTGTTATGTTGGTTGATCTACTTGTAGGATCAAACGACTGTTTGGGGTTGTATAGTCAAGTAATTAAGTGCATGTGGTGGATGCCTTGGCAGTCAGAGGCGATGAAAGACGTAATAGCCTGCGATAAGCTCCGGGGAGGCGGCAAATATCCTGTGATCCGGAGATTTCTGAATGGGGAAACCCACTTACCATAAGGTAGGTATCGCAACATGAATACATAGTGTTGCGAGGCGAACGAGGGGAAGTGAAACATCTCAGTACCCTTAGGAAAAGAAATCAATTGAGATTCCCTCAGTAGCGGCGAGCGAACGGGGAAAAGCCCATTAAGTTATCTAAGCTTTAGTGGAACGCTCTGGGAAGTGCGAACGTAGAGGGTGATATTCCCGTACACGAAAGGGCTTAGATAATGATGTCGAGTAGGGCGGGGCACGTGAAACCTTGTCTGAATATGGGGGGACCATCCTCCAAGGCTAAATACTCCTGACTGACCGATAGTGAACCAGTACCGTGAGGGAAAGGCGAAAAGAACCCCTGTGAGGGGAGTGAAATAGATCCTGAAACCGCATGCATACAAGCAGTGGGAGCCGACTTGTTCGGTGACTGCGTACCTTTTGTATAATGGGTCAGCGACTTACATTCAGTAGCAAGGTTAACCGAATAGGGGAGCCGTAGAGAAATCGAGTCTTAATAGGGCGTTTAGTTGCTGGGTGTAGACCCGAAACCGGGTGATCTATCCATGAGCAGGTTGAAGGTTAGGTAACACTGACTGGAGGACCGAACCCACTGTCGTTGAAAAGCCAGGGGATGACTTGTGGATAGGGGTGAAAGGCTAATCAAACTCGGTGATAGCTGGTTCTCCCCGAAAGCTATTTAGGTAGCGCCTCGGACGAATACCATTGGGGGTAGAGCACTGTTTCGGCTAGGGGGTCATCCCGACTTACCAAACCGATGCAAACTCCGAATACCAATGAGTACTATCCGGGAGACAGACTGCGGGTGCTAACGTCCGTAGTCAAGAGGAAAACAATCCAGACCGCCAGCTAAGGCCCCAAAATTATAGTTAAGTGGGAAACGATGTGGGAAGGCATAGACAGCTAGGAGGTTGGCTTAGAAGCAGCCACCCTTTAAAGAAAGCGTAATAGCTCACTAGTCGAGTCGGCCTGCGCGGAAGATGTAACGGGGCTAAAACTATATGCCGAAGCTGCGGATTTGCAATTTATTGCAAGTGGTAGGGGAGCGTTCTGTAAGCCGATGAAGGTGGATTGAGAAGTCTGCTGGAGGTATCAGAAGTGCGAATGCTGACGTGAGTAACGACAATGCGAGTGAAAAACTCGCACGCTGAAAGACCAAGGGTTCCAGTCCAACGTTAATCGGGGCTGGGTGAGTCGACCCCTAAGGCGAGGCCGAGAGGCGTAGTCGATGGGAAATTGGTTAATATTCCAATACTTCTGTGTAATGCGATGAGAGGACGGAGTAAGTTAAGTCAGCCTGGCGTTGGTTGTCCAGGTGGAAGGATGTAGGCATGTATCTTAGGCAAATCCGGGGTACTCTATGCTGAGATCTGATAGCAAGCTGTACTTGTACAGTGAAGTGGCTGATACTATGCTTCCAGGAAAAGTCTCTAAGCTTCAGTTACACAGGAATCGTACCCGAAACCGACACAGGTGGTCAGGTCGAGTAGACCAAAGCGCTTGAGAGAACTCTGCTGAAGGAACTAGGCAAAATGGTACCGTAACTTCGGGAGAAGGTACGCTGCCGGCGGTGATAGGACTTGCTCCTTGAGCTGTTGGCAGCCACAGAAACCAGGCCCCTGCAACTGTTTATTAAAAACATAGCACTCTGCAAACACGAAAGTGGACGTATAGGGTGTGATGCCTGCCCGGTGCTGGAAGGTTAATTGATGGGGTTAGCGTAAGCGAAGCTCTTGATCGAAGCCCCAGTAAACGGCGGCCGTAACTATAACGGTCCTAAGGTAGCGAAATTCCTTGTCGGGTAAGTTCCGACCTGCACGAATGGCATAATGATGGGGGCGCTGTCTCCAGCAGAGACTCAGTGAAATCGAATTCGCCGTGAAGATGCGGTGTACCCGCGGCTAGACGGAAAGACCCCGTGAACCTTTACTGCAGCTTGACATTGAACTTTGATCTTACTTGTGTAGGATAGGTGGGAGGCTTTGAAACCGAGACGCTAGTTTCGGTGGAGCCAATCTTGAAATACCACCCTGGTAATATTGAGGTTCTAACTCTGTCCCGTTATCCGGGACGAGGACCATGTCTGGTGGGTAGTTTGACTGGGGCGGTCTCCTCCTAAAGAGTAACGGAGGAGTACGAAGGTGCGCTCAGCGTGGTCGGAAATCACGCGTAGAGTATAAAGGCAAAAGCGCGCTTAACTGCGAGACCCACAAGTCGAGCAGGTACGAAAGTAGGTCTTAGTGATCCGGTGGTTCTGTATGGAAGGGCCATCGCTCAACGGATAAAAGGTACTCTGGGGATAACAGGCTGATACCGCCCAAGAGTTCATATCGACGGCGGTGTTTGGCACCTCGATGTCGGCTCATCTCATCCTGGGGCTGAAGCAGGTCCCAAGGGTATGGCTGTTCGCCATTTAAAGAGGTACGCGAGCTGGGTTTAGAACGTCGTGAGACAGTTCGGTCCCTATCTACCGTGGGCGTTGGAAATTTGAGAGGATCTGCTCCTAGTACGAGAGGACCAGAGTGGACGAACCTCTGGTGTACCGGTTGTGACGCCAGTCGCATCGCCGGGTAGCTATGTTCGGAAGGGATAACCGCTGAAAGCATCTAAGCGGGAAGCCTACCTCAAGATAAGATTTCCCTAGGACTTTATGTCCTCTAAAGAGCCGTTGAAGACTACGACGTTGATAGGTTGGATGTGGAAGTGCGGTGACGCATGAAGCTGACCAATACTAATTGCTCGTGAGGCTTGACTATACAACACCCAAACAGTTGTTGTATAAAAGCTCAATTGATTCGATATTCAGCAAAACAGCTTGATTCATAAGCTCGTTAGTAAGACAATATTCAACTCAAGTATCTCTGTTAATAACTCATTTGACGAAAGCTAGGCAAAACGAAGCGAAAGCAACGTAAATAAGACCATAGCGAGTAAGCATAAACAGTTGTGCTGGCGACAATAGCAAGAGTGAACCACCTGATCCCTTCCCGAACTCAGAAGTGAAACCTCTTAGCGCTGATGGTAGTGTGGGATTACCCATGTGAGAGTAAGTCATCGCCAGCTCATTATTCTAAACACCCCCAGCCAAAAGGCTGGGGGTGTTTTT
>NZ_JAKLTP010000028.1:0-7148 GCF_022012365.1 Acinetobacter sp. SM34 | reverse complement strand
ACCGTGAAGCTCATACAATCTGAGAATAATAATACAGGTTGTTTGAGCATTTGCAAACAGTGAAGTTATGCAATGCAACAATTATCATTAGGCTTAGAACAATTTACAGGCAATCTGCCCAACAAGCCCTATTGCTCAGACAATATGGATTTTGGGTTACAGATTCTTCCTAAGCATTTAGCTTTGCTTAAACGCTATATTCAGCCTAATCACCCCTATTACACGCATTTCTTTGTTTTTGATTTGGACTATCCAACGGCTTGCACTGATTTCTTTTATTCAATGGTGGGCGTACCTACTCCTAATTTAATTGTAGGAAATCCTGAAAATGGGCATGCTCACTACATTTATCAATTAGCAACTCCAATTTATCAAACCAATGCAAGCAACGATAAGCCAATCAAGTACGCTAATGCTGTCTATTTGGCTCTTAGAGAAGCTCTCAATGCAGATATTAATTATAGTGGGCTTATTGCTAAAAATGCGGTACATAGCTCATGGCGAACGTATGCGTTACGTGAACAACCTTATACACTTGATCAGCTCTCTGAACGTTTAGATTTAACAACACGTCAGATTAATAAACAGATCAAAGTTGATGAAGCTGTAGGACTTGGTCGTAACTGCTGTGTATTCCATACAGTACGACATTGGGCTTATGTTGAGGTACGACAATATCGAGGGCGAAATAAGACGTTCAACCAATGGCTTGAATCGGTCATTGCTCAATGCTGTTCAATCAATGCTCAATTCACTGATCCGTTGCAGTACAACGAAGTGAAAGGTATTGCAAAATCTATTGCTCGTTGGGTATGGAAACGTGATGGCTATGCATACCAAGAGTTTATTGATCGTCAGACACGTAAAGGGCAGTTAGGTGGTAAAGCTAAAGGTGATGCATATAACTCTAAACGTGTTCAAGCAGTACGTTTGAAGGCTAAAGGTTTAAACCATACACAGATAGCAAAACAGCTTGGCGTAGCTCGTTATACAGTGATTCGTTGGCTTGATGGGGTGTCACAATAGCCTAAATCAGATATTAGCCCTTGAGGGCTGTTTCTAGCGTTTCGCAGTGTTGTTCTTTCATCACTTGTTTTCTTATTTTGCGGAACGCTAGAAACAGCTTCCAACCGACTGTGTGCTGTTAGATTTGGTATTGAAAAGAACCGAGGGCGTAGAGGTGAGAAAGGTTTAAAGAAAAGAAGTACACCATTTGTTTTATATTTTAATTATCAATAAAAAATTAGTGTGCATCTAAATTCTTCTTACATATTTGTTATTAACCATATTAGTTCTTTTTTTATTAACGTAATTCTTATTAACTTCACAATGGAAAGAGACCGGAGTTTTAAAAACAAAACCCCTGCTTAATACGGAGCATTTATTTTTCAGGGTGGGGGCTCAACAGTGCTATCCCCCCTATCATTTGTTCAGGTACTTAAAATAATACCTAGTCTGTGTTCTTAGCCTTTTGAAAAACTCATCTGAAACTATGATTTTATTCGTATGACTCTAAAGCGCTCTAATTTGCGTTTACAGCTCTTTTAAGTCTTTGTAGTGCAACTGCATAGGATGTGTTTCTATCGTTAAATCTGAGCGATTCTGTGAGCACCTGAGAATGGTTGTGGCTTCATTTTTAGTATTATTTAAATCCAATAGATATAGAAAGTAAAAAATGATGTATTGATATTTATATTAGTTATTGTTCCTAACTAATTGTTATATATTGACATTTTTGTTAAATTAATATAATATTCAAAATATAAGTAAACATTCAATTTATTAAAATAAATTTACATAAGTTATTCAAATATAACAATATTTTTCATAAAATGACATTAAGAAAAAAATAAACCCAATTTAAATCAATAATTTTTAATTTTCTATTCTTGTAAAAAACATGCCTTTAACATAGTCGGAATAAGGCTTTAACACACATCAAAATAAATTTGGTTAAACCTACAGATCTATATCTATCTTAATATTAATTATTATCAATTAATTCATATATTTATATCTATCTATTTATCCATCTAAACAACAAAAAATAGTACTTATCTCCCATCCAACTTTTAATGAGTAAATTAGTCACTACTAGCAATTTTTTAAATTATCCAATAAATACAAAATATCAAATAAAACAATCAAATATGAAAGATATATATATAGCTCTAGCCCATGCTAGGGATAGGATAAATCGACCATTAGCCACTAGGTACACAGTATCCCTTAACAATGATCACAGTTTCGATATTAAGAAGCTGACTAGAATCATTAAAAACACATTTAAAGAAACTGGCTTTTCATTTATCTATAGCTTTGAATATGTTGAAAATAAAGGCTTACATTTAGAAATGATGATAGTCACTGATCAATCTAAGTATACGCCTGATCATGTGAGAAAGATTTTAATTAAAGCATTGATCAATATGGAGGGTGTTGTTATCACGACAGAGAATGACTATACAAAGTTAGCCCTTAACTATCATGAAGTTAGAGGGGAGTATTTGAAAACAGGTGTAAAGGCAGGTCACAACTTAAAAAATGAGGTTCATTTTAAAGCATGTGTGTATCGAGCTTCCTACCTTGCCAAGCAAGACAATAAACAACAAGTACAGTACAGAAAAAAGTTTGGAACAATAACAGGATAACAATAAAAATGATTGATATGGCACAATATGAAATTAACTCAGCATACAATAAGTTTTTGAATAAATTAGTATTATGGTCTTATTTATATAAGAGAGTAGAAGCAGACAGGGAACAGGAATTTAGGCCAGTGACGGACTATGAAAAGATGATTTCATTTCAGGAAAGAGTACAAAAATTGTTGCCTGATATGGAGAAGTTGGACAGGTCAAAGATTCGATCTTATTACCCATTGCTTGATGACATGGCTTTGATTCAGTATTTCAAGGATACAGTGCAATGACCTATATCCTTTGCTCTATAGCGATTCTATTTATTTGGTATCAGCTTAAACTCATAAAGAGATAACTCAAATTTGAGTCATCCCTCACGGACACGTATAGGCGTATAAAGTGCAATGCGCCTTATGCGCTTTTAATCATCTAAGTGTAGAATAATTGATATTAGCTTTTTCTCTAAATTCTCACTACATTTAAATATATAATCTTTATTACTTTCTAATCTGTCCTTGTTATATTCAGGATTTTTGAAGATATTATCTAACATTTTCATATATTCTTTAAAATCTCTTTCTGTGTTTTGTTTTTTCATTATAAATATAAGACTGTTATATAAGTTTAAGTTTTCTATGTATTTTATATAATTATCTCTAACATTTTGATATGAATCAACTTTTTTGTGTAACATAGTTTCTTTAAATATATCATTAAAACATTGATAATTTGAATGTATAAATTTAAATATTAATTTACTTTCTTCTGATAGAATTTCACTACTTTTCTGATCTTTCCAACTATTAAATGTATATAGTAATGCGATTGATGGAAATAGAGTTGCTGACCAGATCATTAGATTTGTTGCTGTACCTTTATCCTCTACATAAATTTGTATAAGAGCATATAAGGCTATACATAAAGTTAGCAAAGCTAAATAAATAATTATTAGAGTTGTATATAAATCAAAATTTTTATTATTTTTCATTTTTTAAAACTCTATAAACAGTAGCTACGCCACAATTAACGGCTTTTGCTATTTCTTCTTTTGTTAAGCCTTTTTCATTTAATGATTTGATACGTTCATGTTTAGCCATATCTGCTTTTTTACCTGTAGGTTTGTATCCACTTCTTTCTAAGCCTTGTTTAATACGTTCTCTACGCTTGTCATTATCCAATCTAGCCATAGTAGCCAATAAATCTATAAGCATATTATTTACTAGGTTCAGGATAGAGCCTGTAATGGTATCGGTTGAGCTAACAAGCATGTGTGTAGTCGGTAGATCAGCTACAACTAGCTTTAAGCCCTTTTCTTTTATACGTCCTTTTAATACATCAAAGTCAGTTTGAGAAAGCCTAGATAGGCGGTCTACGCTCTCAACTAATAAGGTATCGCCGTTCTTTGATTCATCTAATAGCTGATTTAAAACAGGTCTATCTAACTTTGTACCTGATTCATTCTCTACATATTCGTTCACATCTCCCTTAATGGATTTAGCAAACTCTCTTAAATCATCTAATGCCCTTTCTGCGTCTTGGTCTTTGGTACTGGCACGGACATAAATTCTAGTAGTCATTTCTCATTTATCTATGTGTTTTTAAGTATTATGATAATACTATCATTTAATTTTAATTTATAGTCTATTGATAGATATTTTATCATTTAATTTTGTTATTTTTTGAGTATAGTCTAATGATAGAAAAGCTTTCTTTATTTTTTTGATTAAATCTTTTATCTTTGATTTGTAATAAATTTATTACTTTACAAAAACTGATTTTAATAATGAGGGTGACAATGTCTAAGCGTTTTCAAGTTAAATATTCTCGTGAAGGTTCAACATCTGTTCTTATTACATCCGTAACAGCATCTTCGGCTTCTCAAGCTAAAGAACAAATTAAGGCTCGCTATAATGGAAAAGTAAAAATTATTTCTGCTGTGGAACAATAAGAGATATCAAGATGTCTGAAAAAGATGAAAAGGGACTATTTGATTATTTCAAAATGTCTGAAGCTGTAGATGATGTTAAATATAGTTATGGTGCTAAGGATAAGACGGTTTCAGCTCTCAAGTTAGTTGGGAAAGGGCTTTTTAATTCGGCTAAGTTTGTTGTTGAATCAGCTCCTAAAGTGATTGAAGAAGTAGCTAAACAGCAAATGAACCAATCTGAAAAGCAACTACGAAGAACAGATTTAAGTGATGAACAGAGAGATCGACTTACAGATATAAATTCGAAGAGTCGAGAGATACATCAAGAGTATAAAGAGAGGAATAAGAATAAATAGAGTCTTAAATCTACGTAGATGAAATATGACATCGTCTGGCATGTTTTCGTTTACGTAGAGAACCTTTACGGGCAATTAACCAAAAAGTAGCCTTCAAAAAAACTAAATACACGTACCCCGTATCAACATTGAACAAATTTTTTATATTCTCTATTTTTTATCATAAGTACAAATAGAGCACTAGTTTTATTAATAATTCTCTATATTATTGTTTAATAACATATAAAAGAGGGATAAAAATGGGGTTCTTTGATTCAATATTTGGTGATGATTATAAGTTAATGAACTTTGAAAGAAATGGGAGAGTTTTCTCGTTCAAGGTGAAAATACTTTTTGATTTTTCTTCAACTAAAATATATGAAACAGATAATGGTGGACAGTTCTTGATTGTCTATAATTCAAATAAAGACTTTATAAGCACTAATTTCGATGGGCTTTTTCAGCATGAAACATTGATAAGCGGACAAAGGTTGGCAAAGGAATTCGCTATAAAGTTTGGGGTGGATTACTTCAACAAGTACTGTAAAACATATGGGGGGACTCCACCAACTGTTGCTCATCTTTATCCTTCTAAAAGATCTGTTGGACAAAATGATGATCGGTATTATGAGCTAGTAATATTGAGTGCTCATAAAGCTATCAGTTGTAATGTAGAAGGCGAAAAGCTCTACTTTCTTACAGATGGTTCATACTTTTTTGATGGTGGTTTACATATTGGTAGTGATGGTGAGCTATTGGAAAATGCTGAAAACCTTAGATTTAAAAGCAATCCATCACCATATGCAATTGATTTATTAGATGTTTTTAGTGAAAATGGTGTTCATCTCAAGCACTTAAAATAATTATTTTAGGAATGTGCTTTGTAGGTATAACATGACTTATAGAGCAAACCTAATTCATATAATACATGTTAAGTGATGTATGTTATTGTTCATTTTAGTAGAACAATGGTGAACATTTATGAGCAATATTTCAATCAATCAAGCAAGCAAATTGTTCAAAGTTAGCCGTAACACTATATATGCTCGCATTAAGAAAGGTGAGATAACAAAAAACAGTGATGGTAATGTTTCTGTTCAAGATATGATGCGTTTATTTGGAAATAAGGCAGATAAAAAAGCGACAGAACAGGCTGTCACTGAGCTATTGAACACTGTAAATAATATTGAGCAGTTAGTTGATCAACCTAAAAGCAATAATGAACAGCTTTTACAGCAAAAAATTGAACAATTGGAAGGGCAGGTTGAACAACTTGAAAAGCAATTAGAGTACGTCAAAGCAAACGAAGCTTGGCTTAAACAGCAATTAGATCAGAAGCTCATAGAACATAAGAATCATGAGAAGAAAGGGTTGTTAGGTCGTTTATTTGGATAAGGTGTGTCATACCCATGCCTAAACTATGCTATATTTTAGGTGTTAAAAGGTATTACCTTTGGAGGTGAAACATGCCATCAACTACTCAAGCATCTAATGCACCTAAACCTAGTGGCATCACATCGGTAAAACTAGGACATAGAAAGCACGTATTAGCCCAAATTGCTGAGCTAAAGCAAAGAACTGTACATAGCCTAGTGGTTGAAGCTGTGGACGCTTATATCGCTCAAATGCAAGCAAAAATGGATTATGAAGCTCAAGCTATACGTTCCTTTGAGAATTACCAACAAACAGGCTTGCATGTAACGCATGATGAGCTACAGGCTTGGGCTGATAGTTTAACCAGTGATACGCCTTTAGAAGCTCCAACATGCCACAAGTAGTTTATACAGAAGAATCTAGACAAGATTTAGTGCGTTTTGCTAATTTTTTGGTAGCAAATGAAGCAAAGGAACAGGCAAAAGCGGTAATCACTGTTATTTTGTCGAACGTGAAAAAGTTAGAAGAATTTCCTTTAATTGGGCGAATATACCCAATTGAGAATAAGGATTTTAGAGAGCTTAAGATTAAATATGGCAGTAGTGGCTATGTTTGTTTGTACTCTTTCGATCCAATAACTGACATCGTTTTAGTCCACGCTTTTAGACATCAAAGGGAATTAGGATATTCCGCTTTCTAATGATGTCAGTGGAGTAGATAGGGAGCTTTTCACAGTTATCTGAATAATTAACCGTTAGAAATTTCTTATCTGCATAGAATTATGATACAAATATTTCAGACATGAAAAAGCCCGTATTTCTTCCCTCGCCAAAGTTTAGAAATACAGGCTTGAATCCTTAAATCATATGA
>NZ_JAKLTP010000027.1:0-9894 GCF_022012365.1 Acinetobacter sp. SM34 | reverse complement strand
CCAGCAAACAAAAAATATTGATATCTTGGGCGAGCCAGAAAATTCCCCCATTCGTGCCATTATTCAGCATATTGCTCAAGAAACCAGTTGGGATAACCCAGTGCTTCAAGCAGAACTGGCTGCACCAAAAACCGGTTTCATGGCATGGTTTAAAGCTAAAATTTTAATCCAGAATAAACCTAAAGTGACGAATCTGGCTTCGAATCAAGCACAGGGAATCATTTCAAAAGAATTCCAGATGTTCTATCAACTGGTACGTAAACGCGATGATCAACAAAACAAATCTTTATTAGATGAATATATGCAATCACTTGCACAGGTCAGGAGCAAATTTAATGATCTGAAGAGTACCGGAGATATTGGTCCGGCAGCCTTTATTTTAGTCAAGCAAACGATTAATGATCAAAACTCTGTCTTTAATAATAGCCAAAAAATCATTGATGAAGAAATGACTGTTGGACTGAATGACCCAGATCAGCAAGTTCTGCAAAAATTATTGATGAGTCCCTTAACTCAATCCTTTGCTTGCTTATTGATTCCAGCACAGCATGAAATGAATAAATTATGGATGATCCAAGCGAATCAGCCATTTAGCGCTAACTTAGGTCAAAAATATCCATTTAACTCTTCTGCAACATTGCAGGCAACTCGCCAAGAAATCAGTCAAATTTTGGGTGAAAATGGCAGTATTGCACGTTTTGTCAAAGACTATCTCGATCCGCTGGTCATTCGTCGTGGCTATCTATTAACCTCCAAAACCTGGAAAGATTTGGGAATTAGTCTGAATCCACAATTTGTAATGAATTTCCAAAGTTATGTGGCACCCAATAATGGCATGGCAACTGGGGAGCTGAACCAAACAACGGCAGCAGTAAGCAATCAATCCAATTTCCAGTTTTATCCTTTAGAAAATCCACAACTTCTGTCTTATACCATTGATATTGATGGCCAAAGAATGGTCTATGAAAATGGCATTCAACAATGGGTTAATTTTGTCTGGCCAAATCAAGGTTCTATTCCGGGTGCACGTATTAGCGCGGTAGATTTGCAAGGACAAATGCATACCATCTTGGATGAACCAGGGGAATATGGCATTAACCGCCTCATTGATCATGCACAGCGTACACAACGTGGCGATAGTTTTGAGATGATCTGGAAAGATCAACAAAATCCTGAGCTAGCCGTAAAAGTTAATTTCCGTTTGATTAGTGGTAATTCAGGACATATTGGTTCGAGTCGTGGGTATGCCGGCATGCAACTGGTTGATCAGGTGGTGAATGATAAGTCGGTTCGTGTGGTTGCAGCACAGACAGTCCCAACCACCCTAGCAGTGGTTAAAACAAATGCCACTCCTGCATTAGCAAGTATGAATAATGGTGGTGGAGTTAGCCAATGATGAATATAAAGCACATCATCCACACAACAAAAAAAGTGGGAGCATATTCATGCATACCATGAAAACTTTCCCGATTTATTATGGTAAATGTCCCGCACATGGTGATTTTTTGAAAACGCGAGGGCAGTCCGCTTTAATTCAACTACTAGATCAATGGATTACTGAGGCACTGGGATATGCCATGCAATCAGCTGATTTTGCTACAAACTATAAACAACTCCCTGCGCTGGATTTTTTTATTGCAAATTCACAGGACGGTAGTTTTCTGGTCGCCAATTTAATCAGCAGTGAAGATAGTTCAGGTCGTCAATTTCCAATGCTGCTGAGTCATTTATTAGAAGTTGATTTGCCCGGTGATAATATTTTTTATGCACCCTTGCGTTATAAGCAGACTTTAATTGATTTATTGCAAAAGAATAGGGAAATACAGTCGCTCAGTGAGCCTGATCTTCTACAGGATAAACTGGGAAAATTAAGCAATGAAATTGAAGTGCTTACGCGTAATGAAAGTGCTGAATTTTATCAAGATCATACTATTCATTCATTTTCACAATTAATGAGCTTAAGTGCCAATGAGCTGGCTCAAAGTATGATTGGTCTGGGATTATTGTTGCAGCCCGTGATTCAACAAGGAACGGAGCAGATCAAAAAAGTCCTGATTTTACCTGTTAATAACTCCAATTATAGCCATGAAATAGCCGCTTTCTGGGTCAATTTGATCAGTTATTTCGTTTCAAAACAAAATGTAGAATTATGGACTGGAATTTTGCATCTGAAGCAACCCGTGCTGCTGTTTGGTTTCCAAGGTGCCGATATTATTGCTTTAAGCGAGATATTCAATCAAAAAATGGATTCCGGGCATTGGGTTTCACTGCTTCAAGCCAACTGGATTGATCCTTATTTAGAACAAAATGCAGGACTTACTGCTTTAGAACAAGTTTTAAGTGAGCGCCAACTAAGTCTTACCCAAAGTATGAAACTGTTTAAACAAACATTTATTAATGAATAAAATATTATGAAAAAACAATATATTAAAATTATTTTTCGGATCATTTTTTTAATTTTTAGCTTATCTGTAGTGACCCATGCCGAGCCGATTGTCATTGAGGGGGCGGTGCCCAATGAAGCCAGTAAACAAGAGATTTTAAATAAAATGTACACGACTTATGGGCAAGAGAATGTCGTCGAAAGACTTCAAGTCCGTGCTGTTACTGCTCCTAATGGTTGGAGCGGTGCTGTGAGTAATGTCATTACCGAGGACTTAAAGAAAGTAAAACAAGGCAAACTAACCGTACGTGGTACACAGGTGGATTTATCCGGAAAAATGAGCGATGAAAATGACCTTCAGCTGACAACTACAAAATTTCACAGTCTTGTAGCAGCTCCTTATCGTTTAAATGCACAATTATCCGTAAACCAAGCTGAGCAACAAATGATTGATGCCACATTAAAGCATCGTATTATTGAATTTGAATCTGGAAGTGCTGTGTTAACTGCATCAGGCACACAAATTTTAGATGAAATGGCCGTAGCATTGAATAAAGTCGGCGGCAAAAAAGTGAAGGTGATTGGCCACACGGATAGCTCTGGTAATGCAAATAAAAACCTGACTTTAAGCCAGCAGCGTGCAACTACAGTGAAAAATTATTTAATTGGGAAAAATATTGCAGCTGTAAATTTAACTGCAGAAGGTTTCGGTTCAAATCAACCTGTTGCTGAAAATACCACTGCAGAGGGCCGCAGAAAAAACCGTCGTATTGAGTTTCAAGTTCAATAAGTTATTGCATTTAAATACACTATTAAATAAGGAAGCATGATGCTTCCTTATTTTTTATGATCAAGCATCCTGAATTCTACGCCAGGGTTTTGCCTGCTCAATTTCATAAGCCAATTCAATTAAAGTTTTTTCATCACCAATATTGGCGGAAAGCTGCATGCTAATCGGTAAGTCATCCACTTGCGTTTGACCCATAGGGATTGACATTCCCGGAGCGCCAACGACATTCTGAATAGGAGTAAAAGTAACGTAATTTTGAATCCGATCAAATAATTGATCAAATGGAAGCCTAGGCGATAGATATCCAATTTGCGGAGTTGTATGGGCTAATACCGGTGAAAGAAGCACGTCATATTGGTTAAAGATGTCCTGATATTGTTGCTGCATTCTTTTTAAACGATACAAAAATAACGGCGTTTTATAAAAGTTCTTTTTATAAAGTCCGGCAAGTCCAACGGTTAAATTATCCAGTTTTTTGGCATTAAATCCAGCACCAAATGCCTGTTTGCCAAAGGTTTGCAGCATAAAGGATAAAAACCCCCAATATTCACTAAAATCATCGACAAAATTTATGGAGATAGGCAGCTTAAACTCTTCAACATGATGACCCAGGTCTGCAAGTAATTTCGCAGTTTGGTTAAGAGTCAATAATGTTTCCTGATCAATTTGACCGGTGATGGATTGGGTGACTAAGCCGATTCGTAAACGGCGCTGGTTAGGCTGTTCGATTAAGCCGATTTTAGGCAGTTTTTTATTATAAAATCTGTGTTCCATACCAGCATAAAAGTAAGCCGTATCACGAACACTGCGCGTAACTACTCCTTCACTGATGATATTAATGGGTAAAGAACGTGCTGCATCACTATCAAATGTACGACCGCGACTGGGCTTAAGTCCAATCAAACCACAGCAAGCAGCGGGGATTCGAATTGAACCGCCTCCATCATTGGCATGGGCAATAGGTACTACACCAGAGGCCACCATTGCAGCAGAACCACCCGAAGATGCACCACAAGAATAGTCTGTATGCCAGGGATTAACCGTAGCACTGCCATCCTCAAACTCAGTGGTAGCATTTAAACCAAACTCGGGCAGGGTGGTTTTACCTAAAACCACAAAGCCCTGATCTAAAATTTGTTGACTGATTTTGGGATTAATTAATACGGTTTTACCATGTACCGCTTTAGAACCATGCGTGGTTGCTAAGCCTTGATAATCGGTATTGTCTTTAAAAAAGAAGGGAACACCGGCAAAAATTCCTGTTGGCTTGAAATGTGGCTTTGACAAAGCACGCTCAAAACATTCAAGCTGAATCGCATTGAGATGCGGATTGACGCGTTGTGCGCGGGCAATCGCTGCTGCTGTCACTTCCTGTACGGAAGCCTGTTTACTGCGAATTAATTGTGCGATACCCACGGCATCTAGATCTGACATTACATCATTATCAAATGCATGAATTCGTTTAGAATTTTGCGATTCCATATAATTTTAGCCCTGTATTTCCCTATATTTTTGTTTTTCATTTTGTCTTATAGATATCAGCATAAGAAGACAAGGCTGATCAAAATCATTTTACAACATAGTCATGACAATATTCACTGTCAATTTAAACTATTCATCCATTATAAAACCTTGCAGCGTAGCAATAACCTGATCTAGTGAATGCTGAACTGAATCTGACCATTCAAATGAACAGTTCATCCTTAAATAATGCTGTTTTTGTGCAGTGATATTGAAAAGTTGACCCGGTGCAATACCTATTTGCTGCTGGATAAGGACTTCATAAATTTGCATACTGTCTACATTTTTAGGCAGTTTCAGCCATAAAAAATAGCCACTCGGATAATATTCAATTTTACATTCAAGGGGTAGGTTTAACTCTAAATATCTATAAAATAATAATTTATTATGCTGTAAATTTTTTCGTAAATTACGCAGATGCTTTTCATAATGAAAATTGGACAAAAATTCCACTAAAGCGTTTTGCAGTAAAGAATTGACAGAAATAGTGCTCATTAACTGCAAGTGTTGAATATGCTGCGAGTATTTCCCGGCATGCACCCAACCCACCCGAAACGTTGCACCCAAAGTTTTAGAAAAAGAAGAGCAGTGGAGGATCAAATTATTTTGATCATAATAGGTCATGGGTAAAGGCTTTTTATGTCCAAAATACATTTCTTCATAGACGTCATCTTCAATCATATGAACTTGATATTGATGTAATAATTTTGAAATCTGGAATTTTATATCTTCTGAAACGGTAAAACCTATAGGATTATGGCTATTCAACATAAACCAGCAGAGTTTTACCGGATAGTTTTTTAAGATATGTTCAAAAGCGTCCAGGTCAAATCCATGTTTGGGATGCTCTGGAATTGTGACCACTTTCAGGCCTAAACGTTCAGCCGCTTGCCAGGCACCGTAAAAAATATTTTGCTGCAAAACAATATAGTCACCTGGTTGAGCAATTGCTTGTAACGCCAGGTTCAGCGCATCCATACCACCGGATGTAATGACAATGTCATCAGGGTCAGTTGCGATACCTTGCATACAATAGCGTTGCGCGATCAGTTTGCGTAAAGCAAAATTTCCGGGTGGCAAGTTATCGATAGCATCATAACTTTTTTTATTACGTGCAATTTGTCCCATAATCTGGGTCAGTTTTTTGGAATAGACCAAATCACTGGCCGGAAATGCCGAACCAAACGGAACAATATGTTCACCCTGAATGGATTTCAGATACTTAAAAATTAATGAATTGATCTCAATATTAGAATTGAGAGAAACAATTAAAGGTGTGTTGTGTTCATGGTCGGCATATGTATTTGCAATGTAGTAGCCAGATTTTTCTTTTGCATAAATTAAACCTCTAGATTCAAGCTCTTGATAAGCATTCATCACGGTAATCAGGCTAAAGCCGGAAAGCTGCACTTGTTCACGTAAAGAAGGAAGTTTTTCATGGGCTTTCAGTGTGCCACTTTCAATCAATTGTCTTAATTGATGAGCAAGCTGTTCTGACTTATACATGTTGACGTGTAATTTAGAGAAAGTAACTGTCTATAAATATAACTGTATTTAGTTAATATGGAAGTATTTTTATAACAGATTTGTTTGGAAATGCAGATCTGTTATAAATTTTATGGCTGATGTTGTATCTATCAAATTCAAGAATATTTGCAATACTAGCGCACACTGAATGCAAACACATGATGAATGTGCATAAAATGTTGAAATGGAGTGATAAATGTTTGAAATATCGCAACTAAATTTGATCCAGCAGTTGCTTACAGGGCATAAAGTTTCTCCACAGGTTGAAGGGTTACTCAAGCAAAAATATTTAAATGTCGAAGCCACATTATTAAGAGCAAAAAAGCTCAGAGAAATAGAGAAGGCAGGGCACATTGTGATTCTGCAAGACCCCATTACAGAGCATATTGAAGATGTCGCTTATTTGTTCTCACCATTTATATTGGCTAATCTGAATCAAAAGGTCATTTATCACACAGTTAAAAATGAACAAAGTTTAAGCATTTTGTCACGTTATTATCAGGCTAATTATAATAATCTCAGCTTTAATTTTGATGAACTATTGGACAGCCTAGGCTTATCTCTACAATTAAATGATGAAGGAATGACTCGGGGAGATTCATTTTATCTAAATTTAATCAATGGTTTATGTAATTCAAAAGTATCTAGAATAGTTTGTATTACGCGTCTGAATGTCAATCTGGAATTGATTAATCTAATCGCTGATTTTTTGCATGTGCAGATTCAAGTCATTACTCTAGAACAGCAATCTGAATACTTAGATATAAATAAAATCAATATGTTACAACTATTATTTAAGAATAAAAGTGATGAATACATACAACTTTGTACAAAATTTTCTCAAATTAATGCCAAGTTGCTGAAAATATTAGATTTATATAGATTTGATCAAGCCCAATTGCTGGTAGACGATATGTTTTATTCAGAGCATATTTTTGAAAAACTTTCAGTCTATGGTGAATATATGCAAACTAAAATTCAATATCATTAAACTAAAAAAGCAGCATGCTTGACGAAAACATGCTGCTTGATCATAGATTTAGTCATGTTGAAATTATGGAAGATATGAATTATCTGCATTAACCACGAATGCGACACCAATACAGAACAATAAAGCATAAATCCCGAACCAAATGATGGCACGTTTGAAAGCTTTATCTGAAATGCCACTGTCAGCGTATTTTTGCTGTCTTTTTTGCTCTTGATCGTTCATCAGACTATCTCATTTGTCTATCTGTTAGCTTGATTATTGACGATGTAAATGAGTATCTATAGATACAAAAAAGTGAAATATTTATATAACAGTTATAGTTTTAAATTTGCAGGTGCATATTGAAAGCGTGCTATGAATAGCTATTATTATAAATCAAGTCAAAAAATTTAGACTTGGCTTTAAACTGGTTTATCTATTTTCCAGGATGGATAAAAATGCTTCGATAAAGTTAGGTAGTCTTTTATGATGAATTTGTCCCACTTTAATGATTTCATAAGTTAAACCATCGGGTTGGAGCTTTTCACTTTCTATTTTTAACTGTTGTTGGGTTAACTGTAAGCCCTTTAACCAATCTTCAAGTGCTTTGATTGGTATATCATTTTTAATATCGCCACCTTGCATCGCTGTTTTAAAATGGCTTAAGGTTGTACTGTCTTTAAAGCAGACTTCAACCCGATGTTCGGTACTGTTAAATAGATCATGCTTGATCACAAACAGAAATTTTCCACTGACAGGTTTTAGGGCAGTGATATAAATATTTTTATGATTTAGGCTATATCTTTTATTTTTGGCATTATTAAATTCTGAAGTCCATCCTTGAGACTCTAAAAATTTATCCATTTCAATGAAGATAAGATCGGTTACTTGTTCTTCAAGCGTATCTGCAAGTTCCTTGAGTTCATGGCTAATCACGATTAAATTATTTTCCAATTTTGACCGCTGGGATTCCTCATCATCATGCTGTTTGGATTGGGCTAATACGGCTTGGAAGCGTTGTTCAGGCGTCATTATGTACTCACTTGATTAAAGCCTTATGCGTTCATGATGTGGCTGAATATATATAATTGCAAGTAAGAATAAGGTACTTAAATCAATCATTTTTAACAGAACATCTATGCTTATAAGAATATATATTATTGATTTTTAATAATAAATTAATTTATTTTGATGTCTATGATATGTGGTAATGGTTGAAATAAATACACATTTTGTAGCGATTCAACTAAGCAAATTTTTATTGCACAGATTTCTCACGAAAAGCCGAAAAAGATTAAGGGAATAAGAAGCAATAAGTGAACATGCTTTATATAAGGTACATAGTTAGAATTTCGTATAATGTATATTATGTTAAATAAGATATCCAAGATTGCGCCCTACATAACTCAGCCGTTGGCGCAACTTCACTGGAGAGATTCAGCACAATATTAATCTCTCCAGTGAAGTATCTTAATGAACATAATATACGTTATGCCGAAATCCGTGAGCTTTGGAAGTTTGTGTTTTTATTGTGGACGTTAATTTAGAAACGTCCAAACTAATTCTAGAAGGAACAACCTACAGGATCACAAAGAGCTTTAACCAAAATCAGTTTCATAAAATGCTGTTAAAAAAAACCAAATAGCAAAAGGACTAAATACAGTAAGAAATCCCTCATACTTGATGGATATTTTAATAAAAAACCTATTTTGATTCATTTTTAGTCAATCGTAACCCGCATGTTATAAGACGCTATAATCTTCCAATAGTATGATCCAATTTAATAAAAAGAACCTTTAATTGATCTATTTCAATAGAATAATCATCATTAGATAACTGCATGTTTTCTAAATGTTTCTCTAAACATTCACGAATGAAAATATAATCTTCTTTAAGTAAAACGCCCTTATTTCGATTATAGCCAACTGTTCTATATAGATGCCTATTTACCATATCAGTTCGCGCCTACGGACGCTCTGCCCTTACCGGTCAAGTTTAACTGGGAGCTTGTAATCAGGGAGAAGTAAGCCATAGAATCAAATTTACCGAATCACTCGTAGACACTCGTTCTGCTACACGGATGTTAAAGATAATGAAAAAAATATGGTTATTGCTTTTAATATCATGTAATACATCAGCAACACAGATAACACTAGATAAAAAACAATCTGTATATAGAATTGAGTACAACCCCAAGACACAAACCATAAAAATCCTTTCAAAGAAAAACCCCACAAAAGCATGTGATCAAGATGTAAAGAGCGAATCTACAAAAGTACTTATTGAAAAACAATTAAAAAACAAAAATGAAAAAATAAGTCTAACATTTAGATGTATGAATTAAGATCATATTAATCCCATCTCCTTAGCTTTTTGGAATTTCTCCATTTCTTCAGGTGATAAGGTCGCATTATTCGGTTTAGTAGCAACCTGATTATTAACCTGAACAGCTTCGGAATCCCTATTTTGAGTAACCATTCCACTATCATAATTATTCACCTGCCTATATGGATTAAATGGACGCTCTCCAGCAAGAACACGTTTACATAAATCTTTTGGAGCTTCAGTTAAAACAGAACCTTGTTGATCATAAGGAATATTATTTAAACAGCCTGAAAAAACACGTTGATTAGCTACTGGAGAACCTTGAAGGTATGAATAATCAAAAGGATTATTTGCATCATATTGTTTTTGATTAATAGC
>NZ_JAKLTP010000026.1:0-14050 GCF_022012365.1 Acinetobacter sp. SM34 | reverse complement strand
AATTCGACTTTGTTTGATGTGTACCATGCCGAAAGAGATGCGTGGCATTGCCTTCATCTGTGGTGCTGTTTTACAACGTGAATACGATTTGGATAAATCAGAGATAGAGCAGTTTTCATCGGTTTTAGAGAGAAAAAATCGTCTAATCTATAACAGTGTTCCGAATAATATTGCCGAAAATAAACAGGACTCAGTGCCAGTGTATGAATTGGTGCAGATCCCTTATACGGCTGAACAGCGCAAGCAAAAAAAGATCCCTCAAACACAGGCACAGGGCTGGACGTGGCGATTGCATAAAAAGTTTATTGAGCTGAAAAAAGAACAGATCACAAACGTTTTTAAGAGACATCAGAAAAATTCTAAGCAGCCCCATGTACAGGATGAAGCAGTACAGAAAGAATTGCAAAAATTATGGCTTTTATCTCGATTCCGTGGGGTCCGTCAGGATATTTTTAACTTAAATCGAACCATTCTTACACTGTACCTCTCTTACTTTAATCGGAAATCACCGATTAAACTTGAAGTACCCAGCTACATTATTAAAAACAAACGTTTAGCGAACAGTTTTAAAGAAATGGTGTGTTTTCATGCAAAAAGATGATGTGTTTTTTAAAGATTTCTCCAATGGATTTATCGTGGCCGGTTTGGCTTTTACCGTATTTTTTGCAACGGTCCTTTTTTTGGAGTTGGCCATAGGCTCAATCTTTAATATTGAACCGTCCCAAGGCCGAATTTCTTTGGCCGTTGGATTTTTTATGGCGGTTGGAGTGGGTTTTTTCCTATTTTCTAAAAATAAAATAGGCAATAAAGTAGGTGGTATCGCTGTAACAGCAATACTTTCAGCAATTTTTTTAAGTTTGAAATTCTATTATTTTTAGGAAAATTAAAGATGAAAAAATATGGTGTTGAAATTGTTGATAGACCGAAGATTAGACCTACCAAAATGCTTGATTTGTCAGGAAACGAAGGTGAAAAGATCATTAAATTACTGACAGAAAAGATATTAATTCGTCATCAGAAAGCGTTCCAGCGACTGTCTAATATGTGATTTTCGAAGCGATTTATCACATGAAAACTAGGCAAATGCTATTTTTGATCGTCATTTATCACATAAAAACATGTTTTTGAAATTCAAGTTGTTGATTTATTTAAATAATTAAATATTGAAAAATATTTTTTATAAATTTTACTAAAATTGGTTCAAAATTCAAAACATGGTTTTTACTTAATGTATTGATATTTAACATTATTTTTATTTTGGTATTTTTGAATATTTATTCTCGACTATCTTTTTGACTGAATTTAGTCCTATTTTAAAAATTAATAAATTATTTAAAAACAGTATCCTATGTTTATAAATTTTTCATTTAGCACATGAAAACTTAAAAATCTCTTTTTTTGATGTCATTTAGCACATGAAAACATGTTTGATAAAAAACAGCCTAACATCTAGGCTGCGTATAAGGTGTATTATGTTAATTTTAGAAATACTGAAATCTTACCTATTTTGTATTCTTTTTAAACGTTATAGGAAAGATCTAACAATGTTTTAGCATAGGTCTCTGCATTAGATCTCATACTCTTTTTAGTAATAACAAATATCCAGTAAAAAGGCATAAATATGCTAAGACCTAAAGTTAGCCAAAGAGCTAATTTTACAGTTTTCGAGAACTCAATAATTAGATTTAATTCATAAGTTTCATATGGATAGTGAACTTTAAATAGAATGAAGAGTATAATTAAAATTAAAATACATAGAATAATAGCTAACCACTTCAACCCTAAACTGTTTCGAAAAAAACCATACGCTATATTCTCATTCAACAAAATTTTGTACTCATCTCCACGAGTATTATTTCTTAACCAAGTAACAGCTTCATTATATTTTTGATCTGCCTGATCTGGATCAATGTTTTCTTGTGCTAATGAAGGCAAAGATATCTCAGACTTTTGAGCCAGTAATCCATGGATCTTTTCTTTCTTTACTAAACTTAACGTTGAATCGCTATGTCTCAAGAATTGAGTAGTAGGAAATCCTCCCCATTCTTTTAAAATTTTGCTCTCAACTCTACGTCCTAAAGACCTAGCAAAAAGTGAAAAAAGATAAATTACAATCAAACCAACCAAAAAACCCACCACAATATTTGCAACTAGAAATTCATTCCAATTAAAGTATGAAGCAATCAAAGCCATTAATGGAAGTCCAGCTATACATGCAGGTAAAAATCTTGCTTTTAAAGTGTATTCGTCAACAAAAGCCAAAATACTTTCCATACAAACCTTTTCTTTTTAAATTAATGCCTTATTAAAGCATAAGGTTAATAAATTACTACTAGGTTTTAAGCATGATAGATGGGTTTGAGATTGAGTTTTTAACTGTAGGTGATACAGGGCGTAGTGGAGACTGTATTTTAGTTCGATACAGGGAAGATGGAAGATATAAAATACTTGCCTATGATGGAGGGGTAAAATCCTCTGGAGAAGCTATGGTTAGGCATATCCAAGAATATTATCAAACTGACACGGTTGATTTTCTTGTTAATAGCCATCCAGATAACGATCATGCATCTGGTCTATCAGTTGTCTTAGAGAAATTAAAAGTCAAAGAGCTATGGATGCATCGTCCTTGGTTATATTGTGATGAAATCTGTCACTATTTCAAAGACGGACGGATAACAAATAATAGTCTTGCTAGACGATTCCAAGAAAAAATGTCGGCTGCTTATAGGTTAGAAGTTCTAGCAACAGAACGTGATATTCCAATTAAAGAGCCATTTTATGGTGAATTTATTGGTCCATTCCAAGTTCTTTCACCAGAAAGAAATTGGTATATTCATGAGCTTGTTCAAGAATTTAATAAAACACCTGAACAAAAAAATAATTTAAATACTGAAGATTTCAGAGGTTTTCTTCATGAATCAATACAAAAAATATTTGAAAATTGGGATAAAGAAACCCTTAAAAATAATGTGACAACAAGTGCGGAAAATGAAAGTAGTGTTATTTTATTCGCCAATATGCATAACAATAGAGTTCTGTTAACAGGTGATGCTGGAGTCAGGGCTCTTACACAGGCCTTAGATAATGCAGAATATTTAGGATTAAATATTCAAAACTGCGATTTTGTACAGATGCCACATCATGGTAGTAGACATAATGTTTCTCCTGAAGTGTTAGATAGGCTATTAGGACCAAGAGTTTCTAAGGGATTTACTCCAACAAAAATAAGTTATGTATCTGTCGGTCCTAAATCAAAAACACATCCGCGGCAAGCTGTAGTAAATGCCTTTATTAGAAGAGGATATAAAGTCTATAAAACAACTAGGGCTAATGGAGTAATTAAGCACCATAGAGGTCTTTCAAAAAGAGAGGGCTGGGTGAGCATAACCGAAGTCCCATTCCTAGAAAAAGTAGATGCCTAACACATTGAATGTTCTATATACAAAAGCACCCTTTAGAGTGCTTTTGTATATAGAACTGTATTTAACATAAAATTTCTTATACAAATGATTTTACGTTAAATCTTAGCTAGGCAGAACTTTCATTCTGCATAGCTATAAAAAATTTAATTATGATTGTGTTGGATTACTTTTCTAATCGAAAATTTGAGACCATCAAATGTTTTGATTCCGTCTAAAACAGCGAATCGGATAGGAACATTAACCTTTTTATAATCTCTGAAAGTCATTTTAATCTTAATAATAACTTTCTCTTCATCTTGTAGAGAATATGCTTTTACTATCCCATAGTAATCAGCTTCTTTCCCTTTAATACCATCTGAGTGAAAGTTATCTTTTCGAACATCTTGACCACTAGTAAGGCTTTTCCCTGCATGATTATACCCACCATCAGCAGTTATAAATGCATGATCTAGTACATCTCCTCCATCTTCTTTTTCTAAGTTTTCAACACAATTACGAAGATTATTCTTTTGTAAATCAGGTAACTTACCTAGTTTTCGTATGGCTATCTGTATTTTATCAATCGCTTTTTCAGACTCTTGACGAGGAAAAATACCATTTAAGTCAGCACCAATAATTAAATGTTCATTTTTAAAGTCAAAAGCAATGAAATCATAGGCATTCATTGAGTATTGAACAACTTTAATTAAATCAATGATTTCTTCGTTATCTACAGGGTCTATTTTAGGAATTTCATCTTGTATTCGAATATTATCTCTACGGTTTCTAGCACTTTTTAAATATACAACTTTAAAATCGCTATCTTCAACAACAAGGCTTGTTTCAGTTAAATCATGATTAAGATCTTCATAATTAAAAACAGCTTTATTATCACCTAACACAAAAAAATCATTAGGTTGTTGTAATAATTTAAATAGTTGATCTAAATTTTTCTGTGAAAGGCTGTAGAAGTAAGCTCTTTTATTATTAAATTGAATATGATCATTCAGTTGTTTACCTACAACTTGGTGTGCTTGTTTGAGCTGTTTTTTTACATCACCTGATTCTAAGTTTTTGATTTTAGAAGAAAGTGACTTGAAGGTATTAGAATTATCAAAACCTATATTAGCAAATTGGGTATTAAGTTCACCACACAAGGCACCACGACGCTTGAGTAGATCAATTTTGAATAAAATATTTGCTTTTAAAGCATCAATTTCATCATCAGGGTTAGCTTGTTTAGTCATAAATATCTCTCAGAATAATGTGTAAATACTATTTTTTAGCCGATTAAATATTCATGGGTATAAATTTTTATTTTTCAATTATTTTTATATTTTTTAATACTTTTTTTTGAATTATGAAAAAAATGGGAGCTTAAGCTTCCATTTTTTTATGTCAAATTTCTAACTCACTATGACTGCCCAATCTGACTAACTTTAAGATTAAAAGTTCATCTTCTTCTGTTTTCTTATAAATCAAAACAAGATCAGGTTTGATATGACAATCACGATGCCCCACCCAATTGCTGACTAAGGCATGATCTCTATACTTTTCAGGCAATGCTTCATCAGCTTGCAATAACTCTAAAACAGTTTGTAGATCAGCATCTACAGTGTTTCGATGCTGTCCCTTTTTCTCACGTTTATAATCTTTTTTAAATGCAGAGGTGTATTTAATCGTCCGCATTTAGATCTGCCATTAAATCAGCTACAGATGTAAAGGATTTAGCATGAGCTAAGTCTTCGTTCATTGCTGCAATGGTTTCAGCATTCGGTTGCCATAATTCAAAAGGCAAAGATTTATCTTTAGCAATTTTAGTTAGCATTAAGCGTACAGCATCAGAAACGGTTAAACCCATTGATGCCAATACTTCTGATGCTTCAAGTTTAATACTTTCATTAATCCGAGTGGTGACAAGTGCATTTGAAGCCATTTTAAACTCCGAGTGATTAACATTGTTAATCACTCTATTCTATGCTTAAAACTACAGTGTTTCAATATGAGAATTTTAGGGACGAATTTCGCACAAAGAAAAAATTTCAATTAATTTAGAATTTTCGTTGTAGATTGAGCTTTTAAGCGACGAGACTCTTCTAATTTGGTCTTTATCATTTGGTAGGCATGATCTAAGAATAGGGTTAGTAGTTTGATTCCAAACTGAATAAAGATTTGTTTCATTTTAAGATTCCTATATAAATTGAAGAAATTCCAATTTTCACGAACCATAATATTTCCTCTAAATCGGGAAATCAATGTTTTTCTGAAAATCATGCTAAAATAATTTTATTTATGATTAGAGTTCAACATGATTAATCAATCAAATTATAATTTTTCAACGACTGTTTCTCATGTTACTGGGGCATTACTTCACTGTTTGAGAGAGTTTGAAGGTATAACGCAGACCTCACTAGCTGAAAATACTGGAATGAGTACATCTGGATTATCTAAGTTAGAGAAAGGAGAAACTAATATTAGTATTGAACAGATATTTATATTGGGTGGGCAATTTAAATTGAAATCTTCTGAATTTATGGTGTTACTTGAGGACTCAATTGAACTTATTAATAAAAAGGGAATATTTGTTGCGAACACAAAAAGTAAAGCAGTACAGATTGATAAAACAAATAATGTACCAGTAGTTATGGGAGTTAGTGGAGTAATAGCTGCAGCTGCTACAGGATCTGCAGTTACTGCATTAGGAATAGCCGTACTATCAGGAATATTTGCTCAGAATTCTAATGATTCTCTTAAAAAGCAGAAAGAGGTACAAGAAAAAAATGAACTCCAACTATTAACTGATATAGGTACTTTGAAAAACATTATTCAATCATCAATTTTTGAAAAGCTAAATGAACGAAAAAATAATTAATTAATAAGATTTCCTAAAATTAACATAATGCACGTTATACGAAATTAAAAAATGGAGCCTAAAGCTCCATTTTTTAATAACTTTTTAAATTGCTAAGCGCAAATTCAGTGCTTTTACAACTTTAATCACCGTATCAAAACTAGGGTTCACATCACCAGAAAGTGCTTTGTAAAGACTTTCTCGGCCTAGACCTGTATCTCGTGATAATTGAGCCATTCCTTTAGCTTTAGCAATGTTACCTAAAGCTTTAGCAATGAATGCGGCATCACCATTAGATTCTTCGATACATGCTTGTAAGTAAGCCTGCATATCTTCTTCTGTTTTAAGATGCTCAGCACTGTCCCATTTGCGAAGTTTAATAGCCATTTATAGCTCCTCCTCTAAATCTTGTGCCAATTGCAGGGCAAGTTTTATATCTTTACTTTGCGTAGACTTATCTCCGCCTGCTAAAAGAATAACAACCCTTTGCCCTTGTTTGCAGTAGTAAATCCTATAGCCTGGTCCAAAGAAGAAACGTAATTCAGAGACACCTTCACCAACTGGTTCAGTATCTCCAAAGTTTCCATCTTCAACCCGATCAATTCGGACTTGTATGCGTCTTTTTGCCTGTTGGTCTTTTAACTTGGTGAACCAGTCATCAAAGACTTCAGTGGTATATATTGAGTACATAAGTAAAATGTATCCTATAGGATACATTTATGCAAGAAATAAACTTGGTTTTGGGGAGCCTGAAACGCTGAATTTCGTATAAGCACCATTATGTTAAATGGGAAATAAACATAAGTGAGATACAGACATTTTTTCTTTATACTGAAGTAATTTTTTGATTCGAATAAGATTTCTATTATGACTGAGGGAAAGGCTTTACTGTTACAGGCAAAAGTTACTGATAAAGATTTAGATACTTTCGAGAGCAAACTCTTAAATTTGTGCCAACAATATTTTTTAGATCCATTAAAGTCAGATCTTTTAATACCTAGTCGTTTAAAAGACATTATAAAAAAATATGAAGAAAAACAAAGACTAAGTAAATTTGAAGAAGTATATATTCATGAGTATATGCTCAGATCTTTAAGCGGTTTCCTGCCAGACTTTCAGAAAAAAATTAGACATAAAGTTGAATTAGAAAGAGTAGCTGAGGAAAAAATTCGTCAGGAGAAGTTGAGACTGGAAGCTATTGAAAAACAAAAGTTGCTTGAGTCAGATCCTGTTTATATTGCAAAGCAAAAAGAAAAAGCATTACTAAAAAAATACGACATTAATGAATATCTATCAGGGGCATCACCTACAGAGCTTTCTGAAATTTTGAATAAGCTAGAAAATGAAACAAGACTTTCTCAAGATGAGGCTGTTTGGTTAAATACAATAGGTAAAAAATTCTTTACTGCCAAAGTTCGTCATAAATTTCATCGATTAGAAGCTAATTATTATTTGCAGGAATATGCAAAGAACACCAAGAACATTTGGAATGCTATTAATGCTAGCAGTCAATTAAGAAAGTGTAAGGAAAGTGTTGAAGCAGAAGAATTTTTAGAAAAAATTTCCACTAATGGTATCAAGGATAAAAAATTATTATCTGCATATTTCACTACTCTTGGTGGAGTTAGACGTGATCTTCGCAAGGTTAACGTCGCCATTGATAATGCATCCAAAGCTCATAATTTAACTCCAGATAATTATCGTCCTTGTACTTTATTAGGCGCTATTTATATGGAAACATATCAATATACACTTGGGCATGAGTGGTATGAAAAAGCTAGTGAACGAGGTGCAACAAATCAATCAATTAATGCTGATCTTAAAAGCATTATCTCTAAGATGGATAAAGCTAAACGTAATGAAATGATTGAACATTTATTGAAGTTAGATCCTCACGCATACTCATGGCTAAAGTCTCTAAAAACAGCCGTAGTAAACAAGCCTACAAGTAAACAAAATAAAGTTGAGCAGTCAGTAAAAGCTCAGAAAAAAGCTTCGCCACCACAGCCAAAGAAGAATGCTCAAAATAAGCAGCCTAAAAATTCTGAAAAAAGTTTAAAGGCCCTTTTAGAACAGGGAGCTAAGGCACACAATTTAAACCAGCCAGTGAGCCTATCAAAACCCTCATGCATGAAGCCAAAGAAGAAATAATTTATTATTGAGTTTCGCTAAAATTAACATAATACACCTTATGCGAAATCAAAAAAGGGAGCTGTAAGCTCCCTTTTTTACTAATTTTTTTCAATTTTTAGATGTCAATCTAGGCTTCAATAAATTAAGCACCTAAACGCATTAATTTCTCTTGAATCGCATCGCTTACAAAAGCATTAAGAGAATTATCACTTGATGCTAAAACAGCTTTACGGTGTAACTCAGGACTAATACGGACATTAAATGTACCTTTGAATGGCTGATCGGGTTTTTTACCTAATTCAGCACAAGACTCTAAATATCCATCGACAGATTCCTGAAAAGCTTGTTCAAGAGTTTTTAATGTTTCTGCTTCATAAGTGATGAGATCACGGATAAATGCAAGCTTTCCAAATAACTCACCTGTTTCAAGATCAGGTTCAATTGTACCTAGATAACCTTTGTATTTTAAATAGCTCATAAAAATCCCTCCTGCTTGAGTGCCTGTTTTACAGATTTCAAAGCCCCACCTTTGATTTCATTTTCAGGGTGTGGCCTGTGCAGTAAAATCATGTGTTCAGTTTTCGTATTAAAAAAACGGACACGAGAGCCTGCCATTTCAAATTTTTCATAGCCGAGCTGATTCAGTAAAACGACTAAATCTTTATACGGAAATGTATTTTTTGAATTTCCAAATTTTTCCAGTAACTTTTCCGTTTTACCCATACTTCAGCCCTACTGCTATTGCAACTAAGTATAGTTACTTTTAAATAATAATTGCAACTATATTTAGTTGCAATTTCGTATAACAGCCATTATGTTAAATGCATCAAAAACTTATCTAGACGAATGAAGTTATACAAGATAGTGTTTTAGCGGTTAAAATTTTTAAGATTATGAAAAGATGGAAAAAATAGTATTTTTACCAGGTGCATCTGGAAACCTTGATTTTTGGAAACCTTTGATTGAGTTTTTACCAGAAAAATATGAAAAACAAATTATTGGCTATCCTGGTTTTGGAAATATTGCGGAGGATACTAGCTTAAAGAATTTTAGTGATTTAGAAGAATACGTTACAGGGAAAATTAATTCAGAATCTATTCTAATTGCCCAATCAATGGGAGGCATTTTTGCTGTTAATAAAGCATTTACCGATGCTAGTCTAATCAAAGGTCTTGTTTTAATAGCAACATCAGGAGGAATCGATTTAACTCCATTCAACGTCCAAGACTGGAGAACTGAATACCAAGAACAGTATCCAAGATATCCCGAATGGTTTATGACAACAAATGTAAATTACGATGAGTATTTGGAAAAAATTAATATTCCGACTTTACTAATTTGGGGAGATGCTGATCCTATTAGCCCAGTAGCTGTAGGAACATATTTAAACACTAAATTAAAAGGTTCTACTTTAAAAATTATTAGTAATGGTAAGCATAATTTGGCTGAAGAACATGCTAAAGAAGTTAGTGTTTATATCAATCAATTTTTAGAAGCCATTTCTTAATTTTTCTAAAATTAACATAATGCAGATTATACGAAATGCTTGAATTTTTCCTATAAGCATCAATATCTTATCCGAAACCATGACGGGGTTCAGCGCACTGTCATGGTTTCTTTGTGATTTTTCACGTTCCACGACTATTCTTTGATCAATGTTTCACAACTTTGATTAGCATACCTAAACAAGTCTCTTAGCCATTCGGCAAGAAAAACCGGCTTAACCACCCTCTTTTCGGCTCCTCCGGCTCTACCTGCTCCGGTACTGGAATCCGCTTATTTTCCGTCTGCTCTGGAGTAGTCAATCCCTCATGTTTGGCTTCTGCTTTGTCCGGTTCTGGAGTTGTTTTGGCCATGCTTGGCAGCGGTTCTTGATCGGTAAACGTAGTCATATTGGCTGTGGGAGGCTTCATTTCGATGAGCGTTAGAAGCGTATCTATACGAGCGTTCGCCTTGGATTCACGATCTTCGGCTTTTTCTAACTGTTTTTTTAGGAAGTCGATTTGGCTTTTCAGTTCTACCACTGTTTTATCAGTGTATTCAGGTGTATTTTGATTTTGTATTGAAGACGTATCAATACGTTTTGCCTGTTTTGCTCCAAAAGGCTCACCATAGACACGAAGTAGTTCTGAAAAATCTATAGAACCATCATGGTCACGACTTAACACACCATTTTTTATATCTTTATATAGTGTAGCTCTAGATTTTTTATACAGTGTTGCAGCATCACTAACACTGTATTTTGTAGCTGTATTCATAGTGTATTGCTGTGTATTTTGAAAATGTATTGGAGAATACAATATGTGTATTCTCCAATACACTCAAGCTTTAAAGCCAAGGTTTTGTAGGTGAGGTAAAAACTGCTTTTGTTGTATTGGATCTCTCAGCATTTCTTTGATTTTTGCTGCTAAGCTCTCATAGCTTTCATTGCCATTTGCTAAGTTTGAAAATTCAGGTAGTCGTGAAAGCTGATTGCCAAACATATTGATTTGAGCATCTGTCATTTGGTGGAATGTTACTTGGGATGTTTTTGTTAATTCATGTTGAGCTGGTATTGCTTTTGATTTAATTCGGAATTGAATATCTGTGATAACTCTACCTTTTTTGAATTGGTCATAGTCAACGGTAATATTGGTATGTTTATTAATTTCACTTACTGCTCTGTCTAAGACATTAGATTTAAAGTTAGACATAGTTGAATATTCAGTCGCATCCAGCCCTAATTTTGATCTAAGATCGTTAATACTATATTTCTCAGTTTTTGCTACATTCAACCATTTAATTAATAGCTCATATAGTCTGATGCTATATTTACTCTTAAAGTCAGACACTTGTTCTATATGGTATTTTGTGAATTGTTCGCTTAATCGGCTAATTAAGCTGATAACTTCGTTACTAAGGTATAAAACGATAAGGCCACTAGAATCTACATAGGTCACTTTGTTTACCCAATTTGCTGTAGTAAGAGCTTCTTGGCCCTTATATCTATCTAAATAACTAAACTCCCTTCTTTTTAGTGTTTTCGCTGCCTCTCTAAGCAAGCCATAGGCATTATTACTATCTACTTTAAATTGATGAACGTAGTCACTTACGAATACTTCTATTGGTGTATCAGATGTGAGATTAGAAGACTCTCTAGCTCCAACTATGGCCAAGAGCATAATACGTTGCTCTATGAGTGATAAGTTGAAAGAGGCATCGATAAGAGCATTATCCTTAACAACTAATTTATTGTTATTTGTCATGATATGAAGCTTATTAATTCATTTAACTAGGTTATATTCTATATATTTTAAATAGTCAATAATCCAACTATTTAAATACCCCTTAAACCTATCTTTATCACCCCTTAAACCTATCTTTATCACCCCTTAAACCTATCTTTATCACCCCTTAAACCTATCTTTATCACCCCTTAAACTATTGCAACTAAAGGCTTACAGCATCTCTAAAAGCATTTAAAAACTTAAAAAATAATTAAAAGCACTGGGAATGAAAAATTGCCCTTGGTTTTCGCTACGCTCAAACTCTATTGAATCTCGCTTTCGCTCGATTCGTGGGGCAATTTTTTGGCTCTTCCAGTTGTGGCTTTCAGAAAAAGCAAAGGCAAGAGCAAAAGCAACTCGGAATTCGCTTCGCTCATAAAGCTTTTTACTCGCTACGCTCGATCTAGGCTCCATTTTCTGCATGTGATTTACGCTTATTTAGGCTGTGAAGCCTAAAAAGCTGTTTTTCAGGGAGTCTAGGCGCGAATTTTCATTGGTCGCTCGTAGACACTCGCTCTAAATTTGCGATTGAGAGGCTTATATTCGCGTTTTTAGCCTGTTTACAATATTTTTCTTGGGGTGTGATCATAATTTTAAAAAGTAGCCTTAAAACGTAAATCAGCGCATTTTGGCGTTAAGGAAAAACCTGCACACTTATGTGTGCAGGTTTTAAGGTTAGAAAAGGATATTAGGTTTTAAGTAATACCTAGTGTTTGAAAAACATTTATTTAATTACAAGTACTTAAATAAGTCTGAAAATTTCAGCTTAATCAAAACTTTTTTTGAGAGCTACCAACTCTCCGCAATCACCACAATTGCTATTTTTTCTTACTGATTTACACAACCGCTATAGCGATAAACGCTATATATTCGGCGGGCCTTTCATTACTCATTGCTACGCTTACGTTTTTATTCGCTCGAATAGCCCTGCTCCCGACTTAAAAGTCGCTTTACTCAGCACCTCTCCCGCCCTCTAAAAATATTATTTCATTTAACAGTCACCAACTAATAAACTTATCAAAAATAATATCTTAGCGAACTTCCCGCATTAGTCTTAATTGTCAATTTGATGCCCGACTTCTTGCTTTCGCTCAAGTCTTACTCGTTACACTCGTCTCTTCCGTTAGCTCTTCATGGGGAGTTGTTCCAAGATCCCACTTACAGCTGACTAAAGACTCTTTAGATTTATCGTGCAATCAAAATTTTCAGCAAAGCATCTATCAGGTTCTACTGTAGATGCCGTTACAGGCTTAAGCTATTCGACGAATCTTGCTTATGTATTTACAAGTACCCGATGTCCATGACCCTTTTAGAATCTGACACCTGACAGTTTTTCTCTGTCTTGATCGCCTTTCGGCTCAACTTTAGTCGCCCACCTGTGCTGCACCCATCTCAAAATTACTCATGAAAAAGGCAGTCATCTTAACGTCAAAATATTCCGTTATTTCAACTCTGACTTCAATTAAAACAGGGTTTTGCTTTGTCACCAAAGCTCCCGTGTCTACGTCGCCCAACAACTCTTATTTTGTTCAATGTATTGATTGGGTAGAAAAAGAGAATTTCACTCTTTAGCCCCCTTCGCAGCCGCACCAGCGGACGTTAGTCAGCATGCAGCTACACCGAATGACAAAAAATTGGTTAGATTTTTCGTCCGGTTGGATTTAGTAAGAAAAATGTCATCGGCGGCGGTAACTCGCCGATGCAAAAAATAGGCAAGTTCCAAGATCCGCATGACATTTTGATGATCATGCTCAAAAAATTGAGAACAGATTTAAGAATTTGTGAAAAAAATATCAGCAAATTTTTCGGATACAGACATGACGAAAGAGCACAAAGCATTTTTAAAAAATGAATGTGTCAGCGATCAGCTGTTAATTTTCTGGAGGGATTGCTCCGATTGCGCTCGGATCACGGTTCAACACGTTTTAAGTTGTGACCAACTCAAAATGAATCGCTTTGAACACCCTCAGCATAGCAGAAACTGTGCAAAATACAAATCGCAAGGAACAACCATATATGCCATTACCATCACCTGAAAAATTGCCTGCTCCGCAGGCTTATAAAACACGATTTAAAAGGCTTCCGATAGGATTACTATTTTTCTAGAAAATGCGCTATATTCACCCGATAGGATTACCATATTTTGAAGGCGTGGCGATGATCTATTTTTGTGTAAAAACGGATGAGTATTTAAGAGATATTCTTGATCGTGTCAGCTTGGGTTCGGAGTATTTTTGTCAAATTGATGTGCCTCTAAACAAGGCTGAAAGTATTATTCAGAAATTCACACAACGCTATGCGCTTGACCAAACGGCACGGCAAAGAAACTATCGTCTGCAGAAAAAACCGGTGGTCGATTTGATTGTGCTCCTCAATCAGAGTTTGTATTCGGCAGAGAA
>NZ_JAKLTP010000025.1:0-17451 GCF_022012365.1 Acinetobacter sp. SM34 | reverse complement strand
GGCTTAAAGGAGGATTTTAAGTATTTAAAAACAATTCTTCAAATGAGGACACGCCCTAGTGACATTGACCTAAAACTCTTTAAATTGAAAGGCACGAAATACACAATTGAGTAAACCGGTCATACTACCATCGAAGCCATAGGTCGCCATCAGAAACCAAAGCCTAATTGTGGGGAGAGTTGTTGAGTATATTTTGACTGTCCCGACTGTAAAATCTGATGACGAATCTGGCTCGGTAATTGTTCTTTAATAAATTTAGGTGTATCGGCACAACGAATAAAATGTTGCGCCCGGTTATACGCCACCCCAATACATTTTAATTGATCGATATGAATTTTACCAAAGCGACGCGCCTGGACAATTTTTTAGCAGAACGCACGCCAATACCGGGCACGCGCAAAATCATGCGGTAATCAGCACAATTTAAATCGACCGGAAATTGCTCCGGATGACGCAGTGCCCAACTCAGCTTGGGATCAACATCAAAATCCAGATTCGGATGTTTTTCATCGACCAGTTCAGTCGCATCAAAACCATAAAAACGCATCAGCCAGTCACTTTGGTATAACCGGTTTTCTCGAAGTAGAGGCGGTGCAGAACCAATTGCCGGCAAAGATTTTTCCTGCCCATTGATCGGAATATAACCGGAGTAATACACGCGTTTCAGTTTAAATTCCTTATAATGCCGGTCCGCCATTAAAATAATATCTTGATCGGTTTCACTATGCGCGCCCACGCGACCATTTGGGTGGTTTGCCCTGAGGGAACAAATTGAGGAACGGAACGAATTAGCTTGCGTTCATCTTTAAATTGAATTAAACGGTCGCGCACAATGCCTAAATCTTTTTGCACTTCTGCATGGGTTTTTTCGTTCCGGGAGCAAATTTTTGCAAGCCTGCTGCAGTTGGCATTTCTAAATTAATACTCATGCGGTCTACATATAAACCGGCTTCGGTAATGATTTCCGATGATGCCCCAGGTATGGTTTTTAGATGGATATAGCCATTAAAATTTTCTTCTAGACGTAATTTTTTCACCACTTGCAGCATACGTTCCATGGTGTAATCTGCCGATTTAAATATTCCCGAACTTAAAACAAGCCTTCAATATAATTACGGCGATAAAAGTTCATGGTCAAATCAACCACTTCCTGCACGGTAAATGCCGCCCGTTTCACGTCATTGGAGCGCCGTGAGACACAAATTGCCCAGACCTTTATCTTTATTTTTACGGTTACTGCCACTTGAAGAACACGACACATCATACTTGGCAGCATCAGCTAAAATTTGCAGTTTTTCACGGATACGCTCAGACATGCGCAGACAGCACTCAAAAATAAAAATACATTATAAAATTTTAATTTTCAGAGAGGTGTTCACTGATCTTAAGCACGACAGAGACTGACGTATTGTTTGTTATTGAATAAAAATAAAAGTCTTTTTATTTCGCAAGGAAATAACGAATATTATTTGCTTAATTTTCAAGGCTTGGGCAAAGTGATATAGATGAGGAGGAGTTGAATATGACTTTATTAAAACAACTTGCGATTAAACATCCTATTTTTCTTGCCCCGATGGCAGGTGTTTCCACCCCCAAATTGGCTGCTGAAGTTTCTAATCAAGGCGGTTTAGGTTCATTAGGGTTAGGTGCCAGTACAGTTGAAGCTGCCCGTCAGCAAATTCTAGAGACTCAAGCCCTGACTCATCACTCTTTTCAGGTAAATTTCTTTTGTCATCAAAGTTCAGAATTAGATTCCCAAGTTGCAGAACAATGGATTCAATATTTGGCACCACAATTTGAGAAGTATCAGGCTGTGCCACCCAAAGAATTAAACTGTATTTATCCCAGCTTTCTCGATAACGACGATTATTTAAATCTGGTTCTAGAAACGCGTCCCCAAGCAGTCAGTTTTCACTTTGGTATTCCACATCCTCATCAAATTCAGGCCTTAAAACAGGCTGGCATTATGACCATGGTGTCAGCCACCAATCTGGCGGAAGCCCTTGAAATTGAAGCGGCAGGTATTGATGTCATTATTGCACAAGGCATTGAGGCAGGTGGGCATCGCGGTATTTTTAACGAAACATTTGACAGTGCTGTTAAAACCTCAGATTTGGTGCAATTGCTAAAACAGTATTGCACTTTACCTATTGTTGCTGCGGGTGGCATTATGAATGGGCAACAAGCCCAGTTATTAATGAAATTGGGGGCAGCAGCCGTTCAACTTGGGACTGCTTTTGTACAATGTAAAAGTTCCAATGCAAATGCTGCTTATCGAAAAGCACTATTTAGCAAACCGATTACTCAAATTAGCACAAGTATTTCTGGCCGTCCTGCACGTGGTTTAATTAATCACTGGCATACCCAAGTCGATCGGCCTGAACGACCGCAAGTCGCCACTTATCCTTATTGCTATGATCTGGGTAAACAACTCAATGCCGTGGCAACAGCACAAGGCGACGATGGGTTTGGTGCATTTTGGGCGGGTACCAATGTAGCTCAAATTCGAGAAATGGAAGCTGCGGATTTGATTAATCAACTGGTTCTGGAAATGAGTCAAGCCTAATTATCCAGGTCAGATAAGCCATAAAAAACCTCTCACTTGAGAGGTTTTTTTATCGGGTATAACTAACGTGTAGCACGATGCCAAGCATCTTTAGCTGCATATTTGGCTTCTTCCCAGTTGAGACGAGACTGATCCTTGGTACTTTTCCCACTTGCTTCTTAATTCCAGTTCAACATGCTCAAACTCAGTATCACGGTCATATTGAATCCTATTACCATAACCTACTTGATAAGCATTCCGGTAATCCCGGTCGTAGTCTAAATCACTATAGGTATTTCGGGTTTCATTGAAATAAGGCGTCTTATGATGCTGTTCTCTCCAATACGCATCTTCTTCGGCTGGATTTAGCATAGGGCAATTTTAGGTAAGCTCTGTCTTATAAGTGTCCTGATTGGGTGATGTGATGTTGTAGCCTGTAATTCTTTGAGTATTGTTATACAAGTTATGCAAAAAATATTGATAAAGAAAAAAATCACTGCTCTTTATTTTGATGAAACCTTTTCAATAAAGAGCAGTGACCTATGTTGAGCATGATAATAAAAAACCAACAAAAGCCTATTTGGTTTCAAGCAGGTTCACCTGCTCGACCTGTACATCACTCATAATTTCGCCTTGAGCAAGGAGCTGATTAAAATAGTCTTCCACTACATTAAACTGTTCAGCTGTACTTTCGACCTTGTACATATTTTGGCGGAATTCATTGCTTGAACGTAAACCCTTGGTATACCAGGCAATATGTTTACGCGAAATACGGCAACCTGAATATTCACCGTAAAAATCATACAGTTCTGATAAATGTCCTAATAGTACATCTTTCACTTCAGCAATACTTGGTGCTGCAAGCTGTTCCCCAGTTTTCAAATAATGGGCAATTTCACGAAAAATCCAGGGACGACCTTGTGCCGCACGGCCAATCATCACAGCATCTGCACCAGTATAATCCAGCACATACTTGGCTTTTTCAGGACTGTCGATATCGCCATTGGCAATGACTGGAATCTTCAACATTTCTTTAACTTCTTTAATTAAAGAATAACGTGCCGTATTCAAGTACATATCTTCACGGGTACGTCCATGCAAAGCCAAGGCTGCAATGCCTGCTTGTTCAGCACGTTTTGCTACACGCAGAATATTTTCATGACCATTTAAATACCCTAAACGGGTTTTTAATGTGACTGGAACATCTACTGCAGCCACCACGGTATCTAAAATTCGCGCGACCAGATCTTCATCTTTTAATAAGGCGGAACCGGCTAATTTATTGCAGACTTTTTTCGCCGGACAGCCCATATTGATGTCAACAATCTGTGCGCCATTTGCTACCTGATAACGTGCCGCTTCCGCTAACTCATTCGGTTCTGAACCGGCAATCTGTGCGGATATCGGTGCCAGTTCACCATCAAAGTTGGCACGGTAAAGACTTTTCTTACTCATGCGTAAGGTCTGGTCTGAAGTCATCATTTCACTGACCGCATGCCCTGCACCAAAATATTTACACAACGTCCGGAATGGACGATCCGTAACACCTGCCATGGGAGCAACAATTAAATTATTTGACAGTTGATATGGACCAATATACATATAAATTCATCACTTTTTCGACTGGCATAGTATACTTCATCTGCTGTACTGGCTCACCCTTTTGGAATATGTTTTCATTATTATGGAAAAAACTCTTTTTATTTCATCTCGTGTTAAATCTTTGAGTATTCTAGCTTTGTCACTTAGCCTGGCGGCATGTGGCGATAATTCATGGTGGTCGAAAAATCATGAACCAACACTAGAAGAAGATCAAATCCAGCGCCTTATTCCATCACGTGTTCATCAGCGTGCCTCATGGGCTAAAGATATTTACAGTATTACCGATCAGCTGGATATCCCTCAAACCAAAGAAAATATTTGCACTATCGTGGCTGTAGTGGATCAGGAATCCAACTTCATTGCAGATCCGCACGTTTCAGGCTTGGGTGAAAAAGCGGTGAAGGAAGTTCAAGACCGTCTGGATGAAAAATTTAAAAGCAAATTGGGTGATACACTGGGTGGAACGGTTGCAGGCTATTTTGAAGAAGTTTTAAAAAATCAGCCGAGTCCTAACAATAACTATTTAAGCCAGATGCGTAAGGTGCAAACCGAACGCGAATTGGATGAGTTATATCGTGAAATTTTTAGCTATATGTCAAAGCATTATCATGTCAGTACGCTCACAGGTGCAGCAAAACTGGTCGGACAAGACATTGGTGAAAACTTAAATCCCGTGACCACATTGGGTTCAATGCAAGTCCATATCGGCTATGCCAAAGCACACAAACGTCAAGGTGGCAGCAGTGCCGAATTGCGTACCGATTTATATACTCAATATGGTGGTTTGTATTACGGTATTCATCGCCTGATGATGTATCCGGCCGATTATGACAAGCCCATTTACCGTTTTGCAGACTACAACTCCGGTATGTACTCAAGTCGCAATGCGGCTTTCCAGAGCATGCTGAATGACTTGACTTCAGATGAGCTAGAACTGGATGGTGATCTGCTGCTGTATACCAAAGAAGGTTCTATTCGCTCTATAAGCAGCCAATCCGAGCGTGATCTGATTAGTGTTTTTGCTGCCAATAATATTTTGGTTACTCCTCGCCAAATCCGTGCAGATTTGAAAAAGGAAAAACAGAAAGATTTTGAAGATACAGCAACCTATCGTGCTGTATCAAAGCTTTACCAAGAGAAAACCGGCAAAAAACCGATTTATGCTATCATGCCTAAAGTGGTCATTTCTGGTCCAAAATTAAGCCGCGATTATAATACCAACTGGTATGCAACCCGCGTCAATGGAAGATACCAATCATGTATGCAACGAGCAAAAAGAATAAAAATCTAGCGCTCTTCGACTTTGATGGAACCCTGTGTACCAAGGACAGTTTCACAGGGTTTATCTTCTATGCACTCTCTAAACGTCATATTGTTAAACAGGGCATAAAAATTCTGCCTTGGATTCAGGCCTACTATTTAAATGCCTATCCTGCACATGCCATGCGTTCTAAATTATTTCGTGCTATGTTTAGTAATGCCAATGCTCCGAAACTGCAACAGTCAGCACAGAAATATGCTGCGAGCTTAATGACTCAATTAAACCATCCTCTACTGGAACAGCTTAAGCAGCATCAAGCTTTGGGTGATGATGTAGTCCTGGTTTCAGCATCGGTCGATGTTTATCTCAAGCATGTCTGTACGCTATTAAATATTGACTTAATTTGTACCCAGACTGAACAGGTCAATGAGGTTTATACGGGACAATACACCACACCCGATTGTAGTTCGGAACAAAAAAGACAACGAATTTTAGAAAAATATCATTTAGATGATTATGCGGTGATTTATGCCTATGGCAATAGTCGTGAAGATGATGAAATGCTCGCAATGGCCAATCATACTTTTATGGTGGGGACAGATCAGCAATTACCCGAAATTATCAGTTATAAAAAGTTGGCTTAGTTTTATTAATTAACCCGAATCGCGGATAAGAAATTGACTTGAAAAACAGAAGGACTAGAGCCATCAGTTGAGTTACCACACAAAACTCATAGCTCTAATCCTGATGTTCAATAGTACCGAATTATTCTGTGTAATTGATGATTTCTTTTTTAAATTTGAAGCAACTTATTGGAAATTTCTAAAGCAAAGCCATCACTGCTTAAGAATCCGAAAAGCACAACTGAGTATCTCTGAAATCATCTTTATCGCCATTGGGTATAAGTGTTCTCACTTCAATAATTTCAAAGCATTTTTTTCATGGTTGAAACAGGATAAAAGTCATTTATTTAAGAGCTTACCCTGTTATCAACGCATGATTCACCTGATTAATATGCATCAATTAGCACTACATGCTTTACATGTAGCTGTAATGAAAGCTCAACATAGCCAATATTTATGGATTGATTCAACGACTCTGCCTGTCTGTAAAAATCAGCGTATTCAGCGTCATAAATCATTAGCCAAGATCGCATCTCGAGGTAAAAGTTCAATGGGGTGGTTTTATGGCTGTAAATTACATATCGTGATGAATCAATTTGGTGAAATCGTGTGTTCTGCTTTATCCAATGGGCATGTTGCTGACATTAAAATGGTTGAACAATGAGTTGAAGGTTTACAGGCGAAACTCTATGCCGACCGTGGCTATATCAGTCAGGAATTAAAAAGGAAACTGAAAGAGCAACGTATTGATTTAATTACCTATCATCGAAAGAACATGCAATCTGTTCAACTCTGTGCATCAGATGAATATCACTTAAAGCAGCGCAATAAAATAGAAACATTATTCAGCCTATTGAAGGGACAATACAATTTAGTGACGAGTAGAGCACGTAGTGTTTGTGGATTTCTAGGAGGGATTTATGCTTCATTGTGTGCATATCAATTGAGCCACCGAAATAAGCCAACCATTCGAGTAATGGAATCATTGGCTTAAACAGGATTCGTGTTATATTTAGCTTTCATAAAATATGTTGAATTAATAATTTTATTTTATTTTTCAATAGGATGAAAAATATACAAATTCTTTAGCTAAATAGTTTGCAAGTATTTTTATAACAAGATGTGTATAAGAGATTCGTTTTTATTGACTTTTATTTTTAAATATTAACAATAGCAAAAATGCTCAAAATAATAAATTTCACATTTTTTTTGAAAAAAAATCAACAAAAATTTACAATAAATTAAAAAAAGTATTTTTTGAAACAGTCTACTGTATGAATTAAATATTTGATCTATTCCTCAAATATAAAAAGTGACTCTTTCAAAGTCACTTTTAGTTAAGAATTTGGCTAGATGAGAAAATCACGTCTTGTCACAATTCAAATCGCTTTAACAACTTAAATGATGTTTCCATCTATTTAAATTTTATTTACTTCTTGAATGGAAAAGCATATTTAACAATACGTTTAAGCACACTGCCATACTGTTTAACCAAGCTGGCATTATTGTAATTTAAACCATATTTTTCACAAACTGCCTGAACTTTAGGCGCCATCTTGCGGTAACGGCGTGCCGGAATATCAGGATATAAGTGATGCTCAATTTGATGGCTTAAATGACCTGTCAAAATATGGAAGGCTTCTGAACCCGTCAGATTAGATGAACCTCGGATCTGACGCATATACCAGTGACCACGGCTTTCATTTTCTAGCACTGATTTCGGGAACACCTCTACATCTTTAGTGAAGTGACCACAGAAAATAATACTAAAGGTCCAGATATTGCGGATACCATTAGCAACCAGGTTACCAGTAAATACAGGTAAAGCCGCAGGGCCTGCAATCAATGGGAAAAACACATAATCTTTAAACAATTGTTTGCCAATTTTCTTTTGCATTGGCTGCCATTCTTTTTTGGCTTGTTCTTTGCTTTTACGACCAAACCATACTTTACCCAATTCAAGGTTTTGAATTGCTACGCCCCATTGGAACAACAAGCAAAATGGAATGGCGTAGATTGGTTGTAAAAGATAGCCTGGTTTCCAGCGCTGTTCCGGAAACAGGCGCAGCAAACCATAACCGATGTCATCATCCATACCTTTAATATTGGTATAGGTATGGTGCTTATAGTTATGGGTCTGACGCCAGTTATCTGCTGTGCCGACAATGTCCCACTCATAACTTGGACCATTGAATTTTGGATCGTTCATCCAGTCATATTGACCATGCATGACATTATGACCCAACTCCATGTTTTCCATGATTTTAGCAAAGCCAAGTAAGCCAGTACCTAAAACCCAAGCTGGTGGGAACCAACCTGCAAACAAACAGGCACGCCCTGCAATGGAAGCATAACGAACGGTTGAATAAACACGACGAATATATTTGGCATCTTTTTCGCCAATATCATCTAGCACTTCTTGTTTAATTATATCCAATTCACGAGCCAAATCATCTAATTGAGATTGAGTGAGCTCACCATTTTTAGGATTTTTAAAATATTCTACTTTAACGGGCATATTCATGATTTTTAACTCACTTATAAATCAATCACAAGATCTGACTGAGCTGAATTGACACAGATTTTTAATAAATTACCAGGTTCGGAATTTTGACTACCATTCACTAGATCTTTAGTTGAACCTTCAACTTTATTACACACACATTTATGACAAATGCCCATGCGACAACCATGAGTAGGTTTAATATTTTGTTGTTCCAGACTGCTCAGAATAGACTGGCCTTTAGGGATAACCAGTACTTTATTAGATTTCAATAAGGTTATGTTAACAAAGCCAATATCGGAAGTTTCAACAGGTGTCATGCTAAAAGCTTCACTTTTGAAACTCTGTGCATTTGCAAACAGCTGTTCCGCCTGTGCAACAAATCCGGATGGGCCGCAGGCATACACCAGACTATTTTCAATATTATTTACCAAAGCCAAATGGTCCTGGTTTAAGCGTTTGCCCGCATCTTCTTCCTGGGTATAAAAAATCTGAAAAGAAAAATTAGAATATTGTTCAGCCAGTTGTTCAAAACGTGCTTTAAAAGCAGCATCGGCATATTGTTTAACCCAGTACAACAACTGGATCGGTGCTTGAGTCATGCGATCTGTTTTAGAGAGTGCTTTGAGTAAACTTAGCATTGGAGTAATACCACTACCCGCCGCAAGCAATATCATTGGCTGAGCCTGCGTAGGTAACAGCATATCGCCATAAGGCTGACCAAATTCAAGAATATCGCCGACTTGAGCCTGCTCCACCAGCCACGAGCTGACTTTACCCTGATCGACTTTTTTTACTGTAAGCAAAATATGTTGGCGATCGAGTTGAGTCAAACTATAGCTGCGTTCATAGCGAATACCATCGACTTCCACAAAGACCGGATGATGTTGTCCTGCTTGCCCCATTTTAAAATGACGGTTCACTTGAATAGTCAAACTCACCATATTTTGTGCAGCATTTTCTTTCTGCACAATTTTACCCAATGCCTGATTCACAGACCAAAGTGAATTAAATTTTTGCAACCAGAAATTAGCCGCGTACTGGTCAATAACGCTATCAGCAAGTGAACCTAAGGGAGATTTCATTTTTTCTACAACATGCATAGTCAGTACCACGCGATCGATTTTTAATTATTATACACATGTATATATACTTGTATATATATTTGTATTGTTTCTATTCATTTCCCAAGTTGCAATGCAACCGTTATAATGTTTTCGTATCTCTAATCCCTTGAAAAATATGAACCCGTCTTCAATCAAAAAAAATGTTGATGCTCCTGTTGATAAACAGAATGTTGTTCATGAACCGGTGATCGTCCGTACTGTAGGACGAAAAGCAACCATTACCAAAGAAGAGCTGTTTCAAGCTGCATTGAACTTAATTGGACCGCAAAAAAGCATCTCTTCCTTGAGCCTACGTGAAGTTGCGCGTGAAGCTGGCATTGCGCCCAACAGTTTTTATCGGCATTTCAGAGATATAGATGAACTTGCGATTGAGCTGATTGATCGTGCCGGGATTGTATTACGTCAAATTTTGCACCAAGCGCGCTTAAAGGCCTCCAAGCAAAACAGCATTATTCGCAGTTCAGTCGAAGTTTTTATTGAACAGTTAGATGCCGATGAAGGCAATTTAAGTTTATTGCTGCGTGAAGCCTACACCGGCTCCGCTTCATATAAATTAGCGGTTGAACGCCAGTTAAATTATTTCCAGCAAGAATTACAGGAAGATCTCATTCGCCTGGAACGCCTCAATAACAACAGGCTTTCTCACCCCGATATCGCCGCAAAAGCCATTACCCAACTGGTATTTAATATGGGTGCAACAGTCATTGATATCTCTGCGAAGGAACGTAAGGAAATTGCCGAACAAACCATGATCATGATTCGGATGATTCTAGAAGGTGCACGCCATCTGGATGAAGCGAAAATTCGGTAATTTATAATTTTATTGCTTGTGAAGAATACCCGTCTAAATTCTTCACTGCGCATTCAATATTTTGCTGTGCTGAAATGATCTTTTTCACCGATTGGGCTGTGCTTTCAGGTTGCTCTAAAGGAAACATATGTCCGCCTTCGACTACACTAAACTCAACACCATAAGTTTTTTTCATCCCTTGGGGTAAACCTTGCTTATAAAAATGGCTTTGCTCTGCTGTAATTAAATGTACAGGTACTCGCGGTGCTTTACGCGGCGTACGCCACCACCACGCAGGTACAGTTCTAAAAATTTCCGCTTCAATGGCTTTAGGAATGCTTAAAGTCACGCCTCCTCTACTTTGATCTTGTGTAATACCATGTGCAAAATAATCATCAAAACACTGCTTATCAAAATTCTTGAACAGTCGGTTATTTCGCAAAGATGTATAGGCTTCATCAAAACTGCGCCAATGATCGTTGCGTTTAAGCGTAATCGCTGCAGGCGTGATTTTATCCACAGCTTTTAATTTAAGTTTTTGCATAGCTTCAAAAATAGCCGACTTGCTGCCAATCACAAAAGGTGGATCCATAATGATCAGTTGTGAAAACAAATCAGGGCGTTTATAGGCCGCCATTAACGTGACCAAGGAACCAAATGAGTGACCCAGCCCAATCACCTGCTGATCTGGAAATTGCTGTTCAATGTCTGCAATCACCTGTTCGACCAGATACTGCCAGCTCATGGTCACTGGATATTGTGGATTCAGGCCAATCATCGGGATGGCTTTTAAATTAAAATCGGCTTTAAAGTAATTAAAAAACTTTTGATAAGTGGCTGAAGGTATACCATTGGCATGGGTAAAATGAATCGCATTTTTCTTGAATAATCCATCTGTCATACCCGTTGCTCTTGTTTAATTTGTGCCATTAATAGTGCGATAGCTTAAGCAAAAGCGAACCTAGATGAAATCGCTAAATCTATGATTCCCTGACTTGCAAGTCAGATAGCATTAAACCGCAGAATCATCCAGCACAAAAAATAATTGGATTACTGAAATTTATTTTTTCGAAACCACCAGAAACTGATTGCCTAAAAACGTTGCCCCACAGCTGGTTTTATCCCCTGCAATGACCGCTCCACGACCTTTAACCAATGTAGATTGATTCGCAGCAATGGCCGACACCATAGTTTGACATTGAGGACAATAATGCTTCATGCCATGCAAATGCACAGCGATTCCATTCATGACAAACGAAGGATCACATTCTGAAACTATACCGCCGTGTGAGGTTGTAGAACCCATGGTGACTAAAGACTGAGCCATTGTTATTCTTAATATGATTTATAATTATTTGCTCATTTTAGCATGAGATTTGTTCTGCTCTCCAGATAAACCAATGTTCAGACTAAAGAAAATAGTGCCGATAAAAAAGCACCCGTAGGTGCTCTTTTATGAAAAAACTTTTGTTTATGGCTTAACCACCACCATCACCTGAATCGCTTCCGGTGTGACTGATAAACCCTCTAACAGGTTCAAACCTTCTTTCTGGAATTTCTGCAAACGTGAAATTTCATCTTCACGGATGCTTGGGTTAAATTGCTTCAGGTAACTTAAACGGTCAATTTCATATTGCCATTTGTTGCCATAAACTTCCTTAGCCTGCTGCTTAAAGTTTGGCAATGCAGCTTTGGCAATATCCAATGCCTGTGCATAACGCTGTTCAATGACTTCACGGCGTGCTTTCACTACCTGACGGCAGCTATTGCCATCCAGGTGATGTAAATAAGGTTTCAGGATATCTGGTACAATCTTGTCAGATAGGTCCTGACCTTTTTCACTGAGCAATACGCGAATCAGCTGTTGCGGCAAGCTTGACGGCAAGTTTAATGCTTTCGGTGCAACCACATCCACCTTGAACCATACTTCCAGCAATACCGAACCTTGTGGCAATGCAGCAGATTTTAATACCGCAACATTGGTACTACCAAAAGATTGGGTATTAATCATCTCCATCACACTTTCAGTGAAGGGATGTTCCAGAGTCAAATATTGCGCATCTTCACGAACTTGTGCCTGATCACGATAGAAGGTTGCAGTCATACCTTCTTCATCTAAAGACAAGCCTTGAACCTGCATTTGATCGGTCGGCTTGATGATGACGGTGCCGTTACTTTGCTCATCGAAATCGATATTGGTCGATGCCATAAAGCGTTTCATAAACATTGGCAAAGTGGTGTTGTCGTCATAATCTTCAAGCGCCTGCACAATTTCCTGCGCCACGATTGGACGGCAAGAGTTGTATTCAAGCAAGCGGTCACGGCCTTCCTGTAATTCCGCTTCCAGCGCTTCACGCTGAACGCTAACCTCTTCAAGCAAATCTTCAAACTGCTGACCCAAGTCTGCCAATAAACAGTCTTTTAATTTCACAATGAAGTTTTCTTGCAGGGTTTGTGCCGTTGGTGAAATATTGCTGAAAATATTCAAACCTTCGTTGTACCAGCGGAACATGCGTTCCTGTGCTGTACCCATCAAATAAGGTACATGAATCTGAATACGGTTTTCCTGACCAATACGGTCCAGACGACCAATACGCTGTTCAAGCACATCCGGGTTGGCAGGCAAGTCAAACAAGATCAGGTCTGATGCAAACTGGAAGTTACGACCTTCCGAACCAATTTCAGAACACAACAAGATTTGTGCGCCATAAGATTCTTCAGCGAAATATGCTGCTGCCTGGTCACGCTCAAGCAGGCTCATGCCTTCATGGAACATGGCGGTACGGATGCCGGCATGCAAACGCAGAACATTTTCCAGCGCTTCAACTACCGGGCCACTACGTGCAATCAGTAATACTTTTTTGTGCTTGAGTTCGGTACGCAGCATTTCCATGAGCCACATCACACGTGGGTCATGCTCCATCCAGGCACCATCCAGCTGTGCTTCTTCAGGCCACATTTGCTCACGCAATTTACCGTCTTTAGACCAGTTTGCAGGTGCGGGTAAAGCTGCTGGTCGACAGTCACGGCCCGGGAAACCCTGAATCGCTTCACGGGTATTACGGAATAAAATACGGCCTGTACCATGACGGTCTAACAATTCATGAATGGCACGGAAACGCTGTTCAGGTTCATCCTGAATGCTATGCCCTAACAAGCCTTCAATCGCTTTTAAATGTCCTTCTTCCAAAGGCATGTCCGACATCAACACTTCAGCAATTTTTGCCGTTTGATGATACTGCTCTTCTTCGTCCAAGAAACGATCCAGTGAGCTAAAGCGTTGTGGATCGAGCAGACGTAAACGTGCGAAATGACTTTCTACACCAAGCTGTTCTGGCGTTGCAGTGAGCAGTAAAACACCCGGTGTTTTTTCAGCGAGTTCTTCAACCAGATCGTAACGGTCATTACCGCCTTCCTCTTCGCTCCACATCAGGTGATGCGCTTCGTCTACTACCAGAAGGTCAAAACCGGCTTCTAAAGCCTGTTCACGTAAATCATCATGATCGACCATCAAGTCAACAGAAGCAATGATACGCTGCTCGGTCAGGAACGGGTTTAAATCAGGATCATGTTCTTTAATTGATGCGGTACGGGTCAAATCAAATAAAGAGAATTCCAGATTGAAACGGCGACGCATTTCAATCATCCACTGATATTGCAGTGAATCTGGAACTAAAATCAGGATACGTTCAGAACGGGCAGTTTTCAGTTGTTGATGGATAATCAAACCTGCTTCAATGGTTTTACCCAAGCCCACTTCATCCGCCAGTAATACACGCGGTGCAAAACGCTGACCCACTTCATGTGCAATATAAAGCTGGTGTGGAATTAAGCCGACACGTGCACCGACCATGCCACGTAAGGGACTGTTCTTCATATTGGCTTGCATCAGTAATGCTTCAATACGCAGGTCATACCATTCTTTATAGTCGACCTGGCTGGCCAGCAAGCGGTCAAGCGGTTTAGACAGCTGAATGGTCGCACCAATACGGGTTTCATTTAACGACTTACGTTCTTCGCTACCATCTTCCAGAGTACGAATCACGTTATAACGCACCACACCATGACGGTCTTCAAAAGACTCAACCACCCATTTGGTGCCTTCCTGATCCTGCAGTTCATCTTTAATGTTAAAAACGATACGTGATAAAGGTGCATTGTTACGTGCATAGACACGCGTTTCATCACTTTTTGGGAATAAGATGCTAACCGATCGTTCATCTACATCAATAAGAACCCCTAATCCGAGTTCTGTTTCTGTATCTGATAACCAACGCTGACCAATAGCAAACTGATGCAATTTTTCCACCTTTATCTAAAAATGACGACTCTAATTTCAAGCTCAAAAACTGCCTAGTATTTGAGCAAAAAAATAGGTCTTTAAGCAATATATTTTGACATAAAGCCCACTAAAAAGTGCGCAAAATCGATGAGATTAAAAAGTTTTCACCTTAAAAAGGCACAGGATAATAAAACTCTACCAACTGCTCTGTTTGCGGATGATAAAAACTTAAGTTTTCGGCATGCAAACACAGACGCGGCATTAACTGTTGCTGCTCGGCTGTAGCATATAAAGTATCACCAACAATCGGATGCCCCAGATACTGCATATGCACGCGAAGCTGATGTGAACGCCCGGTAATTGGCGTGAGTTTGACACGCGTAACCGCCTGTCCCTGAATTTGAAAATGTTCAATCGCCTGCCAATGAGTTAATGCAGGCTTGTTATGCTTGGGATCGGCAATATGTAATGGCGGATGTTCAGGATCGTACACCACAGGCACATCGACCGTGCCTTCCCCTTCAAGATGCCCTGCCACAACAGCCTGATAGGTTTTTTCGGTTTGGCGTTCCTGAAACTGGCGAGAAATGGTTTTTTGTCCCCATTTGCTTAGGCCAAACACCAGAATGCCGGAAGTATCTCGATCCAGACGATGTATCAGTAATGTTTTTGGTTCTATTTCTAATAATCGGTTGATCACGCAATCTTGTAAATCTTCGGTTTTGCCGGGAACAGTGAGCACACCTGCAGGTTTATGGATGACCATAAAATCTTCATCACGATGTATCAGATGTTCGGTTAGAAAATTACTCAATGTTCAATCCCAGGCTGATCGCGAAAACAAGCCGGCAATGATAGAAAGCTTGGCACAGAATTACAATGCACAATGCTTGAATTGGCGACGGTTTTTTCGATTTTAAACAAAAATAATTTCAATAGCACTTTATGAACCTGCCGATTGCAATATAAAGCTGGCCAGTTCATGCAGTGAATTATGTTTTAGGACATCTTCATAAGTGATATTTGCCCCATGCGCGCGCCAAATGCCAACCAGAGTGACAATAGCCACAGAATCCAGTCCGTATTGTCTTAAATCAACATAAGGATCAATTTCAAGTGCATCCATGTTCAGTTGTTCAGCAACGGCGAGCATAATCCCCTTGGTGGAAAGCACATAATTGGACGGCGCACTTAAATCCCAGAGCCGAGTCAAACTATAGCTATTCATATGATGCAAACCTTGTACCGAAATGTTATCAATCCATTGAATATGCTGTTCCTGATTCGGCAATAAAATTGCATCGTCCACAACACAGATTTGCTCGGTGACACTTTGCAAATGCGGCAGGATTTGTTTCAGCATCGGCGTGACCTGTCCGGCAAAAATCAGTTGTGGATGCGATGATGCATATTCACCAAGTTGCTGCATGCCCTGCATCAAATCATCACCGTACAAATCAACAACTGGAATATCAAGTGCTTTGGCTTTATTGCTGATTTGAATCAGATGAGTCATGAGGTCGCTGTCTTGTATGCCTGCCATCATCCTTAAATTTTGTAATCCCACTAAAATGAGTACTGAATCTGTAGTTGATAGTTGCCATTTGGCTTGGGAGGGTGCGAGTTGGATTTTTTTGGGCATAGGGTAAAGCATGGGAGGCTCTTATAAATACAAAATAGCATGATGATTCATGCTATTTTAGTTTAGCATCGACTTAAAAAACACTTTGATTTAACGGACGTTGATTCTGCCATTTTACTCCTAGACAGGGTATTAATTAACCTCAACTAGTAGTTAACTAAAAATCTAATTTTCTATTTTTAATTATTAACATATCTCTATTTGTATCATTAATTCCTGATTTAATGATTTTTTCAGAACAATGATGAAAATAGTCTAGTTTTGTTGAGATTAGAGGATACACACACGTTATGAGAGTATCTTTATATGGAGTTGGTACATGAGCATTTAAGCTCAATATTCTTAAATTGTCCTCTTTATTTATATCAATGAAGGATATAGCTTTTATCTCTTTTGTAATACTATATTCCGTACCATGCATTAGAAAAATTATAAAAAGAATAATTTTCTCACAACGTAATCTATATATGTTTTCATCAAGGGAAAACTGATTTTCTTTTAAAACGTTGATGAACTCTTCAATTATCTGTTCTTGCGTAAAAAGTGGCTGACTAATCAAAAGCTGCAACATATCTTCTGTAACTTTTCGAACCGTACCTTTGAGAGTTCCTTTTAATTTATACGTATTTGTTCCCTTGATCTTTTGGAATACATTATTAAATTTACTTTCAAATTGAGTTTGAGAGCATTTATATTTTTCTGTAAAGGTATCTTTAGACAAATGAATATTAAATTTTATTTTTTCAATAACATAGCTTGGTATTGGTTTGCTAAAATCTAAGGGTTCTTTTTCATCAAAGCTATGCTTCGTATGAAATAACATACTGCTAAAAAAACCATTCATGTGATAAAAAGTATTTCCTTGATCTCTCATTTCATTGTGTGCTGCGAAATGTGAAATTTCTTGAAATAAACTTTTTGGCTTAGAATATTCTCTTAGTTTTATTAATATTAAATCTATATCAGATGGACTAAATGAGTCAGCCTCTATTTTATCCAAGATCTCTTGTATTTTTTGTCTTTCAGAAGTTTTCTTTAACATATTTGCTTGTTCAATTTGATCTTTAGTTTAATGC
>NZ_JAKLTP010000024.1:0-23484 GCF_022012365.1 Acinetobacter sp. SM34 | reverse complement strand
TATGCCGGGTGACAACGTAGAAATGTCAGTAGAATTGATCCACCCAATCGCAATGGACCCAGGTCTACGTTTTGCGATCCGTGAAGGTGGTCGTACAGTTGGTGCTGGTGTAGTTGCTAAAGTAACTGCATAATACGATAAGTTGAAACTACAGGTCGGGGACTTAAGTTCCCGATTTGTATTGTAGGTCAGTAGTTCAATTGGTAGAGCGTCGGTCTCCAAAACCGAATGTTGGGGGTTCGAGTCCCTCCTGGCCTGCCATTTTTTTAAAAAAAAGCTTGATGCTGGTTAAATTGTCATATAATAAGTCGCGAAGCCTACGACGAGTACAAAAATGTCGAATGATAAATCGCGTGACGCATTAAGCGAAGCGCCAATTCCACAAAGAAATAATTCTGCTGAAGTTGTTAATTCTGGTTCCCCGTTAGATATTGTTCTATGGGTTATCGCATTGATTTTACTCATTGGTGCGACCATGGTGGGTCAGTATTTGCCAGCGTATTGGGCACCTGCGAATAATGTTGGTGTGCGCGTTGGTGTGATTTTGGCTTGTATCGTAGTGGCTTTAGGTTTATTATACGCCACCCATCAAGGCAAAGGCTTTGTTCGTTTGTTGAAAGACGCGCGAATCGAGTTACGTCGTGTGACTTGGCCGACCAAGCAGGAAACAGTGACCACATCTTGGCATGTTCTTGCGGTTGTTGTAATCGCTTCCATTGTTTTATGGTGTTTTGATTACATTTTAGGCTGGTTAATGAAGTTTATTATCGGGTAAGAGAGCTATGAAACGTTGGTACATTATTCATGCCTATTCGGGTTATGAAAAACAGGTGTTACGCTCGCTTAATGATCGAATCCAGCGTAGCGCTGTAGCCGATAGCTTTGGTGAAGTCCTTGTTCCGACTGAAGAAGTCGTAGAAATGAAGGATGGCAAGAAGCGTAAATCAGAGCGTAAATTCTTTCCTGGCTATGTATTAGTTGAAATGGAAATGAATGATGATACTTGGCACATTGTTAAAGAATGTCCAAAAGTATTAGGCTTTATTGGTGGTACGGCTGAAAAACCGGCTCCAATTACGCAAAAAGAAGCTGATGCGATTCTTGCACGTGTACGCAATACTGGTGAAGCACCTCGTCCTAAGACAATGTTTGAGCCAGGCGAAGAATTACTCGTTATTGATGGTCCATTCACCGACTTTAAAGGCGTGGTGGAAGAAGTTCTTTACGAGAAGTCACGTTTAACGTTGACAATCAATGTATTCAATCGTCCAACTCAGGTTGAGCTCGAATTTCGTCAAGTCGAAAAAGCGAACTAATTTAAATTGGATTGAAAACGCCCGATTTATTATGGATCGGGCATTGTTGTTGTAACAGTTTTGTTACATGAATAATGTTGGGGAGCCTAGCGGCGTTTGTACCCAGAGGTAATTTGAAATGGCTAAGAAGATTGACGGCTATATCAAGCTGCAAGTTCCAGCTGGTAAAGCGAATCCATCTCCACCGATTGGTCCTGCACTAGGTCAACGTGGTGTTAACATCATGGCATTCTGTAAAGAATTCAATGCTGCTACACAAAAAGTTGAACAAGGTCTTCCAATTCCTGTAGTGATTACTGTGTACAACGACAAGTCGTTCACATTCATCATGAAAACTCCACCTGCTGCGATTCTTCTTAAGAAAGCTGCTGGTATTACTAAGGGGTCAGCTGTACCTAACAAAACTAAAGTTGGTAAGTTGACTCGCGCTCAATTAGAAGAAATTGCGACTACTAAAGAACCAGATTTAACTGGTGCTGATTTAGACGCACGTGTACGTACCATTGCTGGTTCTGCGCGTTCTATGGGCTTGGAAGTGGAGCTATAAGACATGGCTAAATTAACTAAACGTCAAAAAGCCATTGCTGCTGCTATTGAAGCAAACAAAGTTTACACTTTGGAAGAAGCAGTACAAGTTCTTAACAGCCTACCTGCTGCTAAATTCAAAGAATCTTTGGATGTGGCTGTAAATCTAGGTGTTGACCCACGTAAATCTGATCAGGTTGTTCGTGGTGCGACTACACTTCCTGCAGGTACTGGTAAAACTGTACGTGTTGCTGTATTTGCTCAAGGCGCTGCTGCTGAAGCTGCTAAAGCTGAAGGTGCAGACATCGTTGGTTTTGATGATCTTGCTGAGAGCATCCAAGCGGGTAACCTTGACTTTGACGTGGTAATTGCTGCACCTGACGCTATGCGTGTTGTGGGTAAATTAGGTACGATTCTTGGTCCACGTGGCTTAATGCCTAACCCTAAAGTGGGTACTGTAACTCCTGACGTTGCTACTGCAGTTAAAAATGCAAAAGCTGGTCAAGCACGTTACCGTGTAGACAAAGCGGGTATTATCCACGCTGCGATTGGTCAAGTAGGTTTTACTGCTGAAGCTATTCGTTCAAACGTTGAAGCGCTTATCGTTGACCTTAAGAAAGCAAAACCTGCGACTTCTAAAGGTGTTTACGTTCAAAAGATCACTCTAAGCTCAACTATGGGCCCAGGTCTTGTTGTTGACGTAGCAAACATTTCTAAATAAGTCTCGACTTATTTAATAGAATTTTAAAGCCCTGAGTAAGTTTAAAAGCACTGCTTTAAAACTTATGCAAGAGCAACCGGTTTCGGAACTCTTGCGCAACTTAGGCAAACTTTGAATTGATAAATATTTGTTTATCAGCGTCAAAGACCTCGGGCGAGGGGAGTTCTTCGGAGCTCGCTTCTTAAAAGTCCAGTCCGAGTAGACGCGGTGGTGTGATTTGTTCATCCTCCGCGTGTAAATTTAGCAATAAATTTACGAATTGGGAGTGTACTCGTTGGAGTGCATAAATCACCGTTAGGAGGTTTTACAATGGCTCTTCTTATCGAAGGCAAAAAACAGATCGTAGCTGAAGTAACTGAAGTTGCTTCTACTGCATTTGCTGCTGTTGTTGCTGACTACCAAGGTTTAACTGTTGAGCAATTAACTGCTCTTCGTGTTGAAGCTCGTAAGTTAGGTGTTGCTACACGCGTTGTACGTAATACTTTGGCTAAACGCGCTCTTCAAGATACTCAATTCAATATCTTGAACGACAACCTTGTTGGCCCAACAATCTTGGCTTTCTCAACTTCTGAAGACGACATGGGCGCAGCTGCTCGCTTGTTCGAAGAATTTGCTAAAACTAACAAAGCATTTGAACTTAAAGCTGCTGCATTTGACGGCAAACTTTATCAAGGTGCTGAAGTTAGCGTTATCGCGAATCTTCCGAACCAAGAGAAAGCACTTACTATGCTTGCCAATGTTCTTCAAGCTCCTATTTCGAAATTGGGCCGCTTACTTACAGCGCTTCAAGAGAAAAACGAGTCAGAAGCTGCATAAGCTTAAATCTATTTTCACACCATTCAATACCCATTTGGAGTTACTCTCATGGCTTTAACAAACGAAGAAATCTTAAACGCAGTTGCTGAAAAAACTGTTCTTGAACTTGTTGAACTTATTTCTGCTTTCGAAGAAAAATTCAACGTATCTGCTGCTGCTGTAGCTGTTGCTGCAGGTCCTGCTGCTGCTGCTGTTGAAGAACAAACTGAATTCAACGTTGAGTTGACTTCTTTCGGTGCTAACAAAGTTGCTGTAATTAAAGCAGTTCGTGAAATCACTGGTCTTGGCTTGAAAGAAGCTAAAGACATGGTTGAAGGCGCTCCTTCAGTTCTTAAAGAAGGCGTTTCTAAAGAAGAAGCTGAAGAACTTAAGAAAAAACTTGAAGAAACTGGTGCTACAGTTACTGTTAAGTAATTTCGATCGGGGTCTAATTTTAAATTGACCCCAAAAAATGGCTGATGGCTCTTGGGTCATCAGCCTTTTTGCGTTACAATTATCGGCTCGATTTTTGTTTGATTGATGTAAAAAACATCAATTACTATAATAAATCAATAATATCAAATGCTTATCAATATTTTTTATATTTGAAAATATTGCTAAGCGTTTTAATACCACTAAAAATTGCAGCATTTGTAAAAAGTGGTGGCCATATCGGCCTGTGTAATTCCTTCTAGGCTCGTTCTGCAGGCGAGCTTAGTTTACTTTCCGAGGACTCCAGATGGCATACTCATATACCGAAAAGAAACGGATCCGTAAGAATTTTGGTAAATTGCCTAGCGTCATGAATGCTCCGTACTTGCTCGCGATTCAGGTCGACTCGTACCGAACATTCTTACAAGATGGCAAAACACCAAAAAACCGCGAAGATATCGGTCTCCAAGCCGCATTTCGTTCAGTTTTTCCTATTGAAAGTTATTCTGGCAATGCTGCTTTAGAATTTGTTGAGTATAGTCTTGGTAAGCCTGAGTTTGACGTGCGTGAATGTATTTTACGCGGTTCAACTTATGCAGCACCAATGCGTGTGAAAATTCGTCTGATCATTAAAGATCGCGAAACTAAATCAATTAAAGACGTACGTGAACAAGAAGTGTACATGGGTGAAATGCCACTCATGACTGAAAACGGTACTTTTGTAATCAATGGTACTGAGCGTGTAATCGTATCTCAATTACACCGTTCACCAGGTGTATTCTTTGACCACGATAAAGGCAAAACTCACTCTAGCGGTAAAGTTCTTTATTCAGCACGTATCATTCCTTACCGTGGTTCATGGTTAGACTTTGAATTCGATGCTAAAGACCTTGTCTTTGTACGTATTGACCGTCGTCGTAAATTACTCGCGACTGTTGTTCTACGTGCATTAGGTTATAGCAACGAACAAGTTCTAGACATGTTCTATGAAAAAGTACCTGTGTATCTTGACATGGGTAGTTATCAAATTGACCTTGTGCCTGAACGCCTGCGCGGTGAAATGGCTCAATTCGACATTGCTGATGCTGACGGCAAAGTGATTGTTGAACAAGGTAAACGTATTAATGCACGTCATGTCCGTCAAATGGAAGCATCTGGCTTAACCAAGCTTCCTGTTCCTGATGAGTACTTGTACGAACGCATCACTGCTGAAGATATCGCATTAAAAGATGGCGATGTCATTGCTGCAAACACAGTATTGAGCCATGAGATCATGGTGAAGATTGCAGAAGGCGGTGTTAAACAGTTCAATATTCTGTTCACCAATGACATTGATCGTGGTTCTTTTGTTGCGGACTCTTTACGTGCAGATACGACTTCAGGTCGTGAAGAAGCACTGGTAGAAATCTACAAAGTAATGCGTCCAGGTGAGCCACCAACAAAAGAAGCTGCTGAAAACTTATTCAACAACTTGTTCTTCTCTTCTGAACGTTATGACTTGTCTCCAGTAGGCCGCATGAAGTTCAACCGTCGTTTGGGTCGTCCTTACGAAGTCGGTACAGACCAGAAGTCACGTGAAGTTGAAGGTATTCTTTCAAACGAAGATATTACAGATGTATTAAAAACACTGGTTGAAATTCGTAACGGTAAAGGTGAAGTCGACGATATCGATCACTTGGGTAACCGTCGCGTACGTTCAGTCGGTGAAATGACAGAAAACCAATTCCGCGTTGGTTTGGTTCGTGTAGAACGTGCTGTTAAAGAACGTTTAAGCCAAGCTGAAACTGACAACTTGTCTCCGCAAGATTTAATCAATGCGAAACCAGTGGCTGCTGCAATCAAAGAATTCTTTGGTTCAAGCCAGTTATCTCAGTTCATGGACCAAAACAATCCATTGTCTGAAATTACACATAAACGTCGTGTATCAGCGCTTGGACCTGGTGGTTTAACACGTGAACGCGCCGGCTTCGAAGTACGTGACGTACATCAAACTCACTACGGTCGTGTTTGTCCAATTGAGACTCCTGAGGGTCCAAACATTGGTTTGATCAACTCATTGTCTGTTTATGCAAAATGTAATAACTTCGGTTTCTTGGAAACTCCATACCGTAAAGTTGTTGATGGTCGTGTAACAGATGACGTTGAATATCTTTCTGCAATTGAAGAAGTAGGTACTGTCATTGCACAGGCCGATTCTGCAATTGATAAAGAAGGTAACTTAACAGAAGAATTTGTTTCTGTACGTCACCAAGGTGATTTCGTACGTATGCCTCCTGAAAAAGTGACGCATATGGATGTATCGGCTCAACAGGTTGTATCTGTTGCTGCATCACTTATTCCATTCCTTGAACACGATGATGCCAACCGTGCATTGATGGGTTCAAACATGCAACGTCAGGCAGTACCTACGTTGATCGCTGACAAGCCGCTTGTTGGTACTGGTATGGAAGCAAACGTAGCACACGACTCAGGTGTATGTGTTCTTGCGAAACGTGGTGGTCGTATCGAGTTCGTTGATGCTTCTCGTGTGGTTATTCGTGTAAACGAAGAAGAGATGATCGCGGGTGAAGCAGGTGTAGATATCTACAACCTGATCAAATATACACGTTCTAACCAAAACACTTGTATCAACCAAAAAGTTCTTGTGAAACTTGGTGATAAAGTGGGTCGTGGTGACGTTCTTGCGGATGGTCCATCTACAGATGGCGGTGAATTGGCACTTGGTCAAAACATGCGCGTAGCGTTCATGACCTGGAACGGTTACAACTACGAAGACTCGATCTTGTTATCTGAGCGCGTTCTTCAAGAAGACCGTTTAACCTCGATTCACATTCAAGAATTATCATGTGTGGCTCGTGATACCAAGTTAGGTGCAGAAGAAATTACTGCCGATATTCCTAACGTTGGTGAAGCTGCACTTTCTAAACTTGATGAATCAGGTATCGTTTACATCGGTGCTGAAGTAACTGCGGGCGACATCCTGGTAGGTAAAGTAACGCCTAAAGGTGAAACGCAATTAACACCGGAAGAAAAATTGCTTCGTGCAATCTTCGGTGAAAAAGCGGCTGATGTTAAAGACTCATCTTTACGCGTGTCTTCAGGTGTTAAAGGTACAGTAATCGATGTTCAAGTGTTTACACGTGACGGTCTTGAAAAAGACGAACGTGCTCAAGCAATTGAAAAAGCTCAGCTTGATGCTTACCGTAAAGACTTGAAAGAAGAATTCAAAATCTTCGAAGAAGCAGCACGTGAACGTATCGTTCGTTTGTTGAAAGGTCAAGAATCTAACGGTGGTGGCACAACTAAACGTGGCGATAAATTAACTGAAGATTTATTGGCTGGTTTAGAGCTTGTTGATTTGTTGGATATCCAACCTGTTGATGAAGCAATCGCTGAACGTTTAACTCAAATTCAAGTGTTCTTGAAAGAGAAGAGCTTCGAGATTGACGAGAAATTTGCTGAGAAAAAACGCAAACTTTCTACAGGTGACGAATTAACAACTGGCGTATTGAAAGTTGTTAAGGTTTACCTTGCGGTTAAACGTCGCATCCAACCAGGTGATAAGATGGCGGGTCGTCACGGTAACAAAGGTGTTGTATCAAACATCTTACCGGTAGAAGACATGCCACACGATGCTAACGGTGTACCGGTTGATATCGTGTTAAACCCACTGGGTGTACCTTCACGTATGAACGTGGGGCAGATTCTTGAAACTCACTTGGGTATGGCGGCAAAAGGTCTTGGCGATAAAATCGACAAGATGCTGCAAGAACAGCGTACTATTGCTGAACTGCGTATCTTCTTAGATAAGATTTATAACAAAGTCGGTGGCGAGCAAGAAGATCTTGATAGCCTGACTGATGATGAAATCCTGGCGCTTTCTAAAAACTTGCGTAAAGGTATTCCTCTTGCAACTCCTGTATTTGATGGTGCTGATGAAAGCCAAATCAAAGAGTTGCTTGAACTTGCAGACATTCCACGTTCTGGTCAAACCGTATTGTTTGACGGACGTACAGGTGAACGTTTTGACCGTCCAGTAACTGTAGGTTACATGTACATGCTCAAATTGAACCACTTGGTTGATGACAAGATGCATGCACGTTCTACAGGTTCTTACTCTCTAGTAACGCAACAACCATTGGGCGGTAAAGCTCAATTCGGTGGTCAGCGTTTCGGTGAGATGGAAGTCTGGGCTCTTGAGGCATATGGCGCAGCTTATACGCTCCAAGAAATGCTTACTGTTAAGTCGGATGACGTTGAAGGCCGTACCCGTATCTACAAAAATATTGTAGATGGTAACCATTATATGGATCCGGGCATGCCTGAATCGTTCAACGTATTGACCAAAGAGATCCGTTCTTTAGGTATCAACATTGAACTGAAAAATGGTGACTAAGAAATCTCCCCCGGCCCCTCTTTAGAAAAGAGAGGAGAAAGTCCCCCTTAATAAAGGGGGATTTAGGGGGATTTTTTGAGATTCCCGAATTTCAGTAAAAAACAATATTTGTGACCCAGTTGTGAAGTGAAAATCTCCACAACACACGGAGAAAAAAATTGAAAGACTTGCTCGATATCATGCGCAAAAAGACGGATTCAGACGGTCATGCTCCTGTAGAGTTTGACCGCATCCGTATTGGTCTTGCGTCACCAGAAATGATTAAGTCATGGTCTCATGGTGAAGTTAAAAAACCTGAGACAATTAACTATCGTACGTTCAAACCTGAACGTGATGGTTTGTTCTGTGCCAAAATCTTTGGTCCAGTAAAAGATTACGAATGCTTGTGTGGTAAATACAAGCGTATGAAATACAAAGGCGTCATTTGTGAAAAATGTGGCGTTGAAGTAACAACTGCGAAAGTTCGTCGTGAACGTATGGGTCACATTGAGCTTGCTTCTCCAGTTGCACACATCTGGTTCTTGAAATCGTTACCGTCTCGTATCGGTCTTCTTTTAGACATGACTTTACGTGACATCGAACGCGTATTGTATTTTGAATCTTACGTGGTCACTGATCCAGGTATGACTCCAATGGAGAAATACCAGCTTCTTAACGATGAAGAATACTTCACAGCGTTAGAAGAACACGGTGATGAATTTACTGCGAAAATGGGTGCAGAAGCCGTTCAGGACTTGTTGAAAGATATCGATCTTGAAAACGAAATTTCACGCCTGCGTGAAGAAATTCCAAACACAACTTCAGAAACCAAGCTGAAAAAAGCGTCTAAACGTTTGAAGTTGATGGAAGCGTTCAAAGAGTCAAACAACAAGCCAGAATGGATGGTATTAACTGTATTGCCAGTTCTTCCACCAGATCTTCGTCCGTTGGTTCCTCTTGAAGGTGGTCGTTTCGCGACTTCTGACTTGAACGATCTTTACCGTCGTGTGATTAACCGTAACAACCGTTTGAAACGTCTTCTTGACCTTGCTGCTCCAGACATTATCGTACGTAACGAAAAACGTATGTTGCAAGAGTCTGTAGATGCATTGTTAGATAACGGTCGTCGTGGTCGCGCAATCACAGGTTCGAACAAACGTCCTCTTAAATCTTTGGCCGACATGATCAAAGGTAAACAAGGTCGTTTCCGTCAAAACTTATTGGGTAAACGTGTCGACTATTCAGGTCGTTCGGTTATTACCGTAGGTCCGACTTTACGTTTGCACCAGTGTGGTCTTCCGAAGAAAATGGCACTTGAACTGTTCAAGCCATTCATTTTCGCAAAACTACAAGCATCTGGCCAAGCAACAACCATTAAAGCTGCGAAGAAAATGGTTGAGCGTGAAACGCCGGAAGTTTGGGATGTTCTTGCTCATGTGATTCGTCAACATCCAGTGATGTTGAACCGTGCGCCAACACTTCACCGTTTGGGTCTTCAAGCATTTGAACCGACCCTGATTGAAGGTAAAGCGATCCGTCTACACCCACTCGTATGTGCTGCGTTCAACGCCGACTTCGACGGTGACCAAATGGCGGTACACGTTCCATTAACACTTGAAGCTCAGTTAGAAGCTCGTGCGTTAATGATGTCGACCAACAACATCTTGTCTCCAGCCAACGGTGAACCAATCATCGTACCGTCTCAGGACGTTGTCTTGGGCTTGTATTACATCACGCGTGATGCAATCAATGCCAAAGGTGAAGGCATGGTGTTTGCGGATACTGATGAAGTAAACCGCGCATTGGCGACTGGTCAAGTGAATTTACACGCTCGCGTAAAAGCACGTGTACACCAGACTGTAATTGATGAAGATGGTAACCGCGAACAGCAAACCATTATTGTTGATACGACTCCAGGTCGTTGCTTACTTTGGGAAGTTGTTCCTGAAGGTATGGACTTCCAGCAAATTAACGTTGAGATGACCAAGAAGAACATCTCTAAGTTAATCAACTCTTGCTACCGTAAATTGGGTCTGAAAGATACCGTTATCTTTGCTGACCAGTTGATGTACTTGGGCTTCCGTCAAGCGACTCGCTCTGGTGTATCTGTTGGTATGGAAGACATGCTGATTCCGCCAACCAAATATACGATTATCGAAAAAGCAGAAACTGAAGTTCGCGAAATTGAACAACAGTTTGAACAAGGTTTCGTAACTGCCGGTGAACGTTATAACAAGGTTGTCGATATCTGGGCACGTACCAATGACCAGGTAGCGAAAGCGATGATGGACAACTTGTCTTTCACCACTGTTAAAAACAAACAGGGTGAAGACGAGAAACAAAAATCATTCAACTCGATCTACATGATGTCTGACTCGGGTGCCCGTGGTTCGGCAGCTCAGATTCGTCAGTTGGCGGGTATGCGTGGTTTGATGGCGAAACCGGATGGTTCGATCATTGAAACCCCGATTAAAGCAAACTTCCGTGAAGGTTTGACAGTACTTCAGTACTTCATTTCAACACATGGTGCGCGTAAAGGTTTGGCCGATACAGCACTTAAAACAGCAAACTCTGGTTACCTGACTCGTCGTCTGGTAGACGTAGCGCAGGATTTGGTTATTACCGAGCCTGATTGCGGTACTTTAGGCGGTCTTGTGATGACTCCGTTCATTCAGGGCGGTGACGTAATCGAGAACTTGGGTACTCGAGTATTGGGTCGTGTTGTTGCTGAAGATGTGAAGAAAGTCGGTTCTGACGAAGTGATTCTTCCACGTAATACTTTAATCGATGAAAAAATTGCTGCCTTCCTTGAAGAAGCCGGTGTCGATGAAGTTAAAGTACGTTCAGTGGTAGCTTGTGAATCTACATTTGGCGTATGTGCGAAATGTTATGGTCGTGACCTTGCTCGCGGTCACTTGGTTAACCCAGGTGAATCTGTGGGTGTAATGGCTGCTCAATCAATTGGTGAGCCAGGTACACAGTTAACCATGCGTACGTTCCACGTGGGTGGTGCTGCGAGCCGAACTTCTGCTGCAAACAGCGTACAAGTTCGTAACAAAGGTACAGTACGTTTCCACAACGTGAAAACAGTACAACATGCCAAAGGTCACTTGGTATCGACTTCACGTTCAGGTGAAATCGGTATTGCGGATGATTTAGGTCGTGAACGCGAACGCTATAAACTTCCTTACGGTGCATCTATCTTGTTGAAAGATGGTGAAGCTGTTGAAGCAGGCGGTATTGTAGCGACTTGGGATCCGCATACACATCCATTGGTTACAGAAGTTGCCGGTAAAGTACGTTTCAGCCAAATTGCTGATGGCGTAACTGTGACATCGAAAACTGATGATGCAACAGGTATGACAACGATCGAAATCTTGCCAGTGACTTCACGTCCTGCGTCAGGTAAAGATTTGCGTCCAGCGGTTGTATTGGATACAACTGATGGTGGCGAACAGTTCTACTTCTTGCCACAAAATACCATTCTTTCTGTCCGTGATGGCGAAACGATTGGTGTCGGTGACGTTATTGGTCGTGTACCACAAGAAACTTCACGTACCCGTGATATTACCGGTGGTCTTCCACGCGTAGCTGACTTGTTCGAAGCACGTAAACCGAAAGAGCATGCAATTCTTGCTGAAATTTCTGGTGTTGTAAGCTTCGGTAAAGAGACTAAAGGTAAGAACCGTCTTGTGATTACTCCGGATGACGGCTCTGAGATCTACGAAGAGCTTATTCCGAAGTGGCGTACCATCAACGTGTTCGAAGGCGAGCATGTGAACCGTGGTGAAACCATTTCTGATGGTCCGCAAAATCCACACGACATCTTGCGCTTGAAAGGCGAAGTGGCGTTGACCAACTACATCGTGAACGAAGTTCAGGACGTATACCGTCTGCAAGGTGTAAAAATCAACGATAAACACATCGAAGTGATCGTGCGTCAAATGTTGCGTAAAGTCGACATTACTGACGGTGGCGATACAAGCTTCATCAAAGGCGAACAAGTGGATTACATCCGCGTTATGAGCGAGAACCAAGCCGTTCTTGCACAGAACAAGTTCCCGGCGAAGTTTGAACGTCAATTGATGGGTATTACCAAAGCATCGCTTTCTACTGACTCGTTCATCTCTGCTGCATCGTTCCAGGAAACAACTCGTGTGTTAACTGAAGCGGCTGTAACAGGCAAAGAAGATGATCTACGTGGCTTGAAAGAAAACGTTGTTGTGGGTCGTTTGATTCCAGCGGGTACTGGTCTTGCTTACCACTTGGAACGTCGTCGTCAAGAAGCAGAAGCTGCAGAACATGCGCTTGTGAATGACTTCTCTGATGTAGACCAAGCATTAAGCCAGGCTTTCAGCGATGAGTTTAACGGTCTGTAATTAGTCCTTTAAACTAGTCAAAAAAAAAGCCACCTTCGGGTGGCTTTTTTTATGCATTCCATTTGAGGGCATATTCCGGAATTTGAGAAGAGATCGAATGATTCGAGTAAAAATAGGATTTTAAATAGTGTTCAGATAATTTATAGCTTAAATGAGATACCATTCAGTTTATCTCAATGGTCAATTAATGGGTTTGTATAAATTGATTCACGGCTTGCGTATATGGATTATTTTTTCCCAGCGATTTATTGATTTCAATATGTGAAAGGGGGACAGGCAATAACTGGGCTTTAGTCCCTAATTTCTGTGCTTGTTGAATAAATTGCTGTGCCTGAGTACAAGGTTGGTCGGCACGGATGGTCGAACAAACAGCGAGAAATGCAGGTAAAGTTTGGTGAAGTTGCGATGTGGGAGAAAGGGCTTTCCAGTTTAATGGCTGATCACCAAAGGCTCGATCATAAAAACGTGCATGCGGAGACCGCATAATTTTTTCTACATTATAAGCGGCGCTGTCTAAAGCAATCGTAGCACGCCAAGACTGAGGCTGTGATACCAGCCAAAGGGGACGTGTTGTTAATAAGCTGACTAAATGTGCACCAGAGGAATGTCCCATGAGGACTAAGCGCTTGGAGTCAGCATGCCAATGATGAGCTTGATTTTGAATATAAATGAGTGCTTCTGCGATATCTTGCGTTTGTTGTTGTAATGACACATCAGGAAGTAATCTATAGTTGATAGAAATAAAAATCCAATCTTGTTTGGTCCAATAATCAATTTTATTTTTTACCACAGCAGCATTGTTTTTATCACCTATGGTCCAAGCCCCGCCATGGACCATAACGATGAGCGGTGCTGGAGTGCTCTCAGTTGGCAGTTTGGCAGGAAAATATACATCCATCACTTGCTGAGGATGCTGTCCATAAGGAATATTTTTCAAAGATTTAGCTTTAGTCAGGGCATTCGTATCGAAATCATTGGGATATGCTGATGGATTGAAGCAAAGCAATGTCAATATCGATAAAAGAAGTTTTTTCATCCTGACTCTCCTGCAATTTTAAGTACTACAGCATTTAAATTTTTTTTTTATAAGCTAATTGATCGCTTGGAATATTTTTCTTTGAAATTCTTTTAACTTGAAAATATGTCATTAAACATAGGGTATTTATACAACAGCAGCAATGCCGAATTGTTTATGTTAGGCAAATAAAGCCTGCATTGATTTAATACCTTAACAAGATCAATCGTATCTACATTTATGATGAGCCATCAGTGATGGATCATTTAAAAAAAATGTATCTTGCTCCTAAAGCCAAAGATAAAAAATGGTATTTGACTATGTTCAGGTATTCCAGTGATACAAAAGGGCGGTGTGATTGTGCCCACCTCAAAAATTGAATTGAATACCACTATAAAGCAAGAAGGCAAGGTCCTTTCTCAAACCAAAAAAATTGATCCAGAAGGTGTTGAGTTTAAATCCGGACAAGCCCCAATTCATCGTACCTTAAAGCTGGATCAGAAAAAGAATTTAGGCCAAAACACTCAAACTTCACATGCTGTTTTGACCGAAAATGGAATAATTACCAAAGATATTGTGGTGCTCAGTGAAGACGAACAAGCTCCAATAAAAAAGCCCTGAAATTTTTAGGGCTTTTTACAAAACGCTGCATTTTAACTGTAATGGGTAACATTTTAGGGTCATTGCTTCCACAAAATAGGCATAATCTAAAAGAATGAAAAAAGGAGAGAAATCCCATGAAAAAGTTAATGAGCGTGATGGCAATGGCAACCTTGTCAACTTTTATGCTGGTGGGTTGTGATTCGATGTCTCCAAGAGATCAACGTATTGGCGCGGCTGCATTGGGTGGTGCCGTTGGTGGTGGAGTAGGGAATAAAGTTGGTGGTGGCCTTGGTGCAGCAGTTGGTGGTGGTGCCGGCGCAGCAGTCGGTAGTAAGACCCAAGGGGGTTCTAACCGTAATGCTACTTATAGCGGTATAGGCGGTGCTATTGGTTCTGCTGTGGGTAAAGGCGTGTTTGGTGGTAATGCCGGAGCTGCCATTGGTGGAGCGATTGGTGGCGGTGCAGGTGCTGCAATTGAACAGAAAAAACGTTAATTGACGTTTAGAATTTAAATAAAAGCGCTTGTTGATCAGGCGCTTTTTATCATTTAGGGCTGGCCTTTGGTTTTTTGCGGCGGATGTATACCGTTTTTTGTACCTCGGCAATACGTACGCCTGCTTCATCAAAAATATTTAAACTATAGTTTCGGTATACCGGCGCATGATTTTCAGTCAGCTGCTTAATCTGATCAATCTCTGTGGAATCTAGCCGAATATCGGCATAGACCGTACCACGGCCTGGAGACAGAAATTGTATAGATGCCGATTTATCCCAAACAATATATTTTGAACCCAGATGATGCATCAAAATCAGCATATAAAAAGGATCGACCATCGAATATAAGCTGCCACCAAAATGTACCCCGACCACATTTTGATTTTTACGCGTTAACGGCATTTTGATACGAATATGAGAATTTGCCAGATCGACCTTATCAATCTCAATTCCTGCCCCACGGTAAGGTGCATAACGATTTAATAAAAATTTAGAAATGGCAGGAATTGTCTGTAGTTTTTTTAAAAGGCTCATTTTGGTCAATTGTTTTTTTATGGCTTCAGAACATACTAAAACAGAATGATCAGGGTGGCATTGATCACATTGCCCAGACTCTGCAATAAATAGTCAATAAAAGAATAGGATAACAATACATGCAAGCTCAAACACAATGGGTTGCCACCTCGGATCAGCAGCGTCTTTATGTTAAAACCTGGGGCAATGAGGCAAAACCGGCTTTAGTCCTGGTACATGGTTATCCCGATAATCAGGAAGTTTGGGAGCCGGTGATTCAGCAGTTGATCCAGGATTTTTATGTGCTGACTTATGATGTACGCGGTGCCGGGAAATCATCCATTCCAAAACGAATTCGTGACTATAGTTTGGCACAGTTGTCGCTCGATTTAGAAAGTGTGGTCAATGCCGTGTTGGGTGATCGGGCATTTCATCTGGCAGCCCATGATTGGGGTTCAATCCAGTCTTGGGAATCGGTGACTGAAGCCAGATTTAGCCACAGGATTCTGTCCTATACCACCATTTCTGGCCCGTGTTTAGATCATGCGGCTTTTTGGATGCGTCAGCAATTTAAACAAAATAAGCCCAAGTTTTTCAAACAACTGGCTAAATCCTGGTATATCGCTGTTTTTCAGTTGCCATTGCTTGCCCCAACAGTCTGGCATTTTTTTAGCGCTGAAAAATGGGGCAAAGTTTTGCAGCAGCTAGAACATCAAAAAGACTTGCCTAGCAATACTCATATTGCCTCTGATGGAAAGCATGGTGTCGGGCTATATCGTGCCAATTTTCTTCCACGTTTAAGCATGCCACGTCGACGTTTTGCCATTTGTCCGGTACAAGCCATCGTGCTGAAACAGGACAATTTTGTCAGTCCTGAACTGATTGATGAAGTGCCAAAATGGGCGGAAAATTTTCAACGCGTTGAGGTGGATGCCAATCACTGGGCGATTTTAAGTCAAGCCGAGTTAGTCGCAGAATATATTAAAGCATTTGCCTTAAAAAATAATTGAATAGAGATTCTTTATTTAAATTTTAATTAAAATCAATAATTTGATGGTTCATTGCTAAGCCGATTTATTTACAGTTTCAAAAGAGCGAATCTGATAAAATAACGGCTTTTTCATCTTCCTCAAAATTTACATGAATGCAGTAGTAATTGCGATTGCCGTGATGTTTATACTTTCACTGGCACGAGTTTCTGTTGTCTTGACTTTGGTCATTTCAGCAATTATTGGTGGCCTGGTTGCAGGGCTAAGTTTGTCAGATACTGTAACCGCATTTAATGCGGGGCTAGGTGATGGAGCAGAGGTTGCCTTGGCTTATGCGGTATTGGGTGCCTTTGCTTTAGCCTTGTCAAAATCAGGCTTGCCTGATCTTTTAGCACATAAACTGATTGGTTTGCTGGGTGCGGAAGCCACGCATCAAAAAACCAGAAAAGTAAAATATTTACTGTTAAGCATTTTACTCATTGCAGCCATTTTCTCTCAAAACCTTATTCCTGTGCATATTGCCTTTATTCCGGTACTGGTTCCACCTTTACTTAAAGTGATGAATCACATGAATCTGGACCGTCGTGCGGCAGCATGCGTACTGACCATGGGGCTAGTCGGAACTTATATTTTCCTACCAGTCGGTTTTGGTTCAATTTTCCTTGAACAAATTTTGATGGGCAATATCAATAAAATTGGTACAGCCTATGACTTGCGTGTAGAGCGCTGGATGATGCCGATGGGGATGGCCATTCCGGTTATTGGCATGCTGATTGGTACGTTGACTGCCGTATTTTTCAGCTATCGCAAACCACGTCATTATATTGATCGTGCGGTTGCCCGTGTGACCACCATCGATCTGGACAAACCAATTCGTGCGGGCGAAGTGAGTCTGCAAGCGGATGCCGAAGAACTCAAACACGAAGCTGAACAAGCACCCATTATCGCGAAAAAAACCATCCTGATGGCACTACTCGCGATTTCCTTGACTTTGATTGCCCAGCTGTATTCAGGTTCGATGATCTTGGGTGGACTGGTCGGTTTTGCGGTGCTGTCTACTGCGGGTATTTTCAAATGGCAAGAGGCTGATGATGTCTTTGTTCAAGGCATGCGCATGATGGCATTGGTCGGCTTCATTATGATTTCTGCGGCTGGTTTTGCTTCGGTGATGACGCATACTGGTGACATCAATAGTCTGGTGAATGGAGTAGTGCATCTGATTGGTGACAATAAAGCCTTGGCTGCTTTCCTGATGCTGTTTATTGGTTTGTTTGTGACCATTGGGATTGGTTCGTCATTCTCCAGTGTACCGGTATTGGCGGTAATTTACGTACCGCTTTGCGTACAATTCGGTTTCTCTCCATTGGCCACTGTGGCACTGATTGGTACCGCTGCAGCACTGGGTGATGCCGGTTCTCCAGCTTCAGATTCAACTTTAGGTCCAACAGCTGGTCTGGGTGTGGATGGTCAGCATGATCATATTTGGGATACGGTGGTTCCGACTTTTATCCATTTTAATATTCCATTATTGGTATTTGGCTGGATTGCAGCAATGGTACTTTAATTGAATTTTTAATTCATTTTATTGCTAATTTTAAAATATGTATTTAAAATAAATGTTATTAAATAATTAATATAATAAAACCAAGCAATATACTTGGAATATAATCATTAATCTGATTAGCTTGGTTGGTATTTAAAACCAACTAAGCTGGTCAGTTTAAAATAAATAACCAATATTTTCAATAGTTTAAAAATAAATGAAATTTAAAATAATTAATAGCTATTGCATATTAATAATAGGCATGTTTATTATTAATTAATGTTTGAAAATTACTGTTATTATTCTTCCATAGGGGTTTAAAAATGTTAAAACAAGTTGCTCTTATCGCGTTAATGGGGATGTCTGCTTCTGCAATGGCAGGTCAGTGGCAGGTTAAAGTGGGTGGTTCTGTAGTTGCTCCAACTGGAGACACAAGTATTTTAGGGGGCGCAGCTAAAGTAGAAGCTGATGATGAATATGCATTTACTCCATCAGTAGAATATTTTTTCAATGACAATATTTCAACTGAATTACTTCTTGCAACACCAATTAGTCATGATGTGTTAGTGAATGGAGATAAAGCTGTAAAAATTAAGCAGTTACCACCTACATTAACAGTGAAATATAACTTTAAAAACTCAACTGGCTTCACACCATACATTGGTGTGGGTGGTACAGCATTTATTGCTTGGGATGAGGAATCAGGTCTTGGCAATGTCAACGTTAAAGAAGATTTTGGTTTTGCAGGTCAAGTTGGATTGAACTTTAAACCAGCTGATGCGAAAAACTGGGGTGTATTTGCTGACGTACGTTATGCCCAAATTAGCCCAGAAGTGCAAATTGATGGAATTCCTAATTTTGATTTAGATATTGATCCACTTGTGTACACCATTGGTTATAGCTACAAATTCTAAAACCAAGACTAAAACTAAAATAACAAATCAGCGTCAAAATCCCCATCTCTGATGGGGATCTTTTTATTTACTTATTCAGTCACAATAAATCACACAAATTGAGCATTTTAGTTCTGTTTAATCATTAAAAATGCGTTTAAGTTAATCGTCTACAATAAGCTAAAAGAGTAAGAAGAATCATGAAATTATTCACTTTATGTGGTGCAGTCTTTTTTAGTTTTTTGATGGGTTCTGCATCTGCTGCCAGTTTTAATTGTGACAAGGCACGTACTGTAACAGAACATGCAATTTGTGATCATCGCGCTATTAATGATGCTGATGTCAAAATGGCCACCACCTACCAGATGATTAAACGTTTGGTACCGATGGGAACACGTGGGGTCATTCAGGATGAACAAGTCAAATGGTTACAGTTGCGCGATCAATGTGGCAATTCAAGCCGTTGTTTAACTGAAGTTTATAAAATGCGCCAACAAAAACTGGATCTGTATATGGAACGTGTCTATCAACAGGGTCCTTTTTAAGAAAAATTTATTTAGTCCTATTGAAAATTCGCTAACTCACTCCATTCATTAAGCATCCAATAAAAACTGTGTAATGAATTTAAGGAGTGATTTATGAGTGAACATAGCGCACAAAAACATAGTTTCCAGGCCGAAGTAGCACAGCTATTACATTTAGTGACGCATTCTCTCTATTCAAACCCTGAAATTTTCCTGCGAGAACTGATCTCGAATGCTTCGGATGCCTGCGATAAGCTGCGTTTTGAAGGGATTAATCATCCTGAATATTATGAGAATGACCCTGACTTGCATGTACGTGTCAGCCTGGATAAAGAGAATAAAACCCTCACCATTTCTGATAATGGTATTGGCTTAACCCAACAGGAAGCCATTGATAACTTGGGTACCATTGCCAAATCAGGTACCAAAGACTTCATGTCTAAACTGTCTGGCGATCAAAAGTCAGATGCACAATTGATTGGCCAGTTTGGTGTCGGGTTTTATTCAGGCTTTATTGTTGCTGAAAAAATTACCGTAGAATCACGTCATGCAGCTGCCGATATCACTGACGCAGTACGCTGGATCAGTACCGGTACCGGTGATTTCGAAGTTGAACAAATCAATAAGGCTTCACGTGGAACAGATATCATTTTGCATTTGCGTGACAATGCTCTTGAGTATTTAGAATCTTATAAAGTTAAGCAAATCATCAATAAATACTCTGACCACATCAGCTTGCCGATTGAAATGCAGAAAGAAATCTGGCAGCAAGAAGATGCGGCTGAAGGTGAACAAGCTAAGCCTGGTGAATACGTTAAAACTGACGAATGGGAAGCGATTAACTCTGCCAGCGCACTCTGGACCCGCAATAAAAATGAGATCACTGACGAGCAATATACCGAGTTCTACAAGAACTTAAGCCATGACTTTGATGCGCCTTTGGCCTGGACGCATAACCGTGTAGAAGGCAGTACCGAATACACCCAGTTGCTGTATGTGCCAAGCAAGGCACCTGGCAACCTCTTTACCCGTGAAGCCAAAGCCGGCATCAAGCTGTATGTAAAACGCGTGTTTATTATGGATGAAGCAGATAACCTGATTCCAAACTATTTGCGTTTTGTGCAAGGGGTGGTGGATAGTGCCGATCTTCCCCTCAATGTTAGCCGTGAATTGCTGCAAGAAAGCCGCGATGTCAAAACCATTCGTGAAGGAAATGCCCGCCGTGTGCTGACCATGCTGGATGGTCTGGCAAAATCTGAAGATGAACAGGATCAGGAAAAATTCAAAACTTTCTATGCTGAATTTGGTTCAGTACTTAAGGAAGGCTTGGGTGAAGACTTGGGTAACCGTGAACGTATTTTAAAATTATTACGCTTCTCGACTTCAAGCAATGATGAAGTTTCCACTTCATTGAGCGATTATAAGGCACGCATGAAAGAAGGTCAGAAGGCCATTTATTACGTAACTGCTGATAGTCTGGCTGCTGCAAAAAATTCTCCGCAGCTGGAATTGTTTAAGAAAAAAGGTATTGAAGTGCTGTTAATGGCAGACCGTGTAGATGAGTGGGCAATGGAATTTGTGCACGAGTTTGATGGTACACCTATGCAAAACGTGTCTAAAGGTGCCGTGGACTTGGGTGATCTGCAGGATGCTGAAGAGAAGAAAGCCCTGGAAGCAGCAGCTGAACAGTTTAAACCTGTCGTAGATAAGCTTTCAGATGCACTCAAGGCCAAAACCCAACAAGTGCGGGTGACTACGCGTCTGGTCGATTCGCCTGCATGTTTGGTGACAGGTGAAGGTGAACTTTCGCCACAATTGATTCGTATGTTGAAACAAGCCGGTCAGGCTGTTCCTGAGTCGAAACCGATCTTGGAAATTAACCCGGAACATCCTTTGGTGAAAAAGCTGGAAGGATCGAACCAGTTTGATGATTTGGCCAATGTGATTTTTGATCAGGCCGTGATTGCCGAGGGTGGTCTACCGGAAGATCCTGCTGCCTATGTTAAGCATATCAATAGTTTATTGTTGAAATAAGTACGCTTTGCTGTGCAATAAAAAACCTCCTTCGGGAGGTTTTTTATTGCAGAAAAATATAAATCATTGTTGCTCAATTTCTGGAACTGACCTGCCTAGAACAATGCTTCTAGGCGCACTGATGCGCCAAGGAAATGACTCCGGTTTTCACGCTGGTCATTGAGATAGTTCAAATCGCCCTGTAGAAAAAACCATTCACGCACGAAAGGTTGTCGCCATGAAATATAGGGTCCCCAACTGTTCAGGCGGAGGTCATTATTATTATAAAAACCGCCAGTATAGAGGCCATAGGCAAAACGGTTATTATGGAAAAACTGATGTTGTCTAAACAGATAATTATCCCAGCTTAAGTCATCAACTTGCTGATCCGAATAGGTCAGGCTGAACTGATTAGACAGAAATGCCTGATTCGGACGAGAATGTGAGAGTTCCAGATTGGTTCTTAAGTAGTTATCACTCTGAATTCCATAGCGGTAAATCTGTTCAGCACGGAATCTGAAATCATTTTCCAGTTGCCAGTCTCTGGAAGCCTTTAGCCGTAAATAAATATCATCTCCTGAACGGACCCCTAAATCCAGATCGGTCTCAAAAGGAAGACGCTTGGAAAAATCAGACCAACGCAGGGCTAAAGAGCTGTTACTTTCTCGCGTCCGTTCACTGTCTAAAGCTTTACTACTGCTGCTATCCGGGTTTTCATCGGTAATGGCGATATTATTTTTCAGTTCATTATCCAGAGAGTCATCACCAAATATTAGGCTGACTTTACGTTCTAAGGTCGGAAGTTTAATTTTTCCACGAAGACGCGGCTTAATTTCATAACCATCATGTTTATTCCAGCTGTTATCGATAATCAGACGGAGGGTTGCTGAAGCTGGATCATTCGGATCGGTTTCTCCAAACCAGTTATCAATTTTATGTGAGCTACGGTCGGTCCAATTCCGGATTTCATGTTGTTTGCGATCTAGCCAGCTTTGCTTTTCAGTGGCTTGTATGGGAGGAACAATCACTGCATCCGACTGTTGCGGTAAAACTGTCGGCATCGCATCAATCAGGCTTGGAATCTGATAGAGCAAATTAGAATTTGTTTCTGTTTCTGTTTCTGTTTCTGTTTCTGTTTCTGTTTCTGTTGCGATACGCTTTGGTTGATTAGCCCCGGTTTCAGCTAAGTTTGACCAGCTGACAGTAGACATTAATCCAGAGATCAACACACATAAGAGGGGTTTTAATATAGATAATTGTTTTTGCTGCATATCCTTGCTCTTATATTATCTGATGCTGTCTAGTCTGTTAAAAATACAGACTAAAAAGCAAGCTTTGGCTACAAAAATAAAAACTTAATCTGAAATATGTTTTTGAATCTCTTTATATAATTCCCGGCAATCGATTGGAGGCTTGAATTGGGCAATAATCATCTGAATCATTTGCCAGCTAATTCCATGATGGCGTTCTAATAAAAAATAAGGATAAGCCGATTCAGTCTGTGAGAGGGCTAAACGTTTTTGCCCATGAATGATGCGTATTTTTTGCCGTTCTTTGAGTAAAAGTAGCGGAGTATGAATATTGGCAGCACTTTCTTCAAACTGAATAATTTTTTGGGTCTGAAGCAGTTGTGCAGGAATAAACGGAATATAGTTTTCATCATTCCAGATACAAACAGCCTTATGGATATAGGCCTCAAACAGCGATTCAATGTCAGTAAAACGATCGGCCAAGTCTACCCAGAAAATCTGCTTAATTGCAGCCATGGCATGCTGGGAAGGAGCATTAAATAATTGCATTAACCGAATGGCCTGCATCTGGTCTTCTGCACCCAATAAAGCCAGATATTTAATAAAATGACCTTGCTGGCTAATCTGTTCTGCCAGATAAATCGGGCGTTGTTGCCAGTTTTCTATGTCTGCCCCATACAACAGTAAATCTACATGCTGGTAAAGTTCAGGCAGGTCAGAAATATTTAAACTGTATAGCTGTTGTAGCGAAGTATCTTCGCTATGCAGCGAATGCAGATGTGCCACGTATTGATTAAGTTTCAGAGTTTCTGGAACATCCTTTATTGCAGGGGACTGATCTGCCGGATTTTTTGTATCCGTCTCCGTGAGAGAAGAATCAGCAATGAGCTCTGCTACGAAAGTAGGCTGCTGGCTTTGCTGCATAGATGCATCAGTTACTGTCTGATCTTGCTTTACATCAACCTCCGCTATGAATAGCTCACTCGAATTTGATGCTTTATTTAGAGCAATGATTTGAAGTTCATCAGCAGATACGGTTAGATTTGTCTCGGTCTCGGTCTCGGTCTCGGTCTCGGTCTCGGTCTCGGTCTCGGTCTCGGTCT
>NZ_JAKLTP010000023.1:0-23828 GCF_022012365.1 Acinetobacter sp. SM34 | reverse complement strand
ATGGAAGCTACATACGCGTGCATCAACATGCAAGTGGAGCTCGGCATGGTTTCGAAAGAGCCATTGGACAATCACGCGGTGGACGAACAACAAAAATACATCTTGCAACCGACGCGAATGGATTACCGATTGATTTTAAAATCACTAGGGGGTGACGTCCACGACAGTCAAGTTGCAAAACAACTGATAGATATTGTAGGCGAGGCAATTTATCTCATTGCTGACAAGGGGTATGATGCTGAGCACATTAGAACATGTGCCAAGAACAAGAATATGATTCCCATTATTCCATTGAGATCAAATAAGGAATTTGATAAACATCTATATAAATTAAGACATTTAGTTGAAAATGCTTTTGCGAGATTAAAACATTTCCGTGCTATTGCACTCGATTTGATAAACTAGCACGCAATTATAAATCTATGATCCGTATAGCCTGCATATTTATTTGGTGCAAAGCCAAATGAGAACACGCCCTAATAAAAAACATGCTGCTAAAAAATGCATATCAATAGATTGTATTTTTTAAAAATGTTATTTGGTTGGTATTTTTTTGTATTTTTTGTGACTTATTTGTAGTATTATTTTTAATCATTGTAAAAAATTTATGATTATCACGTGCTTGCAAGGATCAGAAATGATAAACCTCTTAAAAAAAAGTGCTGTTCTACGGACAACATTAGTTGCTTTGATTGGTTTATTTATTGGGCTGTATAGTGCTTTAGTTTTTGCTCAACCTAAAGCCGGAAGCAGTATTACCAATATTGCCAGCGGTGATTTTTATGATGAGCAGGGCAATCTGCAAGTGATTAATTCCAACGCTGTTGTTCTAACTGTTCAGGCCATTTATGCGCTCAATCTACAAAGCAATCAACAAAACATTGGCACCATTGGAAGTAAAGTTAATTTCCCACATGTGTTAACAAATACCGGTAATATTGTTGACGATTATAAATTGAGTCTCAGTCAGCTAACCAATGATCAATTCAATTTAGACAATGTGGCTGTTTATATCGATCAGGATCAAAATGGTGAGCCTGATGATAACAATAACTTACTTAATACAACTACGAGCTTTCGATTAGAGGCGGGTGAATTTGCTTCATTGGTGGTGGTTGGAAGCATTCCCACCAATGTCTCCGCAAATAATGTTGCAAATTTTACTTTAACTGCCACAAGTCAGCATGATAATGCGGTCGTTATGACGGTGAGTGATACCGCAAAAGTTGTTGACGATGCCGTTGTTCAGGTCACTAAAGCACAAAGTGTGAGTACCGGGAAAACTGGCACAGAAATTACCTACACTTTTAGTTATATAAATACGGGTACAGCAGCAGCCCGATTAGTTTTACGCGATACTTTAGCGACAGATATCAGCTATAAATCTGGCAGTGGTAGTTGGGGTAACGGTTCTGGTTCACTGACTGATGCTGATGATGTTGAAACGGGTGCAAATAGTGCAATTAAATATAAAGTAAGTAATGGTCAAGTTGATGTTGAATTAGCGAGTATTGCTGCTTTAAGTAAGGGAACGGTTAGCTTTAAAGTGACGGTTAATCCGAATGCAGTAGAAAAAGTTCCCAATACTGCGGATTATCAACAATATAATGCATCAAATACAGTTTTAAAAAGTACAACAACCAATACCGTGATCTTTAATGTGCAGCAAACATTAGGCGTCGTATTAAACTATAGTCCTGCTAATGCCAATGATGATGGTGAGCCAAATAGCGGTGCGAATAATTTACAAACTCAAAATAATACCTTTGCTGGAACGGCGAAAGAAATTCAATTTGATCATTATGTCTGGAATACTGGGCAAGCAACAGATAGTTATAATTTAAGTTTAATCAAAAGTAATGTTCCAAGTTGTGCTGTGGTTCGTTTTTATCATGCGGATGGTCGCACGCTGCTCACAGATAGCAATGGTGATGGGATTGTTGATACGGGTGGTTTAGCTGCTGGCCTATCCAAAGCCATTAAACTGGGAATTTATTTCCCTGCGAATTGTACTTCAACAGCAAGCATGGATTTTGATATTACAGCTGCATCAATCACTGATACGGCGGTGAGAAATAGCACACGTGACCGATTAATCAATACGCTGAATATCGGTGACAGTGATTTATATAATAATAATAATTCGGGGCTAGGTATTGGAAATGTTGCGGATTCTGGTGGGCAAGCCTTGCTGATCAAAAATTCCGCAAAAGGTGTAAATGCAGTTTTTCCGCTGGTGATTAAAAATAATAGTACAGTAGCGAATAATTATAATTTATATGCTTCAAGTGCGAGCATTGATATTAATAGCATGAGTACCACTTTGCCAGCAGACTGGAAAGTGAAGTTTTACAATGGCGATGCCTCTTGCCAAGCCCTGCAAGGTGAAATCAGCAATACTGGAACTTTGGCTGCTGGGGCGGTTAAACAATATTGCGCTGTGGTCAGTGTTCCTGCCAACACAACTTTATCGAATTTTCCAATTTGGTTTGCGATGAAATCACCGATGAATGCGCAAGGGGATAGCATCAAAGACCAAGTTGATGTTGCGTATAGACAGCTGACCTTAGCCAATGATCAGCAAGGCCGAATTAATATCGGTGGTACCGTAGTTTATTTACATAGCTTAAAAAATGTAGGTTCATTTGTTGAAGGTGATGCCAGTGGCAAAGTGAGCTTAAATGTTGTGCCGCAGAATCCAAATGATGGCTTTAGCTATACGCTATATTACGATGCAAATAATAATGGTGTGCTGGATGGAACAGATCCAATCGCCACGGATTTATTTATTTCCAGCGGTTTAGCACCTCAAAATTCAATTCAGCTGCTTCTAAAAGTTCAGGCACCAACCACAGCAACCAATGGTATGGCGAGCACTGCCAATATTGTTATTTCAGCGACCAATACCATTCAAGGCGTGACGTTGGTATCCGTCCAAAATACCGATTTGACAATGGTCGACCCTACACAACTTCGTTTAACCAAAGAACAAACCAAAGATGAAACTTGTGTGTTGATGAATGTTGCTACAGCCACATACAGCAGTACGCCATTAATGATTAAACCGAAGCAATGTGTGACCTATCGCTTAACCATTAAAAATGATGGTTCAACACCAGCCGCTAATGTTGTGATTAATGATGTCGTGCCCGCTTATAGTATTTTGCGAAGCAGTTTAGCGCCATCGGTGAGCAAAGGTGCTGTAGTTGTGAGTGGGAATCAAATTTCAGGAAATATTGGAGCACTTGCACCACAAGAGCAGGCAGCACTGTACTTTTCTATTCAAGTAACACCTTAATTTGGGCGGATAATAGAAGATGAATATAATGAATACATTCGAAAATTTCCGTACCAAAATTATTTCTTTGGCTGTTTTAGTCAGTACTGTACTGGTGATGCAACAGTCCAGTTTTGCTGCTGTTTCGACTCGGCAAATTATCAGTAATATGGCGATTGGTGAATATACTGAAGAAGGTTCTACGGTTGTTCAGGTCAGCCGCTCGAATTTAGTTCAAACTACGATTCTGCCTGTTTATTCAGTCAATTTAACGGCAAACAATGCAAAAACTGTGATTGCAGGGCAAACGGTCTATTTTAGTCATACGTTAAGCAATACTGGTAATGAAACAGATCAATATACTTTTGTTGTCAGCAATAATACTGGCGATAGTTATGATTTGAGTAATTTGTCCGTATTTTTAGATAAAAATAATGATGGCGTGCCAGATGGCGCTGCAATTACCTCTTATACTCTAAGTGCGGGTGAGTCTGTTGGTCTTATTGTGTCGGCGAATGTGCCGAGTGGGGCGGCTGTCAGTCAGAATGGTTTATTAACATTAAATATCACATCTTTAAATAATGCTTCAGGCAATAAAACCAATATCGATACAGCTACGGTTACCAACCAATCGGCTTTGACCGTGCGTAAGAAATTTTCTCAAACCTCCGTAGCAAATGGCGATGTGGTGACTATTCGTTTGGATTATCAAAATCTAAGTAATGTGGCGACTGGTAGCGTGACCTTAACCGATACGCTGGATTCTAGTTTGATTTATCAGCCAAGCACTGGGGAAAATTGGAATGGCGCGGTGGTTAATCCAGATACGGGAAGCAATGATCCAGCAGGGATGAATTACAGTGTCACATCCAATGTGGTGAGTGCTGTATTGAGCAGCGTTGCTGCAAACAGCATTGGCTATATCGAATTTAAGGTCAAAATAAATAAAGTATCGGCTGGATCAATCAATAACACAGTTAGTTTTCAATATGATCATGATAATAATACGGCTACCACTGCAATTGCTGATGTCAGTAATACCGCAGTGGTTAGTGTTGCACCACTTTATGCGGTCAAAATTAATGGTAGTGCTACTGATGTAAATAATAGTGATACGATTGTGGCTAGCTCGGCTGCACAAGGTGGCGAGCTGATTTTCAATAACTATATTTGGAACACAGGAAATAGTTTCGATAAATTCAATTTAACTCTAACCGGAAGTACATTTCCTGCAGGCAGCCAAATTGAATTTTATCGTGCTGATGGTGTAACACCGTTATTGGATAGTAATGGTGATGGTATTCCTGATACAGGTTTACTGTCATCAAGTGCCAATTTGCCCATTATTGTCAAAGTTCGTTTACCGAGCAGCTATGCAGTTACAAGTAATACTCTATTTGAAGTCTCTCCTCAGGCTCAGTCTTTAGGCGATACAACTAAAATAAGTTTGATTAAAGACCAAGGTGGTTTACTGGCAACGACAGCCGCTCGATTGGTCGATTTAACCAATAGTCCTGAAAATAATGCTTTGGGTAATGCTAATGTTGATAATGCGGGGGCTGCTTGGAAAACGATCACGACATCAACCAGTATTAACCCAGTCGCTGGTGGTCAAGCAATTTTTCCATTGAAAGTAACTCATACGGGTGTTGGAACAGAATATTTACTCAGCGCAAATGCAGGCAGCGATTTTAGTAGTCTAACTTTACCCAGTGGCGTGAATCGAGTTCGTTTTCATGTCGCACAAAATGGTACAAATTGTACTGTTTTGGGAGCTGAAATTGGTAAAACCAGTTACCTGAATGATGGCGAAAGTCAGCTTGTGTGTGCCGTTGTTGAAATAGATAAAATAAATAACAGTGTGACCACACCCATTTATTTCCGTGTTCTTTCAGCCAGTTTTGTCAGTGGAAATAATGGCAGCAATCCAAGCCAAGATACAATTAAAAATGCGATTACCATTCAAAGTGTAAATGCAGTTGCACAAGTGGAATTTATGCCGAATTCCCGCGGTCAAGTAGCTCCGCTCGGGACTGTCGTTTACAGTCATACATTAATTAATAATACGAATACTGATTTTAGCGGTAACTATAGTTTTCTGATTAGTGATGATCAACAAGCCTTTAATAGCACACTTTTCTATGATGCCAATGGTAATGGAATCGTTGATGGAAGTGACTTGATAATTAAAAACTTAGCAGATTTGCCCAATGGCAAGCTGGTTGCATATCAGCAGGTAAAATTGCTATTACAAGTTCAGAATTTGGCTGCGAATAACGTCACTCAAGCGAACAGCACCGTAGTAAATTTGACAAATTCCAGTAACAGTCAAGTTTTAGCTTCCATTGTTGATGTGACCACAGTGGCTCAGGCACAGCTTAAGCTGAATAAATTACAAGCACGAGATTTTGATTGCAATGGTACAGCGGACGAAACCTACAGCGCGAATACTTTGAATATTGGTCAGCAAGCGAATGGTCAGGGTCAGTGCGTATTGTATAAAGTGATTTTGACCAACACCAGCGCGGCGGATTTAAATCGTATTTTTACTTTTAGAGATATGACACCTGCTTATACGATTCTATCGCAATCTCCAGTGTGTACATCTTGCAGTAGTGTCACGAGTCCTACAATGGGGCAGGTGGGGGCATTAACTGGAACGTTAAATAGTGTGATAGCAAATCAAAGCTATGAATTTAATTTTGGGGTGCGCTATGTGGGTCAGTAATTCAAGGGAAAAATTCAAGATAATGAAACTTGCTAATCATGCTGTTCTAAAATTTTTGATTTTATTTTTTTCACTGATCAGTAGCATTAGTATTGCTCAAGCTGCTTATCAGCGTAGTTATTTAAATTTTGATTTTGAGAGTACCCCATTAGGTACGGCATGCTATGTGCAGGTTGATGCGGCAAATGTGCCTGGCTGGAATACGACCCATAAGAGTCAGCAAGGTAGTGGTGGCTGTGGTAGTACAACTGCACAGTTTGGTAAATTGATTGAGTTATGGTCGAATGGATTCAGTGGCTATCCTGCAAGGCAGGGAAATGTATTTGCTGAGTTAAATGCTGAAGAATATTCAGAAATGCAACAAAATGTCTGTCTTATCAAGGATGAGCCAATTTCATGGAAGCTTAGCCACAATGGTCGTGATGCTACAGATAGGATGTCTCTGCGCGCAGGCGCACAAACGATTGTCAGTGTAGCAACATCTAAAAATGGAGAGGGTTCTATTTTAAACTGTGCTTCTGGTAACTGTAATGTGTCATCAGGTGTCGTCGCCTATAATGGTAATAAATTCTGGGCAGATTACAGTGGAACATTTAATTATACAGGCGCAACAGGGCCAACGGTTTTAGGTTTTAAAGCAGACACAGGCTCATCAGGTTCGCTTGGTAATTTTTTAGATGCAATTCAAATTTCGGTAAAACCAATTATTGAGTTTGCTTCTGCAAATTATAATATTCCCGAAAATGGTACTCCTCAAGATATTAAAGTCATTATTGTAGGTATTATTCCTGCAGGCGGTTTAAATTTAACTTTTAATGTAAATGATGGTACACCTCCCAAAAATGCTGAAATCAATTTAGATTACAAAATTAATGGCAGCACTAATAAAACGTTTACCAAAACCATTCCGGCAGGTGATTATGGGATGGGCACACCCTATACATTAAGTATTCCTGTAGAAATTTTAAATGATAATGTTAAGGAGGAAGACGAACAATTTACTGTCACCATTCAAAGAGATGACAGTAATTTTTACCTATATTCTTCATCTGTTTGTGGTTCAGCAGGAAATGGTACAACCACCTATACAATTCTGGATGATGATGCTCCAACCCAAATGAATGTTGCAATCGCTAAAAGTCAACGGGCGGGAACATCAGGAGCATTTACCAGTGACTCTTTAACTGTTGGAACAGGCGGTACGGTCCAATATCGATTGGTGATGACAAATTTGGGTGAAAATCCAATTAGTCAGACTGCATTGGCAACATTCACCGATATATTGCCAACTAGTTTTTCATCTATATCTATTGTTTCTGCAACATCCTCTACAGCGGGTGAAAACTGCTCTGCTATACCGTTGGGTAATACGATCAATGGTACTTTTAGTGGAGCTAAGAATACAACTTGTACAGTTATTATTCAGGCAACTGCACCATCTACAGGAGCTATATTGACTAATACGGCCTCGACAAATGTGCCTATTGGTAATACAGATATTGATACTTCAAATAACAACAGTGGTGTACAAACAACAGTTGCCGCAGCCACTCTTATATTAAATAAGGAAACCACGAGTGGTATTGGGACATTTAGTTATTCTTTAACCAATACCTTACAAAGTTCGGCAACTGTAGCTGTTGATATGCCAGGAAGCTCAACTCAAGTTGATAGTGATACTACTAAGTCGGGAGTGCAACCTTTTATTATTAGTAGTATTAATAATGTGGTGATCACAGAAACCATGCCTACAGGGCAGAGATGGGAGCTTTCGACAGCCACCTGTAAAAATGCAGCGGGAACGACTATAACGTCCTCCATTTCAGGAAATGCATTGACCATTAATAGCAGTGGTATCACGGCAGGTGCAGTCATTACTTGTAATCTCATGAATTCAAGGCTACCTACTGTTAAAGTACAAAAAATATCTTATGGTGGAACAGGAACATTCTCGTTTAGCAAGACTAACCTGACAGAAACACTCAATAATATAAGTACATCTAGTGCAGGGATTCCTGCTCCAGCGAATCCAACAGCATTATCCGTGACTGTAAAAGGAACGAATGTCACCATTACAGAAAGTTCACCACCCACCAACTATGTCCTAACAGAAGCCAGTTGTAGAGATGACAATAGCCTTGTAACAGGGAATACAGGGACTTTTGGTAACTTAGTCAATTCAACTCGAGTGCTGACCATTCCATCTACCTATTTAATTACAGGTGGGGCGGATATTACGTGTACTTTTGTGAACAGACTTAATCCACAGACCGATTTAAATATTACTAAAACCAATAATGAAACGGCACTACTAAGAGGGCAAAGTACTTCTTATGTAGTACGTGTCACGAATAAAGGCAGTACCCCTGTAATGGGGGCAACGTTGGCTGATGCTGCTGGCACTAATCAAACAAAAACCAGTGTGACCTGTAGTAATGCAAACAATAATAAATGTACGCCAAGTTCTACGCCTACAACGACTCAGATCGAGAGTGGATATGCCTTACCAAGACTAGATACTGATGAGTTTTATGAAGTCATTGTAACGGCAACCATATCGTCAAGCAGTATTTCGACGACCAATAATACTGCGTCAGTCGCAGCACCTTCGGGGGTGACTAATTCAGGAGTGAGTTGTACTGCTAGTAATTCGGGTGGTGTTGTACGTAGCTATAATACAAGCACAGGAGTATGTAGTGTTGCAGATACTGATTCTGTTTCTGCGGCTGGCCGAACTTTAACAGTTCAAAAAACATGGGCAAATGCTAAGCAGTATGACAAGGCAACGATTACTGCAGATACGACTACTGGTTTGGCAAAACTCGAGTCAATTGCGACAGGCGTGGCGAGTCAAACGGATAGTTCTAGTATTTTGATTGCAAACAATACCAGCGTCACATTAAAAGAAGTTATTGATATAGGTGATGGTAATTATTCTGTGGCAGCACCTAGTTGTATGGCGGGAAGTAGTTCGTTGGCCGTAAGCAATAATAACGATGGTACTTATAATCTAGCAATCACGGCGACTGCTGGTGGTAGTGCTACTGCTGCAATCACCTGTACCTATACGAATATACGTAAAACTGCAACATTGAAACTGACCAAGACATGGACAAATGCAAAAACAGGTGATGTTGTTGCAATTCCTGCGACGTTGGGTTTAAGCACTAACACCACTAAGTTTAAGAGTACTGCTCCAACCCAAACTGATTCTAATACTGTCACAGTCTATGTAGGGGATACGGTAACATTGGGTGCAGAAATTGGTCTAAATGATTATGCGTCTGGTGATCCGAATTATGATGCGGCTGTGACCATGAATAAAGATAACTATAATGCCAACCTGAGTTGTACCGCGAATGGCGGAGACACAGCAAATTTATTATCTGGAACAAATGCTAAACAAAGCAACACCTTAATGATTGGTGCTAGTGATATGGGCAAGTTAATTACCTGTACATATAACAATAGTCGTATTCCACAACAAATTAGATTAGTGAAAGAGTGGAAAAATGCTGCTATTAATGACCAGATAAAAGTGGTTACCACAGGTGGAACAAACAATCCTGGTATGGTTTCTATTTCTAGCGGAAATAATATTGAATCAGGTGGCGTGGTAACAGTATATTCAGGAGATGTAATTTCATTGCCAGCTGAAAGTTTCATCAGTGGGAATGCAAGTCAATATACGATAACGACAGCTTGTAATGGTGGGACGCCATTAAATGATGGGTTGGTTGGGCGTACAATTACCGTTAGTAATAATACAGTTATTACTGTGTGTACTTATAAAAATACGAGAGCAACACTAGATGTGATCGTTTCAGGTAAAGTATTTACTGATAATAGTGGTACTACAGGTGATGTTAGTAAAGCGTACAATGCTGTTCAAGATACAGGTGAAATTGAAATTGCTAATAGCAAGATTAGTTTAACCAATTGTAGTTCAACATCCTTAGCGACTACAGCAACCAATGCAAATGGTGAGTATCATTTCAGTATCCCTCAAAGCCAGTTGCCAGCAATGTTCTGTATCGTACAAACTAACTTACCTGAATATACCTCGGTAAGTGGTTCTAGCTCAACGGGAACATATAACCGAGATACAGACACCATTACAGTACCAAGAACCATCGCCACGAGTTATCTAAACAATAACTTTGGCGATGCCAACCTGAATGTGACGTTAACTGAAGATGGACAACATACCATTACTGCAGGTGAGGTAACAGATTATCCGCACCGTTTAACTGCACAGGCCCCTGTACAGTTAACCCAGCTCGTTCAAGGCTATTCAAACTCAAATAATGATCAACCTTGGCAGGCTCTGGTTTACCGAGATAGTAACTGTAACGGTACAGTTGATGTTGGTGAAACAGTATTTGATCCTACTGTATCTGGGTCAGTTTTATTACAGCCAAGTACAGATATCTGTCTAGTGCAGCGCGTATTTTCACCAACCAATATTTTTGCTGGCGCACAGCATATTGGAACGCTTCAAGCCAGTTATCAATTTATGCTAGCTAATCCAGCCCAGACTATTTCTAAGCAGACTGCTAAACGTCAAGATATGACACTTGTTGGCAGTGCTGGCTTAACCTTGACAAAAAAAGTCCGTGCTGTTGCAAGTTGCCCATCCTCGGCGGCTGATCAAAATGCTTTTTCTGTGAATAATCAAGCCAGAAAGCAAGATAATTTAGAGTATGAAATTATCTATAAAAATAATAGTACCAAGAAACTTCAGAACGTGAAAATCAAAGATAGTTTACCAACGGGTACAAATCTTGGCAGCATCAGCTGCGTCTCAACGCCTAGCGGAAACACGTGTAGTGCAAATAGCTCTGATAGTTCATTGCAATGGAATTTAACGGGAGTGTTAAATCCTGCTACAGTAGGATCTTTAAGATTCTGTGTCACACAATAATTTGAAAAAAAAGCAAGAAAATATTAACTAAGCAAAAAAAACTTTTATACCAAAAATAGATCTATTTGGTATAAAAGTTTTTTTGTTTGGATTAAGTTGTATTTAATATAAAAAAGTGTGACATACATCAATAAAAATGTATTAAAATAGTTTCTATTGTAGTTATTTAGTATTTATTTGAACAGAGTATCGAAAAGCTGAAATTATCGTTCAAAAAAATAGATCGTGATATTTGGAGCAAGAAATATGTATTTAAAAACTCAATGGAAAATAGGTTTACTTGCAGCGGGGGCTTTATTTTTAGCAGTGAATGTCAGTGCTGAAACTAAAGTATCAAAAGACCCTGTATCAGTAGAGTTAAAAACCTACCTCATTAGTACAAGCGTAGAGGGAAAGCCGACAGCTAAGTTGGTTAGCAAAGTCAAGCCGAATGATGTGATTGAGTATCGTGCGACGTATACCAATAACACGGTGGGAAAAATTAAGAATCTTGCGGCAACTCTACCAATACCGGTAGAAACCCAATTTTTAGCCAAATCACAGCCAGAAAATGCACAAGCAAGTACGGATGGTATGAATTTTGCCCCGATGCCTTTAAAGCGCAAAGAGGGTAACCAAATGGTGAATGTTCCGCTTAAGGATTATCGTGCATTACGTTGGACTATTACAGAGCTTCCAGCAGGAAAATCTGTCACGGTTTCAGCTCAAACACGTATTAATAGCGAAAAAACCAAAAACTAAACAAATCGACATTGAATATTCAATCGGGGTAAGTTCTAAATGTCCAATCCAACACAACGTTTAAAGTTCACGAAACTAGCTGCATCTATTGCATTAGCTGCTGGTGGTGCTGCATTTGTTTCGGCTGCAAATGCAGCGGCACCAACTGCTGGTACAAATATTAGTAACATTGCATCTGCAAGTTATACTGATAGTACAGGTAACTCTAAAACTGTTACGTCAAACGTAGTTACAACTACTGTTTTACAAGTGGCCAGTTTTACTTTGGTGTCTGACCAGACCAAAACGGCAAATGCCAATGGTCAAGTGTCTTTATCTCATACCTTAACCAATACAGGTAATGGTAGCGATACCTTTAACGTGGGTGTTGTGAATAATGATACACGCGATAGCACTACAGATAACTTTGATTTTAGTGGTCTAAATGTCTATCTTGATGCCAACAAAGATGGTATTCCAGACAGTCAAACGCCTGTTACTAGTGTCGCTTTAGCTGCTGGTGAGTCGGTTAACTTAATTGTACAAGCAACAACGGCTAGTACTAATGTGACAGCTGGTGATCTTGGTAAATTGACTGTTTCTGCAATTAGTGGTTTCGATACAAGTATCACTGCTAAAAACGTTGATACCGTTAAAATTACCAATGGTGCGGTCATTAGCTTGGTTAAATCTGCAAGTGTAAAAAATGTAGATGCAACTCAAGCAAGTACGACAGCGCGTGAAGTTGAATATAGCTTAGCTTATCAAAATACAGGTAATACTACGGCAACTGACGTTACCATTACTGACGTACTTCCTGCTGGTTTAACTTATGTTGCTGGTTCAGCAACGGTCAATGGAACAGTATTAACGGATGCTGCTGATACAGATAAATATAATGTTACTGGTGGTGTAGTAACATTAGTTGTCCCTACTGTTGTTGCCAACAGTGGTGGTGTTTTGAAATTCAAAGTTAGAGTCGATCAAAATACGCCTGCAGGCACCATTACCAACATTGCAGAAGTTGATCCAGATGGTTCTGGCACAGAAGGTAAAACACCGTCTAACCCGAATGACATTACAGTGTTGAGCGTTAAAAAAGGGACCATCAATGATAGTACTACCGATGCCTTTGCCGATGGTGTAACGCCAACAGCAGCAGCTCCTGTGGATGACATCATTACTAAGTCTACTACTCAAGGTACGCCAGTTATTTTTGGTGGAATGGGTACTGGTGTAGAGCCAATTGTTATCCATAATACGGGTAATGTGACAGAAGTATTTAACATTACTGTAAATAAAACTGCTTTACCGTCAGGCAGTATTGTTGAGCTGTTCAAAGCGGATGGTGTAACACCATTAACCGATACCAGTGGTGATGGTATTGTGGATACTGGGCCAGTAGCAAGTAATGCGGTATACCAAGTTGTTGCTAAGATTACGTTGCCATCTGGGTATTCTACGGCATCCGCAATCAATACCATTTTAACCTCGGTTCCTGTTACCAATCCGACCGCTACAGATACCATAACTTTAAGCATTGATAAAGTAACCGCTTCTACAGTGGATTTACATAATGGTGATGCTACGAATAGTACAGGTTCCGTTTCAGGTGCATCGGGTAAAGATACTGGGCAATACGTTGAAACTAAATCAGCTAAGCCAGGTGTAGCAGTTAATTTCCCATTAACGATAGAAAACAAGGGTGCAACTGGAGATAACTTTAATTTATCTACAGCACCGGCATTGCCTACAGGCTGGACAGTTCAATACTACCTAGAAGATGGTTCTGGTAACCCAACAGGCGCTGCAATTACCAATACGGGTAATATTCCTGCTGCAGGTACAGTTAAACTGGTTGCTGTTGTAACATCTCCGGCGAATGCTCCAGCCGGTGATCAAGAAGTAATATTCAAAGTTGCCTCTCCTGCAACTGGTTTGACTGATGTAATGTCTAACCGTGTAACTGTAGAAACAAATCGAGTACTTAGCTTGCAAAATGATCGCACGGGTCAAATTGCTCCTGGTGGTACGGTCGTTTACAAACATACTTTGACTAACAACGGTAATATCATTGAAGGTGCTACTGCTGGTAGTTTGCCATATACGCTTACCAACGATCAGGCGGTAAATGGTTGGGTAACAAGCTTATTTGTTGATTTAAATAACGATGGTATTGCTGATGCAAATGAGTTAGTAACCGGTAATGATCTTGGTGCATTAATGATTGCCCGAGGTGCTGCGGTTAACTTACTCATCAAAGTTCAAGCGCCAACAAATGCAACTGCTGGAACACCAAGCTCAGTTGTATTTACAATCTCGCCTACAGTCGTTGGCGGTCAGTCAGTTGTTTCACTCGTGAATACTGATTTAACCACAGTGACAAATGGTCAAGTACGTTTAGTGAAAGAACAATCTTTAGCTAACTGTTCTAGTGGTGCTGCTACGGGTTCTTATACTCAAAATACTGTCTCTGCTAAGCCAGGTGAGTGTGTGAAATATAAGATTACGGCAACCAATGAAGGCAATGCAGATGTAACTAATGTGGTAATTAGTGATGCAACACCTGCTTATACTACGTTGAAAGTGATTGCAAGTGCTTCTCCAGTTGCAACCAATGCAACATTGAACACTTCGACTGCTGCTTTATTAGATGGTTCAACAGGTACAGTTGCTGCTGAGAAAACACCTTTAGCACCAAGTACAAGTGCAGTATTAGAGTTTGTCATTAAAGTTAATAATTAAAGATTCATTTGATGATTTTTGATCGTCAGCAATGAATGGATTAAGTGTGAGCATTTGCTAAATGCAGGTGCTCACATCAGATAATTTTAAAATTTGTTTTTATTTAGACTATTGAGTTAAAGGGTAGAGCGCTGTGCAGCGACGGAAGCAATTTCAAGTCAGTCCGAACATGAGTTTCATGTTATCCACGTTGGCAGTGTCTATATTGTCAGCGCAGTACGGTCATGCGGCGAATATCCCTGAAGTCGGAAGTACTATTCAGAATATTGCTTATGCAACGTATATAGCACCAAATGGTATACAACAGCAGTCAGTTTCAAATGCTGTGGAAGTCAGTGTTTCAGCATTATATGCAATTACCTTAACGTCACCGCCTGTACAGGATATTGAACCCAATGTTCGTGTTATTTGGGCGAATACACTATCAAACAATAGTAATGCTTCAGTCAATGTTCAGCTAGAAGCCCTAACGATAAATGAACTCAGTAATATTAAAATTTATATAGATAGCAATAAAAATGGTCAATTTGATGCCAATGACCAGCAATTAATAACGACAGTGCCTTTACAAGTGGGGCAGAGCGTTAATTTATGGGTTGTTGCGACTACAAGCTCAAGTTTAAAAGAAGGTCAGCAATTTAACTTACCAATTAAAGCAACTGTTGTTACCAATCAAGCAACTGTTGTTGATAATACCAATGCAACTGCAACTGCAATAGATAGCGCAATTAGCTACGGCGCAAAATTAGTTGCAACCAAAGAAGTACAACAAAAAACTTTTGAGCCTTCTGCCACAGCAAATTATGACTTGAACTATACTTTAAGCATCAGTAACCAAGGCCAAAAAGCAGCAAAGCCTACAGATGTGATGGTTGATGGCCAATTACAGAAAATGGTGTTGTTGGTCGATGAGTTGCCTGCAAATACAACATTTAAATCTGCTCAAGCCAAAAATGCTCAAGCTAAAATTCTATACAAGCTTGCAAATAATAGTTATAGCACTATTGCTCCAAATGACGTTACACAGATAAATCAGCTAGCTGTTGGTTTTCCACAAATTGCGGCGAATACATCTGAGCAAGTTGATCTTGTTGTCAGCATGAACCGTAATATTGCAAAAACAACAGTAAACAATACCTATCAAGTATCTTATGCGGTGACAGATAGCCAAAAAACGGTTTTGTCCAATACTGCTTCCACTGTCGTGGGCGGTTCAGCAAATATTACAAATAATTCGGGTGATTTTAAAAATATTTTAGCGACTGGTAGTGTGAATAAGCCGCTTTATATTGCAGCTCAATATGCCAGCTGCAATGCAGACCGCTCTAGTTCAGATCGGGTCAAAATTCAGATTAAGTCAACGAAAACAGGTGACATTGAAGAAGTGATTGGCGTGGAAACAGGGATGAATACAGGCGTATTCCAGTATACCTTGCCGACTACATTTTCCGACAAAGGTATTTCATTTGATGCTGTTCTCCAAACGCTTAAGCGAGACCAAGTTGATATTCGTCTAACCGATTGTTTAGATGCTAAAGGGCAATCCACAGCTACGATTACAGATATTAATACCAATGTATTGATGGATCCGTATGGCACTGTATTTGATGCCAAAACAGGCTTGCCAGTTGCTGGAGCAACAGTGACGCTTCTAGATCAAAGTGGTCAGCCAATTGGGGATAATATTGCCTTTGAAGTGAACCCTCAAACGGGCGATTTAATATCGCTGCCAGCAAAGCAAGTAACCAATAGTGCTGGTGAGTTCATTTATCCGTTGGTAAAGTCAGGCACCTATAGTTTCGTGGTGGATACCAGCACTATTCCAGGAAATTCTCGCTATACATTTGTGAGTGATCAATCTATTTATCCAAGTTTCCCAGCAGATAAAGCGGTTGATTTTAAATGGTCATATGCAGGACAGTTCACCTTAAATAATGGTGATCCTGCATTGAATATTGATATTCCGATTGATCCAGAAGCGGCAAACAGCAGCTCGTCATTATTTGTGAAAAAGGCGGCATCGAATAAAACCGCAGAAATTGGCGAATTTGAAGAATATACGGTCACTGTGGCTAACCGTGGCACTATAGATTCGACCAATGTTGCCATTACAGATACTTTACCTAGAGGATTTATCTACGTGCAAGGTTCTATGCGCGTAAATGGAATGAAAGTGGATGATCCTTTTGGCGGTAAGGGACCTTATTTAAAACTTGGATTAGGTACACTTACACCAAATAAAGAAGTTAAAGTTCAATACCGCGTTTATATTGGGCCAAATGCGCTCAATGGCGATGGGATTAACCGTGTACGTGCTAAAGATGCTCAAGGTCTTGAGTCCAATGAGGCTTCTGCAAAAGTTGAAGTCATACCGGGTGCCATGATTTCTGATGGCTTCATTGTTGGCAAGGTGTTCACTGACTGTAACCGCAATGGTATACAGGATCCTGGTGAGATTGGCGTGCCGGGGGTACGGATTTATCTTGAAGATGGCAGTTATGTTATTACCGATAGTGAAGGGAAATATGATTTTTATGGCATCAGTGCCAAAACCCACGTTTTAAAAGTTGATCGTACCAGTTTGCCCTTGGCTTCTGAATTGGTCTTGATCAGCAACCGTCAAGCGGGAGATCCCAATAGCCGTTTTGTGGATTTAAAACGCGGCGAGCTGCATCGGGCAGATTTTGCCATTACAGATGATGCTTTACAGTGTTCACAACCTTTGATGCAGCGCATATCCGATCGGAAAAAACAGATTGAACAAGACAATACGAATTTGGAGCAAGTGCTGCGTTCAGATTTAACACTAGATCCGATTTTCTCTAAAGTGAGTGATGTGCGTGGTCAGCCAGCCAGCGGCTGTATTTCTGCGCAAGGTGTTCAAGCCAACTGTAATCTTGACTTCTCCAAAGAGCAGATTAAAGAGTTAAAACAAGTTCAGTTTGAACCAGATAAAACAGGAATAAGACCTGCAATTGCCCTCCCTATCTCTGAAGCTTTAGTCATCCCGAATGTCTCCCCCTCAGCAGTGAAGATGATTAATTTGGAAACCGCTTTAGAAAGTGCGGTCAACAATCAATTAGAGATACTGAACTTAAAAGATGGGCAGATTCTGGCTTATGCTCAGACTTCTGTTCAGTTGAAAGGTGCTGCTGGTACACAGTTACAGCTATGGGTAAATGGCGAGCAAGTGTCAGAAAAGCGTATCGGTAAACGGGCTGTTTTACCTAGTTTGCAGGTTTCAGGCCTCGATTTTATTGGGGTAGATCTTCATGCAGGCCGCAATGTGATTGAAGTTCGTCAAGTGGATATGATGGGCAATGCCCGCGACACAAAACGCATTGAAGTGATTGCGCCTGATCAATTGGATAAGTTGCGGCTTGAACCGAGCAAGGCTGCAGCACAAGCCAATGGTTATGACCGTTTTAATGTGACTTTAAAAATTGTCGATCGTCATGGCACTTTAGTTTCAAGCCGTACGCCGATTACCTTAGATAGTTCAATCGGTAAAATTGACTTATTAGACTTAGATCCAAAACAACCTGGTATTCAGGTCTTTGTTGAAGATGGTACATTGGTTGTGCCTATTCAAGCACCGATTGAAGCTGGTGAGGGGACATTATCGGTTGAGAGCGGTATTTTCCATGCCAGTACTCCTGTACGTTTCTTACCTGATTTGCGACCAATCATTGCAGTGGGTATGCTTGAAGGCTCAATTAATTTTAAAAAGTTTGATCCGAAACAATTGAGCGGCATCAATTCAAATGACAGTTTTGAAGAAGAGCTTAGTGAAATTTCTTCTTCTCATAATGGTCAACACAGTACCACTGGACGGACAGCTTTGTTCTTAAAAGGCAGAGTCAAAGGAGAATATTTACTCACGCTGGCCTATGATTCTGACAAAGATAAAAATCAGCGGCTGTTCCGTGATATTCGTCCTGATGAATATTATCCGGTTTACGGTGATTCAGCCGCTAAAGGCTTTGATGCACAATCGACCAGTAAGTTTTATGTGCGTGTTGATAAAGGCCGTTCATATGCTATGTATGGTGATTATGTTACCCGTACTGAAAATGATGAAGGACTCTCTTTGGGGCAGTATAACCGTTCTTTAACTGGTGTCCGTGGTGCAGTAGAAACAGATAAATATAAAGTGACTGCATTTGCAGCAAATACCAATACCCAGCAGGTTGTCAATGCACAGCGTGCAATGGGTATTTCTGGCCCCTATAGCCTGGGTAGTGTGAATGCACAAGATATTCGTGATAATAGTGAAAAAGTCGAAGTAATTACCCGTGACCGTAACAATCCTGGACTTATCATTAAGCGCACGACACTGACTCGTTTTACCGATTATGAAGTAGATTCTTTTAGCAACAGTATTTATTTAAAAGATCCAGTACCAAGTGTGGATGCGGATCTAAATCCAGTTTACTTACACATTACCGTGGAGTCTGACCAAGGTGGCGAAGAATACACTGTTGGTGGCATATCGGGTTTAATGAAAATGAACGGGAATGTTAAAGTGGGGGGGGCTTATGTCAAAAGCGATAACCCACTTGCTCAAGATCAACTGGCCAGTGTGAATACGGTAGTTAAATTTGCCAATGATAAAGGTAAATTAATTGCTGAATTTGCCCGTTCAGAGAATGTGAATAATGGCCTTGATAGCTTAACCCAGATTAATGCTGAACCCGATGCATCTGGAAAATTATCAGGCAATGCGGGGCGGATTGAATTAAATTATGCTTATAAAGACTTGGAGATGAAACTTTATCATAACCAAGCAGATAGCGGATTTTACAATACGGCTGCATCGATTACCGCTGGCCGTAAAGAAAGTGGCATTAAAGGGCGCATTCAGTTAGATAAGATTGGTTTAGCCAAATTAGAAGCAATTCGTACCGAAGATCAGTTGAGCGGTGTTAATCAAGGCGTTTCGGCGAGTATTGAACGGGCGATCAATCGGATTGTGGCGCTAGAGCTTGGCTTAAAATATTATGATGAATCAGCTGATCCAGCGACACTAAATACCATGCAAATTGCTCCTTATCATGGTACATCGGTCCGCACAAAATTGACGGGTCAGCTACCTTGGCAAGGTTCCAATGTGTTTGCTGAATATGAACAGGATATATCGGAAGCAGATCGTCGAGTTTTCGCTTTGGGTGCAAATTATCAGATTAATGCAAAATTAAGAGCATATGGCCGTCATGAACTGGTCTCAAGTATTAATGGCTTGTATGATTTAAATAGCAGCCAGCGCCGTAATGTCACGGTTTTTGGTGTTGACAGTAAGTATAATAACAATGGCACCGCATTCAGTGAATATCGTGTGCGTGATGGCATCAGTGCGCGCGAAGCTGAAGCTGCCATTGGTTTGCGTAATCGCTGGGAACTTGAAAAAGGCTTTTATGCCAACACCAGTTTTGAGCAAACCAAAGCATTATCAAATGCTAATAACCTGAGTTCAGACAGCACAGCAGCATCATTGGGGGTGGAATACTTGAAAAATCCGGATTGGAAAGCTGTTGCACGTATTGAAGCACGTTGGGCAGACCAAGCGGATACAATTTTGAATAATTTAGGGATGGCTTATAAATACTCGGATGATGTGACATTATTGGCGAAAAATGTAATCAGCCAAACAGACAGTAAGAGCCAAAATAGTGGAGACCGCTTAGTTGATCGCTTCCAAGTGGGTTTAGCATATCGCGATACTGAACGCAATCGTTTTGATTCGTTGGCGAAAGTGGAATATCGTTATGACCATAATCAAACAGATTTAAAAAATTCTTATTTAAAGCATGTTTATATTCTCTCCAATCATCTGAATTATCATCCAACGCAAGATTTTACTGTTTCTGGTCAATATGCGGTAAAAAATGTGAATACTACTTTCTCTGGATTAGAGTCCAGCGGAATGACTCATATGTTGAGTGCACGTGCGATGTATGACATTAATGAACGATGGGATGCAGGTGTACATACAGGCGCATTGTGGTCCGATATGAGTTCAGGGAAGCGCATTTTGTTGGGTGCTGAAGTAGGCTATTTGGTGGCTGTAAATCTATGGGTTTCAGGTGGATATAATTTTTCTGGCTATAAAGATGATGACCTTGCAGATAGCGATACTACGCTTCAAGGTGCATATGTGCGTTTTAGATTTAAGTTTGATGAAAATTTGTTTGGAAATAGAAATATTACTAGCAATACCACAGGTGGATTATAATGAAAAAGCTTTTCAAAATGGTGGTTGTATGAAAGTATGACCTAAGTATTTAGTAGATATATAACCAAACCTGTTAAATCTATGAATTTAGAAAAATAGTTTTTGAGTATATATCCATACACCCATAATTATTTTAGTTTCTTCATTGTAGTTAGCTATCAAACTAACTACAATTTTAACTTTATGTAGTTTGTAAAATTAATGAAAATTTATTCCGAGAGTCGGGATCAATATATAAAACCATATGTTTGTTTTAATTAAATTTTCAAAAGGTACTCATTTTTATAAGTAAAATCTCTGCTATTACAATAGCTTGAATAAAAATAACTCTATCATCTTAATGATTATGAATAGCCACCGATTTTGTAGACACCTTTTAATCAGACGTAAAGCCAAATGAAGACATCTCACTAGATAGTGAAACTGTATTTATTTTCATATGACTTCTACCGGCTTATAATTAAGCTTGAGCTCTGTAAGGGGAGCCGGTTTAGCAAAATAGTAGCCTTGAAAATGATTACAGTCATATTCTCTGAGAAACTGGGCTTGGGCTTGAGTTTCTATACCTTCAGCAACCACTTGTAATCCTAGTTTATGGATCATGACAATGATGGCTGCTACAATAGCACCATCTTTCTCATTTTTAGGTAAATGTTCAATAAAACTGCGATCAAGTTTTATCTCATCAACAGGTAAAGTACGTAAATAACTCAGGCTTGAGTATCCTGTTCCAAAGTCATCGACAGAAACTTTAATGCCCAAATCACGAATCGCCATTAAAATTTCTAAAGAACGGTCAGCACCTGCAATTAACATGGTTTCAGTAACTTCAATTTTTAATAATTCAGGCTGCAACTGTGTATTGGCCAGTGTTTCTTGTAAGTCATGCAAAAAGCCTGTGCGCTTGAACTGTAAGGGAGAAAGATTGACGGCTACACTCAGGCTAGCGCCATTTTTCTTATTCCATTCAACAATATCCTGACAGGCTTGCTGTAAAACCCATTGGCCAATGACTACAATTTGACCAGTTTTTTCGGCGAATGGAATGAAATCTGCTGGAGAGATAAAACCTCTTTGTGGATGCTGCCAACGGATTAAGGCTTCTACACTTTTTAACTGGCCTGAATGAGCATCAATAACCGGTTGATAGACTAACTTAAACTGTTTTTCTTCTAGGGCCACCATTAATTCATGCCGCATACGCACATAATCAATTTTTGGTGTGCGCGTAGCGTCAAAAGCATACCAGTGCCAGGTATTTCCACCCTCTTTTTTTGCTTCATTCATCGCATGTATCGCATGATGAAGCAATTGGTTAGATTTTTCTATCTGAGGGTCATCATCTGCAATACCAATACTCGCGCTTATATGGATTTTATGGCCATCGATATCAAATGGAACTGACAGGCTTTTTAATATTTGCTCTGCAATGACCGCGACCTGTTTTAAATCATGGCATTTATTCAACAGTATGCCAAATTCATCTGCTGAAAAATGAGAAATGATATCCTCTTCTGGAATGATCTGACGCAGGCGATTTGCTACAGCAATCAGAAGCTGATCACCATTGAGGTGTCCCAAACTTTGATTTAAAGGCTGGAAACCATCTAAATCCACATACATGACAATCAGGGACTGTTGACTTTCATGTTGTATGTGGAATGCGACATCCAGTATTTTTTCAAAGGTATGATGATTAATTAATCCGGTTAAACTATGGTGGGTTTGCTGACGGGCAATATATTCGCTATTTGCCTGCTGTTGAGTAATATCTTGCTGAATTCCAATAAAATGGGTACAGAAATTTTTGTCATCAAAAACTGGTCCTAATATCAGCTGGTTCCAGAACCAGCTCCCATCTTTACGATAGTTTTTTAAGGTGATCTGGATTTCTTGCCGTTCTTGAAGTGCATTGTGTATTTTATCAATCATCTCCGGATCGGTATCAGGACCTTGCAGAAAACGACAGTTCTGACCTAGCACCTCTTCTTTTTTATAACCGGTCAGGCTTTCAAAAGCAGGATTAACATATTCAATAACATGGTGTGCAGAAGCATTGGTCAGCACGATGCCATGAGGATTCGCATCGACACTACGTTTCAGTAGCCGTAACATTTCTTCGGTTTCATGCCGCTCTGTAATATCACGGGCGATACCAAATACGCCAACCACCTGCTGAGCTTGTTGAATAGGTAAATAAGTCAGGTTTAGCCAGCAACATTCTCCCAAGGCATTCTTTGCCTGAATTTCCAGGTGTTGGCTGTTTCCCTTCAATGCTTGTTCGAATGCAGTTTGAGCTATGGATTGAAAGTCAGCACAAATAAATTTTGAGAAATGTAAGCCCTTGGTCTGTTCCTGATTTAATTTTGTGAGGTCTTTAGAAGCAAGATTAACATCCAGAATAATGCCTGCAGGATTATGTTCAAAAATCGCGTCCGGATGGTAAGTGAAGAACGAACGGTACTTGTCATTCAGCGCCAGTCTCTGTTGCCGTTCTGCATGCAGGTCTATACTCAAGGCAACTAAAGATGCGGCATGAGAAATCAAGTTAATATGAGTAGAGCTTGGACATTTGGGAGAACGGTAATAGGTTGCAAAGGTTCCATAGAGGGTTCCCTGCGCATTAATAATAGGCATCGACCAACACGCATTGAGATTCTCTTCTTGAATCACGTTATGGAAAGCTTCCCAGTTAGGGTCAATCGCTAAATTTTCACAAATCACCAGTTTTCGGTGAAAAGTTGCCGCACCACAAGCACCGACATGTGGACCTATTTTTAGATCAGAGACCGTTTCTATATATCGGTTGGAAAAATGCTGACTACCACTAATTAAGTTTAAAGTTTGTTCTGTCTCAGAGTACAACATAATGGAGACCATTGAATCTGGTATCCGGGCTTCTAGCCATTCACTGACCATCTGAAATATGAGGCTTAACTCAGCATGTTGTCCAATTAAATTAAAAATAGATTTAGTATCTAAATAACTCGCTGTTTGACTCATATAGTTTGCTACCCTAGAGTTGTATTGCGCATTTTGGATAGATTCTCAACGAAATTTTGTAAAATTGGATCTAAATGTGAATGATTACCCTTACTTAAATAGTATAACAAAAATGCGACAAATTTCACACATAATTATATAAGAGTCTTATAGTTATCAATAGATCTCTTTCATAAATCAAAAAACGACCAGCTTTTTG
>NZ_JAKLTP010000022.1:0-24434 GCF_022012365.1 Acinetobacter sp. SM34 | reverse complement strand
ACTCCAATATTGAAGATGTGCATAAGCATTCCTATACCGACCTGCTATCCGCTGATCGTAAATGGCACAAAATGAATCCACGTTATAAACAACGTTTATTAATGGTATTTAAAATCATGCAAGAACGATATGGTTATGAAATGGTTTTATTGGAGGGTTATCGTAGTCCAGAGCGCCAGAATTCCCTGGCTGGAAATAGTCATATTACCCGTGCCAGAGCTTTTCAAAGTTATCATCAATTTGGTTTAGCGGCCGATATTGCATTTAAACGTAACGGTAAAGTAATTATTTCAGAACGGGATCCTTGGGCAATGCAAGGTTATCAACTCTATGGAACAGTTGCTGAATCGGTCGGGTTAACTTGGGGTGGCCGCTGGACATCCATTCAAGATTATGGACATAGTGAATATCGCATGCCCGGACTTAGAAAAACAGCTGCAGTGGCTGAACAGTTAACTGCTGAAGGTCAACTGTTAGCCAAGCATGGCAATGAAGATTTTGAGTAATAGCCAGATTAAAATTTGGCTGTTACTTTGTGCATGAGAACTTAGTTTAGATATTGGTTCATTTCATCCAGAACCTGTTGAGTTTTTTCAGCATGTAACCAATGACCTGCATCATCAATCACCTGAATTTTGGCATGCGGAAATTGTTGCTTGATCGCATTAAAATGTTCATCTTTACTAAGATAAGCCGACTTACCGCCACGAATAAACAGTGCCTCTTTTTGCCATGGCTGAATAATATTCCAACCCAAGATCTCTGAATAATGATGAAATAATGCATCAACATTAAATAACCATTGCCCTTTATTAAAGGATTTCATTAAAAACTGGATAACCATTTCTTCATTTAAATATTCACGCATAATTTGGGTCGCCTGTTGTCGGCTTTCAATCTGTGCATTTTTTACTGCAAATAAAGCTTTAAAAATTTGGTCATGATGACTTTCCTGATACGCAAATGGCGCCATATCCAGAACCACCAGTTGCTCTAATCGCTCAGCTGCACTATTGGCCAGTTGCATGGCAATTTTCCCACCCATTGAATGGCCAATCAGGGAAAATGTTTGAATATTCAATGCATCTAAGGTTTCTAAAATATCTTGTGCCATCACGGCATAATTCATGGTTGCTGAATGTGCTGAATGACCATGATTACGTACATCCAGCTGAATAACCGGATGTGATGGGTAAAATGCACGAGCCAGCATGCCTAAATTGCTTAAACTACCAAAAAGACCATGAATAAAAACGAGTGGTGTTTTTTCTGTTGTGCTTTCATTGTGATGAATTTGGTGATTTAAAATCATGGCTTTGGGAATGACCTTGGTAACTTTTTAGATAGGTTATCTTTGACGATAATAGGCATTTAATCAATTGCCATTTTAAGCTTATATTTTTTGCTTAGGCTATTTTACAAGATAGGGCATTTTAGGACTGGTATTTTATTAAGATATATCGAGTAAAAGAGATTAGAATGCCAATCCTGACCAGAATGGCAGAATCATTTTAAAAATAAATCAAAAACTTAAATATTGAATAGTGTCTTAGGCATACGGAATGACACTAGATTATTAGACTTCTGCGCTATGCTTGATCTTATTTAAAATAATTGAGTGGTAATTTTAAATAGCGGATGCCGTTTGCTTCAGGATCAGGAAACCGCCCTCCATCCATATTGACCTGAATGGCAGGTAAAATCAGTTTAGGCATGGACAAAGTAGCATCACGGCGGTTACGCATCTCCACAAAATCTGCTTTTGTAGTGTGCTCATTCAGGTGAATATTATTTTTCTTTTGTTCTTGAATAGTGCTTTCACAGCGATATTCCTTTCTACCTTCGGGTAATAATCATGACAGAGGAACACCCGGATTTGATCATCCAGCTGGTAAAGCGCTTGAACGGAGTCGAATAAAGTAGCTGCACTGCCCTTGGAGAAATCACAGCGTGCTGTGCGGTAATCCGGCATAAACAAGGTGTCGCCTACAAATACCGCATCACCAATGACATAGCTTAAATACGCGGGTGTGTGCCCTGGTGTAGGAATGTTATAGGCTGCCAACTCCCCTATTTTAAATACTTCTCCATCTTCAAATAGATGATCAAAGGTTTGACTGGCATTAAAGTTATTTAATGTCCAGATTATAAATCGCGCTAAAGGTTTCCTGCACAATGGCAATTTTTTTGCTCATTGCAATTTTTCCGCCTAATTGTGCTTTTAAATATTGCGATGCAGTAAGGTGATCAGCATGAACATGGGTTTCCAAAATCCATTCTACGCTTAGGCTATTTTGATGAACATAGTCGATGATTAAATCTGCTTGTGTGGTCTTGGTGGTGGCTGATGGCGCATCATAATCCAGCACACTATCGATGATGGCGCAACGCAGGCTGGAAGGATCTGTTCACTACATAGCTAAAGGTATTGGTCTGCTGATCAAAAAGTGCTGAACTTGTGGATGCTGCATCATACATGTTTTCCCATCAATTGGCGCTGAATCAGCATGCCCGCAAACATGGCGGCTATAAAGTAAAGGGCTTGATAGTATCCCAAACCAATTAGAGTCAGACTGGGTGCAGGACAAATTCCGGCAATCCCCCAACCGATTCCAAAGATCAAGCTGCCTATCAATAATTTAGAATCTATCTTATTGTTTTTAGGTAAATCAATGGCATCTCCATACACTGTTTTAGGTACCTGTTGATGTACCACTTTTTGAAATGGAATAAATGCCACGGCGATGGCACCCAGCATAACAAAGGCCAGACTTGCATCCCATTGACCAAACAAATCTAAAAAATCTAATACTTTTTTAGGATTAGACATACCTGATAACATGAGTCCGACTGAAAATAAACCACCGAAGATAAAAGCCCAGATGTTTTTCATATCAGAATGCTCCTGTTACATGACGGATGATATATACCGTCACAAATCCGGAAAACATAAAGGCCAGGGTTGCCATTATTGAACGTTTAGACAGTCGGCTAATGCCACAAATCCCGTGTCCACTGGTACATCCCTGAATCCATACGTGTACCAAACCCTACCAACAATCCGGCAATAATCAACATAAGAGGACTGGCTTTTATTTCAATATCGGGGGCATGCAGCATGCCATAGAAAATGGCACTACCAATAATCCTAATAAAAACCAGAATGCTGGCGTTTTAAACTGGGCTTGCGGGCTAAGAACTTGCGCTATTAAGCCACTGACTCCGGAAATACGACCATTCACGTACAGATATCCCACCACCGATAGTCCGAGAAGAATTCCACCTAGAAATGCGAGCAGGAAATTATGCATAAATGAAAGCCCCAGAAACAATATATATTTTTATATTACATATTAAAATATATTTAAAATATGGAATTTTGCAGCTTAAATATGGAGTTGCTTGTTTAATAAATCACTATACGCTTTACACGACGTAGGCTAATATCAGATCTGTTTAAATCTTATTTGATTTTTTTCAGCTTGTTTAAACACAATAATCTTTATATGAAGCGATTTTGAGATAAAGAATTATTCTTCTATAAAATTATTCCATAAAATCTTGAAGTACTTTTTCTGCAAACCACCACGGCAATTGCTCAAGTGCCGGATTCATTTTTAATATTTCAGCTGCTTCAATCTCGGCAATAAAGGCTGCTTTTTCGCCATTGGATGAGTTATCAAACAGATAGGTACGATCACTGGCATCGATCGCCTGCATGAGTAAATCCATACTGCGGTAATAACGTTCCACAATCTTTTGCTCTGGAACCGCGTGTCCACCTACACTCACCCGATATTTGACCCGGGCAATATTAATTCGCGGATCTACCGTAGAAACATAATATAAATAGGTCTTAAAACCCTGCCGCTGGGCTTGTTGTAGAAATTCAACCTTAGAGATATGCGACATTACTGTTTCAAAAGTAAAGCTGATTTTTAAGCGCAAAAATTCCAGCCGAATATAGTCAATAATCCGCGCACAAAGATAAGAATCTATTTCTGATGCATGAAACTGGATATTCCAGTCATCCACTACGTTAGGCTCTTGTCGCAGTAAAGCAACCAGCTGCCCGGATTGAGGACGTTTTTTCTGTTGAAGAAAAGCCACTAGAGCTTGGGCTTTTAATGCAGGATGATAGGCCATTAAATCCAGTCGCTGACTCGAGCGCAGATTATGTTCCAAGTCATCGGCATTTAAATAAGCCCCAATATGATGGGGCAATAAATATTCTTTGACGGTACTTTTTCCAGATCCATTCGGACCGGCAAACATCCTTATTCTTGGTTGAGGCATTCAGTTATACAGCTGCCTCTTGTTTTCTCTTGCGTTTTAAAACCTGAGGAAGATGATCAACACTAATGTAGGCTTGATGCAAATCAGCAATCACGGTTTCTTGTCCATTGACTTCGTGTTGTAGCAATTGCTGATCTTTTGCGTAAACGACCGTTGCTGCCGCACATGCTTTGTTAAAGGCATGACGGAAAGCGTGTATGGCAAGTTTAGGAATCATATCATCCTCATATTTGCCTGCTTTCATGATGGTATAAGCTGTCATGGAACAACTCCCGTTACACAAGGTGTATTTACCTATTATATTAACATAGCCGCAATAATTGTCTATAAATACACCAACATAGAAATGTAACGCTTTGCAGTCAGCTTATTTGGGAAATAATACCTCTATTCAGAACGCTGAGTTTTAAATTCTACGTGTCAAAAAAAGCCACTGATGAAGTGGCTCATGAATTACTGTTCTTCTTTCCAGACATCTTCATAGTCTTCACGATCAATCATAAAACGGAAACCTTCAGCCAAAGCCAGGTATGGTAGCGCTTCAGGTAAAATATCCTGTAACTCTCGAACGGTCATGGTCTGGAAAAAGTCTTCTCCTGCTTCCAACTCGCCACCGTAAATAAACCAGCCAATATTTTCATCAGTTTCTGGTTTTTTACGAATCCCGACAATCGGTTCTTTATTTAAAGTTTGCACCGCAATGGCTACCACATCATCACCACTTACCTGGATATAGGCGGAATCAAACTCCTCACACAATAACTTTTGTTCTGCAATCAGTTCTTCTAAGGGTGAAAGTTGTTGGGAATTTTTTGACATTGCGCTTCTCTGGCATATAAAACCGAATAGCGACAGTTTAACTTAGAACGATTTAGCATAGCTAAACTTTTTATTTTAAGTATTTTTTGCTAAGCTTGAAAAAGTTACAAAATCAAAAAAGATTAAAATGAAACTTCACGATACTACAGAATCCACAATAAGCACTGAGCATGGTCACGGCGGCAAACGCAAAAATGCCGGCCGTAAAACCCAATATCAAGAAAAAACCGTGGTGATGCGTGTGCCAGAATCTAAAGTACTGCAAATCAAGTCCTGGTTAAAACCCAAACCTGCAGATGACCGAAGTCAGAAGATTGAACTGCATCCTATACAGATTCAGACCCAGCTCGATATTCCTTATCCTCTGGAGTCAGTTGCTGCCGGTTTCCCCTCTCCGGCTCAGGATTATGCGGAAGACTTTATCGATTTAAACCGCTACCTGGTGCATAACCCCTCAAGTACCTTTGTATTACGCGTGAATTCGTTGTCGATGAAAAATGCAGGCATAGACATTGATGACCAGATTTTAATTGACCGTAGCCTAAAGGCAGAACACGGCGATATCGTTTTGGCCTTAATCAATAATGACTTTACCGTTAAACGATTAATGATAGAAAAACAGAAAAATGGAGAATTGAATATCTGGTTAAAAGCAGAAAACCCGGAATATCCGGATATTTATTTGCACAGTGAAGAACAGCTGATTATTTGGGGTGTGGTGACCTGTATTTTAAAAAAATTACGCTAATACCTCTTATGGCCGGTATCCCTTATGGATTAATACGCAGCCCAAACAGGTCACAATTTTTACCTTTCAAAATAGACCAATAAAAAGCCCCAAGTTTACTTGGGGCTTTTTAATGAATCCTCAGCTTGGCTGAGGATTATTTTTGCTGTTGAGGGTTTTTTTGCTGCTGTTGGCGTTGATTGCCTTGGTTTTGCTGACGTTGATTGTCTTGCTGCTGTTGTTGCTGCTGTTGATGCTTTTGGTTTTCGCTTTGCGGATTCGATTGTTGTTGATTAGCCATTTTCATATCCATCCTTTGCATTGATGACTAGATTCTGATTGCTCAATCAGATTACTAGGATATGCCGTATGTATTACGACTCTTATTAATCTAACGGATATTTCTACTTAACCAACCCGCAAACTGTATCGACTTAATTCATTGTAATGATCAAAATATTAATTTACTGATTTTTAATGCATCATTAAATCTGATCTTTACGCTATTAACTGTAATTACACTGAAGCTTACAGGCTGCTCAAGCTCTTTATCGAATGCGCTCTTGATTATCCTCATTTTTTAAATTTGAAATTACTGAGCGATTTGATTATTCTAATCTTGAAAACGTTACAATTTCAAGAATAAAAATGGCCCAACAACTTTTTGCTTTAATCGATATCAATAACTGCTATGTGAGCTGCGAACGGGTATTTAATCCTCATTTGAATGGCCAGCCTGTGGTGGTGCTCTCGAATAACGATGGCTGTGTGGTTTCTCGAAGCAATGAAGCCAAGGCTTTAAATATCGGTATGGCCATTCCTTGGCATGGAATTGAGCAATGGGCTTTAGCGGCGGGAGTAAAAGTATTTTCCAGTAATTATGCTTTATACGCAGATATGTCACGGCGCTTTTTTTCGATTCTGGAACAGCATTTTCATCCTGATGATTTAGAGCCTTATTCCATTGATGAGTGTTTTATCCAGCTCAGCAGTTATGCAGAAAATTTTGATGTAGAACAATATTGTCGAGACTTAATCCAGCGCATTGAGCAATGGCTTGGCTTGCCCTGCTGTATGGGAATTGGCACCACTAAAACCCAAGCCAAACTGGCCAATCATTTTGCCAAAAAAAGAAGTGGTTTTAACTCTCTATGCTATTTACCTCATTTAGATTTATGCAGTTATGAAAGCCTGCTTTTAGAAACACCGGCTAGCGAGATTTGGGGTGTTGGTCGTAAAATCAGCAAACAGCTTCAAGACTATGAAATTTATAGTTGCTATGACTTAACTTTTGCCAATGAACATCATCTTGCCAAACAATTTTCAGTGACGATTGCACGGACGATTCGTGAACTAAAAGGTCAATCCTGTATTGCACTGGATGACCCTGCAACACCGGCAAAAAGAATCCTTTCTTCACGAAGTTTTGCTGCAGCATTGACTGAAAAATCAATTATCAAACAAGCCGTCATTTTTCATGTCAACCGTGCCCATAAACGCTTAATCAAGCAACAGCAACTGTGTGCCTGCATACATGTTTCACTCTATGAAAAGATCTCCAACCCTCCCTATAAAAAAAGTATTTCTCATGCGCTAGGTCTGGAATATGCAAGCAATGATTTACTTGTTTTAAATGCTGCAGCATTAAAGCAAATATATGTTTTATTTAAGGAAAATAAGAAATACATTAAAGTGGAAGTGATGTTTAGTGCCTTGCATGTTAAGCAACAATATACTCATGACTTATGGCAACCCTTAGCACTGATTCAGCAACGTGAGGGTTTAATGAAAACCCTATTGCAAATGCAACAACGCTATGGCTCGGATTGCATACAAATTGGCTATCATTCTGCCAATCCAGCCTGGCATATGAAACAGCACCATCGCTCTCCACGCTATACTACCTGCTGGCAAGAAATGCTTACAATTAATGACTCTGCGCTGGATGTTACACAAAATAAATGAACTGTTTTGGTCAATTCAGTTTACAATGTAAAAAATAGTAATAATTATAAAAAATGTCATTTTTTAACATTGCCAATTACCTGCAAAGTTCCCATTATATAGCTCAGTTTTGACACATAGCTTCCGTTTCAATTCAAACAATTCATAATAGAAATACGGAAATATATGCCATAATACGCAAACTTTGCTGACATCTTGCAAGGTATATTTGCAAACTTATAATTGGAGCAAGCTGAATGAGCTCAACCATTTTGGTTATTCATGGACCGAATCTAAATTTACTAGGTATGCGTGAACCTGAAGTTTATGGACACCTTACTCTGGATGATATAAATCAAAAGCTCATCGCTCAAGCTCAAAATGCATCTCTTTCTCTAGATACCTTCCAAAGCAATTGGGAAGGTGCCATTGTTGACCGAATTCATCAGGCACAAAAAGAAGGCGTTCAATTCATCATTATCAATCCTGCAGCATTAACCCATACCTCGGTTGCAGTACGTGATGCGCTTCTTGGTGTTGCCATTCCCTTTATTGAAGTTCATTTGTCCAATGTACACGCACGTGAAGCATTCCGACATCATTCATATTTATCCGATAAAGCCGTTGGCGTGATTTGTGGTTTAGGTGCAAAAGGTTATGCCGCTGCACTGGACTTCGCCATCGATAAAATCCAACCTTCTACGCAACCATAATTAGGAATACTGTCTCATGGATATTCGTAAAATCAAGAAACTCATCGACCTGATGATTGAGTCTGACTTACAAGCGATTGAAGTTAAAGAAGGTGATCAATCCATCGCCTTAACCCGTCGCAATCCAGTGGTAGCAGCAGCTGTTCCTGCAATGCCTGTAGCCGCAGCTGCAGCACCGGTCGCAAAAACACCACGCGGCGCAGTTGAAAACTCTCCTATGGTTGGTGTGTTCTATGCTGCACCAAACCCAGGCGAAGCACCATTCGTTAAAGTGGGTCAGACCGTTTCTGCCGGTGAAACACTGGGTATTATTGAAGCCATGAAAATCATGAACCCGATTGAAGCGACTCAAAGCGGCGTGATTGAAGAAATTCTGGTGAAAAACGGCGAAGTAATTCAATTCGGTCAACCTTTGTTCCGCTATCGCGCCTAAGACCACGGGGACTTACAATGTTGCAAAAAGTTTTGATTGCAAACCGTGGTGAGATTGCCTTACGCATCACCCGGGCTTGCAGAACTTTAGGAATTAAAACCGTAGGTATTTATTCCGATGCCGATAAAGACCTGATGCACTTACGCTTTTGTGATGAAGCTGTATGTATCGGTCCGGGTGCAAGTAGCGAAAGCTATTTAAACATCCCGGCAATTATTACTGCTGCTGAAATTACCGGTGCAGATGCCATCCATCCAGGTTATGGCTTCTTGTCGGAAAATGCCGAGTTTGCAGAAATTGTAGAAAATTCTGGTTTTGTCTTTATTGGTCCACGTCCAGAACATATTCGCCTGATGGGGAATAAAGTCTCTGCCATTATTGCCATGAAAAAAGCCGGCGTGCCGACAGTACCAGGCTGTGACCATGCAGTGACTATTCACAACGCCCTTGCAGAAGCAAAAGAAATTGGCTTCCCGCTGATTGTTAAAGCTGCTTCTGGTGGTGGTGGTCGTGGTATGCGTATTGTTGAACGTGTAGACACCTTACTTGAATCAGTTCAGGCGGCACAACGTGACGCTGAAATGTGGTTTGGTGATGACACGGTTTATATGGAACGCTTCCTGCAAAAACCGCGTCACGTCGAAGTTCAGGTTTTGGCAGATGGTAATGGCCATGCGATTCACCTGTATGATCGTGACTGTTCACTGCAACGTCGCCATCAAAAAGTACTGGAAGAAGCGCCTGCACCAGGCTTACCTGAAGAAGCACGTGCTGAAATTTTAGAAGCCTGTGTGAATGCATGTAAAATGATGCAATACCGTGGTGCCGGTACATTCGAATTCCTGTTTGAAGATGATGAATTCTTCTTCATTGAAATGAATACCCGTGTTCAGGTTGAACATCCAGTCACTGAAATGGTGACTGGTATCGACATCATTGAACAACAACTGCTTATTGCTGGCGGGCTTGGCCTACAGATTGAACAGGCTGATGTTGAATGTCGTGGTCATGCCATGGAATGCCGTATCAATGCGGAAGATCCAACCACATTCCTTCCATCTCCAGGCAAAATCGAGCACTATTACACTCCAGGTGGTGCCGGTATTCGTTTAGATTCACATATTTACGAAGGCTATAGTATTCCACCTTACTATGATTCAATGATCGCTAAACTCATTGCCCATGGTAAAGATCGTGAGACTGCCATTGCCCGTATGAAACAGGCATTAGAAGAAATGATCTTGACCGGAATTAAAACCAACATTCCGCTGCATCGAGATTTAATTTTGGAAGATGAAAATTTCTGTGCTCAAGCCATGGATATTCATTATCTGGAAAAACACTTATTGAAAAAACTAGAAGCCTATAAAGAAGCTTCTTGAACAAAGCTTTAAGACTAAAAAACCGCTCTTTATGAGCGGTTTTTTAATATGCTGAAAAGTTATGTATAAAAAATATAAATAGTCATTAAGGTAGCACACGGTGTAATGTGGCAAAGCATTGTTCTGCCTTGTCATTACTACAGAAATTAATGGTCGATGGATTCTTCCATTGCACAAAATATTGGGAAATTTCTCCGGTTTGGTCTTCCTGCAGACCCGAACAATCTTTTTCATTATTGTCATACTTTACCTGCAAAACCAGTGCAGACAATAAAGAGCGCTCCTCTTGAGCCGGCTGAAAGTCATAAATTCCAGATGACCACTCTTGACCACTTTTGATGATGACATTGTTATTACTTTTAAAATTATAATATTCAATACATTTATTATTGTTGGCCACTTGCATTCCCCATAAGCCAACAATTTCTGGACGAGTCACAATACGAATGGTATTCGAATTTTCAGCTCGATCCGTTTCTTCTGTTGCAACTACAGCTTGGTTGTCATTTGCCATCGCAACTGATGAACACAATGTAAGTAAAATTGTAAAATATGTTTTTTTCATACATCAATTCAGTGCTAAAAATCCTTTGCTATAACTTAGCATATTTTTATGAAAAACCAGTATTTATCACCATATTACAACAATATAATTTCAGGCTGAATTTACCCAAAAAAGTAATCGGCCAAGCTAAAAAGAATCAATTCTTTCCGACTAATACCGAAATAACAATCTCCACTTATAACGATACAGCTATATAATAAATGTTCATTCGTCTTGAAAATATTTCAATTTAATTAAGAGTATAGCAAAATAATTTTTTAATCCTTCTGACTAAGTCGCCATGTTAGAGTGACAAGGACGTGATCTTTGCATACTTTGCTAACCTCATCTAAATTATCCTCGTTACGGCAACATGCCCCTGCCTTTTTCATTATTGGCGCTGTGGTCCTGAGCTGCTGTTTGTGCGGGATTCTATCCAGACCTGTTACCTTTTTAGCCTATTTATGGCCTGCAAATGCAGTTTTGCTGGGATTATTTTTACGTTTTAAGCATTTAAGAACCCTAGGTGGCTGGTTAGGTGCGTTTAGTGGTTATATGCTGGCAGATCTGCTAACTGGTAACTTTTTGCTGCTGACCTTTGTTCTTAGCCTCGCAAATCTGATTAACGTGATAATTTCGTTATTTTTTATCCAATACTGGAAATTAAATTATCGAAACTATAATCAAGGTTTTACCTTCTTATATTTATTTACCATTTGTGCCTTGGGTGGTTGCCTGGCCAGTGCCTTGTTTGCTATTGCGACTGTGCCTTATCTTTCTAATACCTTCATGTCTACGCAACGTCTTGGGATTGATTTTGGCATGTGGTGGGCAGGTGAAATCATCAATTGCATTACCATTCTGCCGATTATTTTATTTTTCCCCACATTAAAGGAAATGGGAAAATATTTAAAAAATATTAAGCTGAATCAATTTCATTTGACCAAATTGCTACCACTGATTGCGATTGTTATTTCAGTGACTTTTACCCATATTTTCACTGGACCGGGTGCCTTGCTTTATCCTCTGGCTGCCTTAATTTGGGCTGCTTTAAGTTATCCTATTTTCATCGTTGCCATCATTAACAGCATTGTATGTTTGGTGACTTATCATAGTCTGACTTATTTTTATTTATCCGATTCCTCCTCGGCATATTTATCAACCACTATTTCTGTGCGTATTGGTTTATGTATGCTGGGTTTCGCCCCCCTCGTTCTGTGCATTATTACCAGTAACCGCCGTGAACTGTATAAAAAAGTGTTGTATCTGGCCAATCACGACAGTTTGACCAATACCATTAACCGACGTCACCTTTTTGAAAAAGGGGAACGATATCTGAGTGAAGCTAAGAGCCACTCAGTCTCACTGGTGATGCTTGACCTGGATCATTTTAAAAGAATGAATGATCAATATGGACATCATACTGGTGATTTGGTGCTTAAACATTTTTCGCAATTGGTTGAAGATAATATCCGTAGCAATGAACTTTTTGCTCGTGTAGGCGGTGAAGAATTCCTGATTTTAATGATGAACACCACCTTGCAAGAAACTCAAGCCATTGCTGAACGAATTCGCAATAAAATTGAATTAACTCCAATGCAACTCCCTCAGGGAGATTTATTATTTATTACCACCAGTATTGGCATTACCCATCAGAGCTTACCCACCGAGCTGAGCTTGCAAAATATTATTAATCTGGCGGATCGTGCCCTGTATCGCTCAAAAGCTTTGGGACGAAATCAGATCACCATTGCTTCTTGATAGAAACCCTTGCCTAGCTGACTAAAACCATAACAGGCAGCATCATGGCCACAATCTTGAACACAGGGCATAGAATACTGACTTTTCTTTAAAGGCCTTTTTAGGCTTGCTGGATATATTTCGGTAGCCAGCGTACAAACAGCAAACCCACAACAGTTGAAAGCCCGGCGAGCACAAAAACCATCTCTCCAGAAATCACTTGCCAATATTTTCCAGCCAAAATACTTCCCAGGGCAACTCCCAAGCCCCACATGGTGCTATACATGGCCTGGCCACGGCCTTGCTGACCCGCTGAAAAATTTTGAAAGATAATGCGCATGGCAATCATATGAAACAGGCCAAAACTAAAAGCATGAATGCTCTGGGCTAAAAACTGTGCCATAAATAAGTCAGGCAACAATCCCACCACAACCCAACGCACACCCGTTAAAACCAAACACAAACTAACCAAGCTACGCCATGAAAATCGGGTTAAGAAAATATGCGCAAAGGCAAACATGATGATTTCTGCAACCACCCCAACTGACCACAACAGACCAATCTCAGTGGTGCTATAACCAACCTGATGCAAGTAATTGCTATAGAAGCTATAAAATGGCGCATGAGAAAATAATAAAACAAACTCTATTGCAAAAAATGCAGCGACTACGGGTCGTTTTAATATGGGCAAGAGTGGCTCTAATTGCTGTTGCGACTGTGGAGCGCTACTGGGCTCTTTAATGCTAAAAGACCAGAGGAAAGCCAAAAATGCAATGCACAACAACATCAGGGGAAGCATAGAAATCGGAACAATTTCGAGTAAAGCCCCAATCCCAAACACCCCAACAATAAAACCAACAGAGCCCCATTTTCTTACTTTTCCATACAGCTGAGTGCGCTTGTCGCCCAACCAGAATAAAGTTACCCCTTCAAATTGCGCCAAAATGGCATTTTGAAAAAAGCTGAAAATCAGCATTAGCAGTGCTACCGACTGGAAGGTATTCGGAACCAGAAAAATCATGAACCAAATAAAGCATTCCATCCAGGTCGCAATTCGTACCAACAACATTCTTTTGCCTGACTTATCGGCAAGCCATCCCCAAATGAACGGCGCGAAAAAGCGCGTAATGATTGCGATCGAAGACAACAATCCGATCTCTTGATAATTAAAGCCCTGATCTTCCAGATACAGGCTCCAAAAAGGCATGAAAGTACCAACGATGGAATAATAGAAGAAGTAGAATCCACTTAGTTTATGCTGTATTGCAATAGGTTGCATTAGCTTGCATATCCTTGCATTATCAATAAGTTAATTTCTTTCATGGTTGCATATATTTGCATATGATTGCCTGTACTTGTACTTCAAGAGTCTAAAAATCTTAAAAAATAAATTTTTATTAAAATTTGTAGACTACAGATATAAAAACGAACTTTTCAGAAATTGAAGAATAAATTTTACAAGAATAAAAAAGCTCATACTTGAAAACTTTTCTATATTTTTTAAGCAGTAACTTAAATATATAAGTTACACTTTTATCGTACTTATTCTGAATAAATTAAAAAAATGGGTATAAAAACTTATCTCTACTTTTACATTGAGCACATGCTAAAAAATAGGGAAATTTTTATAAAATGGTTAAATATTACAAAAGGTTACTTCCTTGTAGAGAATCCAGAACCACATTGTGCAATAAACCACAATCCCGATAGAAGCATTACAGCCAGGGTTCATCTCGCATACCAGAATACAGCAACAGATTATTTTATCGAAAAAACTATAGGTCTAAGATTTAATGATAATGGTATTCGTTCGTTTTGGTCTCACGTTGATAGTTAAAATGGATAGATGAAGCACTTTCTTGAGCATCTTAAGCACTGAAAATAATTATAGGATTTTGATCTATATTTAAATTTAATTGTAAAAATATTTAAAAATGGGATTTATGCAGCAATATTTAGATTCAATAAAACTTTCACTAAAAACCAGTAATTATTTTGAAGCTATTGCTATGGCTCTTACTTTGCCAGATATTTGTGCTTCGGTAGATGATAAATATAATAAGACAAGTGGGCAGAAATATTGTATATAGTTTAATAAGTATTTAGCTGACACTTATAAGCAAATATTACACCATGAGAAGGACAATGTAATATTTGGTGCTCCAGAGTGTTATGCGGCTCGTTGCTCTTTTTTACACCAAGGTACTAATATTATTAAGCACCAAACAAAAACACTTCAGTATGCAGATAAGCCAGCCATATCAGTTAACTTTATGACTATTGGGTCTGTAAAATATATGCAAAATGGAGATATCCTAACTATTGATGTTAATTTTTTCTGTGAAAATATGATTAATGCTGTAGAAAAATGGATGATTGACATTAAAGATGACAAGGGTAAATGTGCCAAAATATCAGCCATGCTAATTGTTCATGAAAGTTTAGAATCTATGTATGCTGCTCACACACCCACTCATTAAGGAAAGAAAAGCCCTCACTTGAGTGACTTTTAATAATACCAATACCGCTCCCTAAACAGCACAGAATTAGCATCTGCATTATGCTTTAATTCCCCCTACCCTCATAATTAAATACCTTTTCATCTTATCTTTTGAATCAATAAGACAAGGCAGATTAACTCGAGTGAAATATGAATTTTTTCTACCTTTTTGACTTATTTATGAATATATAGCTTTAACTCATACATAGATAAATATATGAGTTATTTTTATAAAAATTGGTTATAATAAATATATTAAAATTCATAAAAGTCAATATATTTTATATTAGACATAATAACTACTCCATATAATAAAAAATACCAAGTTTTGGTGATATTCAACTCATAATAATTTTTATTAAATTAAATCGCTATTTAATAGATAAATTAACTAATTTTTATTTTATTTTTCAAGGCAATATTATGTTCGGTTCAAAACGCTGTATTTTAGCAATTTTAGTTGTTCTATCTTCATTCACATCTGTTTCAACCTTAGCATCAATGCAAATTATCCCTACTCTAGATTTTCCTTCTAAGCCTCAAAAAATAACAAGTCAAACTAAAAATGTGGCGGAAATTAAAAATTGCAAAAATAATGAGGAATGTAAAAAACTGGAGGTTAACAATACTTCGAAATAATCAAAAAGAAGACACTTTGGAATGGTTAAAATATCTTCATAACAACTTCCTTAATAAAAATTAACCTACTGTAAAAAAGCCTTCACTTGAGGGCTTTTACAATGGCACTATGCTTTCCCTTATGTCCAATCATCCATGTATATTTTTCGATTAATTTATGTGGATTATTGGTTAATAATCAAATGAATTAAGAAAATTTTTATAAAATCATCATCTGTTGTTTGCCTCACAATTCAAAAAGTAAATCAATTGGAGAAAGCAAATGTTAAGTAAAATGATGATAGCAACCAGCATAGCTGCCTCTATGGTTTTGACAGGTTGTACTTCCTCCATGCCAAATCCCTCTACTGAAAGGCATTTAGCAAAATTACAAAACAAAAACTAGGTGATGACCGAAATCAATCAAGTTAAGTATAAAGCTGATCCTGTTTTATCTGCCGTTCCAATGCTCAGTTTTGATAATAGCCAACTCAGCGGTAGTGATGGCTGCAACCAATTTATGGGAGGCTATGCTGTACAAGATACCCAAATTAAATTTTCCAATTTAGCCACTACAGAGAAAGCCTGTTTAAATCCAACCGACTTACCGCAAAAGTTTGCACAAGCTCTAACCCAGGTTGTCAGCTATGAGGCGACCAACCATGAATTAAAGTTATTCGATAGCAATCATCGTGTAGTCCTTAAGTTTAAGAATATGAAATAGATATAAATAAGCCCTCAGTTGAGGGCTTATTATTGATTTAAAGTTTTGTGAGTTGCTTTACGCTTATCTTAGTTTACACATTGATGAGTGGTTCATTGTCAGGAATCAACATTGAGCTGCCCTGTCTGTCCGGCATGCCTCCCATTTCATCTTTATTTCTTTCGTACATAGAATAAAGAATTAAAGCAATAACAATAATTGCAATCACACCCAGGATCATTTTTATTTGTCTTGAATCCATAATCGTTACCTTTATAAATAAAGAAAATAGCCATAAGACAATATCTGCAAAAAATTGAAGCTACATCTTCTCTTCTTATGTGAAAGTTTAGGAAGATGAAAGCTCAATTTTATTTCGGTTGTCTGCGGAAATGTTCTTGTTGATGGTCATTTTGCTGGTTGGGTTGCTTCTGCGGATTTTGTTGCTGATTTTGTTGATTAGTTTTTGGATTTTCTTGTTGCTGCTGATTTGGCTTATTGGGTTCTTGATTATGTTGACTGAATTGCATGGGTTCTCGAGTAGCCATCTTATTTTCACCCTCTGTTTAGTCTATATAATTTAATTAATTTACTATTTAATTTTTATGAGCCAATCTTAACTTTGTGTCAATTTCATTCAATGTAAATTGCATTCATCTATGCAGTTGATCTATAAAAAGACAGTCTCAAGCACATTGACATTGATTACTCAACGCTTATAAAAACGTTCGGCGATATGATTTCCTTATTGCTCTCTAAGCTCAACACTGCCTATTTTGGCTTTTGTGCAAGTCATCCCTATAAACCAAACTTGTTCAGCATAAAAACTCATCATCTAAATTTTTTCAGATTTTAAATGGCATAACAGTTTCTTTGGGATTAAATGAAGTTAATCATTTTTTCCACATTTACGACATTCCTGAATATATCCATGCTTATGATCCCAGCTGTATTCATACACATGTAGACAGAAGAATTTACGAAGAGAATTAAACATAAATTTAACCTCACCCACCTAGTTGAGAAAAACTATCTCTACTTAATAATATGGGTACTAAAATGATAAATATCAAAATAAAAAGATAAAAAATACCTACATAATCGGTAGGTAAAAATACGAATACGCTGAGTGAGCGTAGAAACGACAGCCAATTGCTGGGGCGTTATTTTCTATAAATTGAAGCACCGTGACATTAGCAAAATATATCAAAATGCAAAATTACAATCATTCTATTATTTCGACAGATCGGTATGTAAAAAGCCCACTTGGTCAGCAGGCTTAAGGTTTATTTGTTTTTATCCATGGAGCTTGGAGATGTGGTTTGATCTTGCTGATCATTATCGGTATCGCGTTGACATGCAGTTAAGCCAAGCATGATGACCAAACTTATTAATACTATTTTTTTCATGTCTTATCCTTGTGTCGTTGGATCATTCAGGATATAAGAATGACACATTTTCACCGTTCAACATTTACAGCAAAAATGTAAAAAGACTTAAAAAATGAAATTATGTGTTTGAGGATTACCCCGATGATCGGGATCATTGAATAATAAACTAAATAGATTTTCAGTCATCTCCGTTTATTGGCTTTATGATAAGCATTAAAGTCTTTTTAACTGCCTTTCTCTTCTAAACAAACCCAGTCTTTCTTTTCGCTGGATGATCTGATCTTCAGTAAATGGAAGTCGTTTTTGTAACTCGGCTAAACTCAGAGAATGGTTTTCTATCAAATAACCATCCTGTTCTACAGTCCAATGGATGAGAGAAAATTCAACTTTGTTTCGGTATGCTCTATTCATGCACAGCATTATAAAGCATAGTTTTAGGCAATACAGTGCTCAGACTGGAAAAGTAAGTTCAGAAAATTCTCTTAGAAAGTTTATAAAAAAGTTATCTCACAATTTCCCATAAAACAGCATGATCCGAGTGTGTCACAAAACCAATCAGCTCATTGGTTTCATTCAACTTGGGAATAAACTGATTATTCTCCATATCATAATAACCGGCATGATCTTCGGCATTGGCCAAGGTGACTTCATCTCCCAAGACCTTGTTAATCATTCGTTCTTCACCTGATGCCGGGTTTTTAATTCTGATCATAAGATTCTAGCCTTTGACTTATAGTTTGATCTCTATCATAAGGAATCAGATGTTAATGTATGGCTTACTTTGTTAGCTCTAATGTAACCTGAATGATCTTTGATTTTAGAGATAATATTCCACTGCTCAGTGGTAAAGCCAAAACTTAAAATATGATTTGATCTCTAAAATGGTTATTAAATAGATGATATTTCTGAACTGAATTTAAATGTAAAAGGTCCTTTATATAAGCATTGATAATTTTCTCATGCATTGTGTTATTTAATGTTTGCTCCATCTAAATCCCTCTCATAAAGCTCCTAATATATTTTAAGCATTTAAAAAATAGTGGAGCAGAAAGAATATGTATAAATATCCAAAAAGCCCATCAATAGAAGTCCAAGCCCATCAACCGGGTATTCAATCGCAAATGCATCCTCAACCAGAAGTCATCAAACCCAACCATCAAGGAAGCAATAAATTAAAAGACAAAATTGCCCTGATCACCGGCGGTGATAGCGGTGCAGTAGCACCTGGTCCAATCTGGACGCCTCTCATTCCGAGCAGTTTTGATGAAGAGCAATTAAAAGATTTTGGTAAAAAAACGCCCATGGGACGAATGGGACAACCCAGTGAAGTCGCTCCAGCTTATTTATTTCTTGCTTCGGATGAAGCCAGTTATATTTCAGGTCAAGTCATTCATGTGAATGGCGGTACGATTATTAATGGCTAAACCATTTAAACAGTTAGAACGCTGTAAATCATTTGAATCATGAGGAATCAAATCCCACACCAAAGCTCGACATATTATTACCCATCATAAATTTTTTTTTGCTTAAATAAATAAAGCTGTAAATCTAAAGAGGTATACATTATGCCTAGAGGCGATAAATCAGCTTATACAGAGAAGCAGAAGCGACAAGCGAAACATATTGAGGACAGTGAAAAAGAACGTGGACTTTCCGAAGATGATGCGGAACATATTGCTTGGGCTACCGTAAAATAAGCAAGATGGTGGCGGCAAGAAAAAAAGACACCATTAAAAAATATTGATCCTGCAATTTCATAAAGCTCTCACGTCAGGGCTTTATTTGATTAATCGGCACATCTAGTTGAGCTATTTTACCGCTTGTCGGATAATGTCATTACAAAAAAATATAACAGCATGATTATCATTGGCTTTTAATATCTGTGTTTTTGCTGTTCACAATTTTTAAAAGTTTCAATGAATCTGCTCCTTTAAAATCCTAATTTACCCGTGAAAGGGGTGAATACCATGACACTCTATTGCATAAAAAAAAATCAAAGCTTTCTCGCTTATCGAGATCAATTTGATGACTGCCATAATTGGCAAATGTCGGATCTGGATTTGGCCTTTGCCAGCCCATGGTATTGGTCAATTGATATAAATATGGCAAAAATTTTCATTACTCAAACTGAAGCCGAAACTTTTCTAAGCACGCATTATGGAGAGATATTTATCCATGCCGAAATAAACTTATATAGATATGAATATGACTCACCTTAATTTAGACCAAGCATATTGATCTGACCGAGTGCTTTATTCACTGGCTGCTCAGTTTGCGTCCAGACTTGTTCGCACCTTAAAACAGCGTATTACTGGTTTTAATATGAATGGTGCTAAATTTGTAAGATTAATAATGATGAGGAATTTTTTTTGCTGTAATGATTATCAAGAAAAAATTCAGAGACAGCTCCATGTGCGCAAATTTTGAAGCAATTAAAAAAAATAGAGCATTTCTGCTAGGCCTTTCCGAGCCTCAGTTTGAATATCCTGATCATATTTACCCATTATATGATGCTCCAATTTTAATGCATGGTGCAGATCAACCTGAATGGGATGTTGCCAAATTTGGTCTTATTCCTTTTTGGGCAAAAGAATTGAAATATGCTCGTCACACCTATAATGCCAGAACTGAAACCGTGGCAAGTAAACCCAGTTTTCGTCATGCATGGCATAAAAATCAGTTTGCCTTGGTGCCTGTCGATGCCATCTTCGAGCCCAAATATATAGATGGCAAACCGCACTGGTATGCGATTTTCCGCAAAGATGGACTGCCCTTTACCCTCGCCGCCATTTATGAAAATGCAGTCATTGAGAATAAACCGGTTCGATCCATGAGTCTGTTAACTATCAATGCTGACCATCATCCTTTTATGAAGCAATTTCACACACCCAAAGATGAAAAGCGCTCGGTCATCGTCATTCCAGAAAATGCCAGGATGGATTGGTTGAATAGCAACGCTGATGAAGCAAATCAATTCTTCTTTGAAATGCAGGATGAATATCTTGCTGTACCCAAAAATCGTACAGCAGTAACTCAACTTTAATATTTATTATTTGCTGGTAGCGCAGCATTTCTATTATTTAAAATGATAAAAAAACAAGCTATGCCATTTTAATTCAGGATTGATCTGCATATATAAAACATAAAAATCATAAATAAGGAAAAGAATTAAGTATTAAATTCTGCTGCATTTTTTAAACAGCTATAACGCAAAAATTTCTTTCTAAAGCATGATATTTATGCACTAAAGTAAAGTTGCTTAAAGATTTGTTCCCTTTTGCATATATATAGCGCCAAAGATTCGAGAATGCCTTAAATTAGAGGGTGCAAGATTACCACTATACAGGAGAGGTATGAAATGGCTACTATCAATGTAAATGACATTACTAAACATGCTGACGTAATTGCCGTAGATGGTAAAAAAGTAGGAACAGTAGATCACCTTCAAGGCACAGATCAAATCAAGTTAACAAGAAATGAAGAAGGTAGTCATCACCTTATTCCACTTTCATGGGTGAGTGAAATTAAAGAAAATCAGGTTATGCTCAATGTAGATGCTGAAGAAGTCAAAAGTCATTGGGTGGCGGCTTAAGCAAGGCACAACATTACCATATAAGCCCTTTCTTCAATATGGAGGGGCTTATTTAAACTTGATAAGTTAAAATAATTTGTGCTGAATCATTCCATTTCATTACAAAAAATACTAAATATTAAAAATACTAATTTTTATTTTAGTTATATTCATTATGCTACATTTTATATTTAAAATTCTTATTCAACAGAACATACGCATCTATTTATTTAAAATGTTCTTTGCATACCCAAACTTCACCATCTATACGTACCCGATCCGGCCCGATCAGGTCTAATCTTTTACCATAATAATTGGTCAAATTTAGAAAGTTTCCATTCTTGTCATAATTTGCCCATATACCTCTCTGAATATCCGGGCTATCGAGTTTATAGAATGTCACTAATTTCTGTGGATATGTGGTTGCTGTATTCATTATTTATTTCACCTGACCTTGTTAATTAGCAAAATAAGGTACATCTTCTTCAATAAAAAATACCTCACCTGTAGAATTCAAAATCCATTGATTAGTACCCATAATTTTTGTCAATTGTTCTTGCAATGAGTTATATACATTTACCAAATGATTTTCCTCATCATATTCACCGGTATAAATCACGGTGGGCGATGTATCAAAATCCTCATTCATTTTATGAGCTTTTACAGGTCTGATATTCATACTTAACTCCTTTCCTGTTTAAAGGGGCTTTCCCCCCTTTAAACATCTTATACTGACCATAACAGTAAATCCTGTTTTATTTTTCATTTTGAGACTGCTTTCCAGAATCTTTTTGCTGATTATGTTTATGGTCTTGCTGTGGTAAATGATGGGGTTGTTTTATCGGTTGATTCCTTTGATTCATATCTGTTTTATTTTGAGACTTAGACATAACACTATTCCTTTTGACATTATTTAAAGATAATCAACAGCCTAATTATTAATAACAATATCAGCATATACCGAAGTTAACCAAATAAAAACAATCATGATGTATCAAAATATAATATTGAAATAAAATTATACTTATAAAATTCAACACCTTTATTAAATAAAACCCCAACCTCCTTATTAAATAAGTTCTTAATGTTTTATTTTTAGTAAAAAATTATATTTTATTCAAACATATACACTAAAGCCATTTAATAAAGCGAAGGAAGCGTTACGAGAACGTTAGAATTGATTTTGAGATCAGATCCACAATTTTTTTAATTGTGGATTTTTTGATTTTACGAATTTTAAAAGTGACGAAGGTTAGAATAAAAATAATTAAATCATGGATATAACGTCAAATGATAGCTGTAATTTTAAGCATGAATATATAATTTAGGGTAAAAAACAATCAGAATTACGGTTATAATATTGCGGTTTAACACTTACGAATAACAACAATGCACATTCAGTTTATAGTAGAAGATCGTGACCCTAGCACAGCTACGGGTCCAATTCAGGTGGGTTGGTTTTTAACCGAGGATAAAGCATCTATCCTTTTTGAACCACCTTATCGCATGCGTTCGCAATCTCAAACCAAACATGCAAAATCCGCCAGTCGTTGTCCAGCAGTCTTACAGTTGGAGAGTCGTTACTTTGTGGTGAATTGTCCATTTGACTTTCATTTACGCTTTTCCCGCGATGCACAGGGTAAACCAAGTATCGTGAATGTATTGGGGGAACAATCACCTGTGCGCACCAATAAGTTACGAGAACTGATTACCTTGGTGAATGAAAATGAATGGCGTACACCCCAAGTACCGATTTTACAGTTGAAATTGCCGTACTGTTTTATTGCAGATGAAGTGGTGTACCTGACGCAACTCGAGGCTTTTGGACATTATCGCAAACATCCCTTACCCGGCACCATTTTTGGAGGGCGCTTCCCGATTCATATTTGGCCACGTCCCTTAATGTGGGCATTTGAATGGCATGACACATCTAAAGACTTAATTCTTAAACGCGGAGAGCCACTGTTTTATTGCCAATTTGATGGCTATGACCCCTCAAGAACCATCAAGCTGATGCAAGCCGAAAAAACTCCAGAATTGATGCATTACATGGATCAGATTTCAGGTGTAGTGAATTATGTGAATCAGACCTTTTCATTGTTTAGTGAAGTGGAAAAGGCGAAACCAAGTGTTTTAGTTAAATCAAAGAATAATTTAAATTCTAGGGGGATTTGTGAATAATTTTAAATTCAAAATTATAACTTTATTGATGGTAATGATCTATTCAGTAGCTGTTATTTATTGGGTGATAAGTGATGATGGGTTTTATGGAATAAGGATTTTATCTATATGGTCTGTTGTTATAATGTGGCTTTTAATCGTTTTTTTATATTTACTAATAAGAAATTTGAAAAAAAGACTATTGAGGAATTTAAAAACTATAAAAAAAGTGAAAAATATTATGTTGGGTTATTTTTGATTTTTATGCCTATGTTTATGGAATTACCTGATAAGTTGGCTATCCTTTTTTATAATGTTGATGAAAGTTATAAAAAAACAGTGGTATATAATGTTGAAATAAAAGGGCATTTTAATACGGGGACTGGTAGGCAAGGGGGTGATACTTGGGCTTCTGCTAAAGATGTTGCTGATGAAAGATATAGTTATGTACTGGTTTGTAATTTAATATCTAAAGTTGAGTGTGATTTAGGAGATTTAAAAGGGGAGAAGGCAATTATTAAATGGTCTCAAGAAAAAAGGTATCCATTAGAATATATGAGTGTGGTTTATGGCTTTAAAAGTAAAAATTTAAATATTGATGATAAATATTTCATAAGCTTATATAAGAATAATAAAAAATATGTTTTTTATTTCTTATTTTATTTTTATATTCCATCAATATGTTTTTCTTTAGTAGTTCCTAAAAGTTTTAAATAAGGGGGGCTTTGTTGCACAAACCTACCGATAAGGTCTTATTCCACAATATAATTCTGAAATGAATAAGCTAGCACCTAAAATTTATCGTACAACGAATTGGCCCTCTTATAATCGTGCTTTAGTAAATAGAGGAAATATCTCAATTTGGTTTGATTCTAGTACTCAGTGGTATGAAT